>JAFLYY010000001.1:340949-681898 GCA_029785825.1 Nitrososphaerota archaeon | reverse complement strand
AGAGCGCGACGGCCAGCACAATCAGGACCCCCCACTGCACCACCCCCAGGAGGGACGTGACCGAGAGTATCAGGAGCCTCTCGCTCCTCTCTCCTATCCCGACCCCCGCCAGCTTCACCCCCAGGGCGTCCCCCTTCGCCCGGGTGTAGCTCACCAGCAGGCTGAACGAAAGAGCCAGGAGGACCCAGACCGGGTCCGCGTAGCCGCCGACCAGTATCCCTGCGAAGAGCGCAACTTCAGCCACCCTGTCGAGGGTCGAGTCGAGGAACGCCCCGCGCGTGGACGTCCTCCCGGTGACCCGGGCGACGGCGCCGTCGACGATGTCGAACCATCCGGACACGAGCACCAGGACCCCGGCCAGCGCCTCCCCCCTGTACCCGCCGCTGCCATAGGAGTAGGCGGCCAGCAGCGACAGGACGAGCCCGACCCCGGTCCAGGCGGTGGGGGACCCCTCGAGCCGCGAGAACCACCCCCCCACGGAGGAGAGCAATGACCCCAGGCGCCCCCTCATCCTGTCAAGCATGTCGCAGGGGTGGGCCCGGTTTTTATATTAACTAAAAGGAGCCGGGGTTGATATCCGTTGGGAAGGGTCGACAAGGGAGTCGCCTGCAGGGTCTCCGGGTGCAAGAACCAGGCCGAGAGGTCCTTGAGCAAGGAAGACATGGCCGGGAGCGGTCTGACCGCCGGAGGGGAAGGCCACCGGGTCTATCTCTGCAGGGAACATTACAAGGCCTGGAAGAAGGCGACCAGGAAGTCCAGGTCCCTCGAGCGTTCGAGATGGTAGCGGCGCCTTGAAGATCCTGCAGATGCACGTCGACTTCATAGAATACACCCCGGTAAAGAGGGAGATCAAGGGAGCCGAGGACGTCGACCCCCGGACCGTAAGAGAGGAGGACCTCGTGGTGCTGTTCACGGCGTTCGAGTCGGGGGACGACGCCGCGCTCACCGGGAAGGCGGTGGCCGAAGCGAAGGAGTTCCTGTCGAAGCTGGGGACGAAGCGACTGATGCTGTACCCGTTCGCGCACCTCAGCCAGGACCTCGCCCCGCCTGACGAGGCGCTTTCCCTCCTCCTGGGGATGGAGAAGGCGGCGAAGGAGTCGGGACTGGAGGTCAGCAGGGCGCCCTTCGGTTGGACGAAGGCGCTGCAGGTCAAGGTCAAAGGCCACCCGCTGGCTGAGATGTCCAGGAGCTACAGCCACGGCGGGCCAGCGCAGGCCCCGAAGCTGAAGGCGAGGAGGGAGCTGACCGACGCGGAGGCGATGGCCAGGCTGAAGAGGAGCGAGTACGCGAACCTCCCGGAGTCGGACCACAGGGTCATCGGAGAACGCCTCGACCTTTTCAGCTTCCAGGAGGTCTCCCCCGGGATGGTGTACCTCCATCAGAAGGGGCTGGCGCTCAGGGACGCCCTGGTCGGGTTCCTCAGGCAGGAGTATGCGAAGGACGGGTACCAGGAGGTGAGCACCCCGGCGCTCGCGAACACCGCGCTCTGGCAGGTCAGCGGGCACAGCGCCCACTACAAGGACAACATGTTCCTCACCTCGCTGGGGAACGAGGAGATGGGGATGAAGCCGATGAACTGCCCCTCCCACTTCCTGATTTACAAGACGAGGAAATGGAGTTTTCGCGAGCTCCCGGTCAGGTACGCGGCCTTCGACCCCCTCTACAGGAACGAGCTGAGCGGCGTAGCGAGCGGGCTCTTCAGGGTGAAGTCCCTATCGCAGGACGACGCACACATCATCTGCACGGAGGAGCAGGCCGAAGGGGAGGTGGCAAAGCTCCTCGACCTCATGGAGAGGGTCTACGGCGTCTTCGGGCTCGCGTACAAGGTGAAGATATCGACGAGGCCCGACGACTCCATGGGGAGCGACGAGGAGTGGGAGCGGGCGACGAGCGCCTTGACCCGTGCCGTGGAGTCTCGCGGATGGAAGTACGAAGTCAAGGAGAAGGAGGGGAACTTCTACTCACCCAAGATAGACGTGGACGTCAAAGACTCCCTCGGAAGGGAGTGGCAGTGCGGGACATTCCAGTTCGATCTGCAGATGCCGAAGCGGTTCAAGCTCGCCTACACGGCGTCCGACGGCAAGGAGCACACGCCGGTGGTCATCCACAGGGCGATCCTGGGGTCCCTCGAGCGCTTCATGGGGATAATGCTTGAGCACTACAAGGGCGCGCTCCCCGTCTGGCTCTCCCCCGTCCAGGCGAGGGTCATCCCTCTCTCGGACGAGCACCTGGAGTACGCCCGGGGCGTGCTCGGCGCGCTCGCCGCCGGAGGGGTCAGGGTCGAGGGGGACTTCTCGAGCGGGACCATGGGAGCCAAGATCAGGGACGCCCAGCTCCAGAAGATCCCGTACATGCTGGTGGTCGGCAAGAAAGAGGAGGACTCGAAGACGGTCGCGGTACGGACCCGGGCCGGGGCGCAGACCTTCGGGGTGAAGGTCGAAGACTTCGTCTCCACCGTGAAGTCAGAGGCCGCGTCGCACAGGTGAGGGGCTGAGCTTGGCGGACGGCGCCTGCTGCGTGACGCAGTGAAGGGTCCCCAGCCCGTAGACTAGCGCCCTGCAGTCAATCCCGACCACCTCCCTCGTAGGGAACGCGCCCTCCAGCGCCTTCAGGGCGGCCCTGTCGCTCCTCCCTCCGAAGGTGGGGACGACCACGGAGCGGTTCCCGACGTAGAAGTTGAGGTGGCTCGCGGGGAGCCTCCCGTCCCCCGACTCCACCATCGGGGGCATGGGGATCTCGACGACCTCGAACCCCCTTCCGCCTGCGCCCCTGGCCTCCCTCAGCGCCGAGAGGTTCTCCGAAAGGGCGGCGTGGTTCGGGTCGGACTCCTTCGCTTCGACGGCCGCTGCCACCGTCCTCGGTCCCACGAACCTCGCGATGTCGTCTACGTGGCCGTCCGTGTCGTCCCCTTCTATCCCCCTCCTCAGCCAGACCACCCTCTTCGCCCCGAGGTAGCCCCGGAGGACCTCCTCGACGTCTCGTCGCGTCAGGGTGGGGTTCCTGTTGGGGTTGAGGAGGCACTGCTCGGTGGTGAGCACCGTCCCTTCCCCGTCCGAGTCTATGGACCCTCCTTCCAAGACCACCCTCGGCCTGAAGACCTTCAGCCCGGTGGACTCTGCGACCCTCGTCCCGGCTCCGTCGTCAGGGAGGAGGTCGTCGTACTTCCTCCCCCATGCGTTGAAGTCCCACTTCACGAGCGCCACCCCCTCGCTTCTGACGTATGTCGGCAGGTAGTCCCTGGTCCAGACGTCGACCGTCCTGATCCTGTGGAACGATACGTCCTCTCCGTGCTTCAGCATCGCCGCCACCCGGGCTTCCGTCTTCCTGTCGTCGACCAGGACCCTGACCTCTTCCGCCGCGCCGAGGGCCTCCACCATCCTGACGTAGGCCTCCTCGACCTTCGGGAGAAGAGGCGCCGGGAAGGTGTTCGGGTCCTTGGGCCAAGAGACCCAGGTCGCGTCGTGCCTCTCCCACTCGGCGGGCATCCTGAAGCCGAGCGATGCGGGGGTCGGTTCCATGCCCTACTTCGCTATCGCCCTGTAGGAAGACGGCTTCCTGTTTCTCATGAACCCCCATCCTTCCTCGACGACCCTCCCGAGCCCCAAGTCGCAGTCGACCGTGTGCACCCCCTCGTCGTCGTCGGCCCTAAGCAGGACCTTCCCGAACTGGTCGGCGACGAAGGAGCCGCCCCAGAAGTTCGAGTCCCCCTCCCTTCCCACCCTGTTGACCGCGCAGACGACCACGCTGTTTGCCACGGCGTGCCCCACCTGGACCGACTCCCACGCATCCTTCCAGTCCCCCTCGACCGGCTCTATCCCCTTCACCCACCCTATGGCGGTGGGGTAGAAGATCACCTCCGCCCCCATAAGCCTCTCGACCCTCGCAGGCTCCGGGTACCACTGGTCGAAGCAGATGAGGGTCCCGAGGTTCCCGGCCGCGGTCTTGGCGACGGCGTACTTCTTTCCGGGCTCGAAGTAGTCTTGCTCGTAGTAGTGCTCGTCCTGCGGGATGTGCACCTTCCTGTACTTCGACGAGACCTTCCCCGTCGGGTCGAAGACGAGGCAGGTGTTGAAGCTCGAGTTGCCTGCGGCCTCGAAGATGGAACCGCCGACCAGGACCACCTGGTTCTTCCTGGCGCACTCCCCCAGCGCCCTGCTCGTCTTCCCGGGGATGGGCTCGGGTTCTGCCCCCGACCGCCTGGAAGAAGGGAAGTAGCGCATGGAGAAGAGTTCGGGGAGGCAGACCACGTCGGCCCCCTTCTTCGCCGCCTCGGCGACGTAGGCGAGCGCCTTCTGCACGTTGGAGCCCCTGTCTTCCGCCATGGACATCTGCACGAGCCCTATCGTCAGCTTCCTTCTGGGCATCTCTCCGGCCCCTTTCGCCGGTGCTATTCAAACGTGCGAGCCCGCCAAGGCGGCCACCGGACGGCGTGCTCGCGACCGAGGCTCCCTTCCGTCGTCCCCCGCGGCGCTAACTCCCCCAGAACAGGTCCAGCGTCGTGGCGCCCATGATCTCGTCGAAGGAGAAGTCCAGGGCGTCGAGGAGCTGGTCGAACATGGAGTGCGCGTACTCGATGTACTTGTCGGGGTCTATCTCGTCGGACCGAGCGAGCTCGGCGGGCTTGACGTAAGGGGGGGTCTTCGTCTTGACGTATGCGATCATCTCCCCCGCCTTGACCTCCTTCCCCCTCTCCTGGAGCTGCAGCGCGGCCCTGACGTGCTGCGGGGTGGTCCCGCTGTACTTGTCGGCGGGCTTCCCCATCATGACAGTGAACGCGAGGTCGATGACGGGGACCTTCTTCCCCTTGAGCTCGTTCAGCATCGTCGTGAGGAGCCCCTTCGTGTCCGTCCGGGCCCGCTCGAAGTCCTCGGGGGTCTTGACCCCGCTCAGGATGTCCAGGGTTTTGTAGAAGACGCGCTTCAGGTACTCCGGGGTCTGGCTGTTGTGCAACAGCGTAGGGAGGTTGCCAGCTACGAACCGCTCGAACGTGGGGATCGAGAAGTCGAACATCGCCTTGCGACCGGGAATCTTCTTGACAGAGACGATCTCGTCGAAACTGACGTCCTTCACGTTCAGCATCGTCGCTATTTTGGCGAGCCGAGCCTTCTCACCTGTGTCCGCTACCTGCATCAACGATCGCAGAACCGAATTGTAGCGGTCTAGGATGGACAGGTTGTAATACCTAGAGTCGTGCATACTGATCCCCCTCATCTTGGCGAGTCCCTTTCGCCGCATGATCTCGCCTTTCAAGGAGAGCAAGCCGTCCGTCTTCAGAGGAAGCAGCTCTTTGTTTCTGGGCCCGAACTTCACTCCGCGGTTGAAGCGAGGTTGCATGAAACCGATATGAGCATAGAATCTTCCCCTGCTGGAAGGCCCGAGTATACTGAGTTGGTGGTAAGCCGATCCCTTCACACGCATGACCCTGATTCGGGTATCAATGTCAAACCTGGCCAGGAGGTAGCCCAGCCCAACGAGAAGAGTCCTGCTCTTAGATGCAATATTGACCCTCTTCCCATCTCCATAGCCGTCTCCGGAGAAGACTCCCCTTAGAAAGGCGGCTACAAATTCCCCGTCGGCGTCATGGACAACGCTCGGGACGTGCTTCGTTGAGCTCGAGCCGCCGCAGAGCCGGTCAAGGAGCTCCGCGTGCAGCTTCGGCAGGTAGTAGGAGTTGGCGCCTCCATCCCTCCGGTAGACCTTGGCGGGCACCTGGAAAAGCGCCCTCCAAGAGGCTTCAATGGCAGAACAGACTTCCGGATTGGCGCGCCGGCTCTGGGTGATGGAGTTGTTTCGTGACCCGGGGGCGCTGCTCGTGTTTCCTTCGGCCACATAGATTCCGAGCAATGTGGCTAGCTCCTCGCACATGGGAAGCACGATGGGGATTGGGGTGGACGATGTAGCGTGCGCTTTCCCGGAATATGCCCTCCCTTCCTTCACTCTGACGGGCGTAACAAGATAGCGCAGGACGGGAAGCGTCGTTGAAGGGTTCCGGGGAGGCACATATTGAACCCCGACGACGACATCCCCCCTCTTGAGGGACCTGGTAGCCCTGCAATGGAGGTGGCCGAAAGCGTCCATTATGTACACGCTATGGTCTCCCGAAAGCACCAGGTCCCTTCCTTTGCTCGTCTCCATCCTGTAGACGTCGGCTACGTCGTGCCGCGTCGCGTCGGAGATTCCTGCCCATGCAGTGTTGAGCCCGTCTGCGACGGTCAGGACTTCGACAGCACTGCCTCCCCTGAATGCCTTGAAGACGTCTCTGACGGTGACAAGCTGCACACGCTCATCGAACCTGGCCAGCATCGGCGTCGCCCCATCGACGGATTTTTTCCCCGTCAGTCCCTTTATGTCCACCGTCCCGTCGGGAAGGACGCCGAAGTAGTTCTTCTTCCTACTGCTGAAGGCCACATACCTGTAGACCTTGTCCAGGTCCAGCTCGACCCCGAGGTCCTTGTCGGCCCAGTGGGATATCGTCAGCACCTGCTCTTTCGAAGGGCTGTGCAGGAAGAGCGAGTCGGTGTCCGAGTAAAGGACGTCGACCCCCAGCTCCTTGCACTTCGATATGGTCCGGGTGATGGCGTCGCGGCCGAGGGCGGCGGTCGCTTCCGCGACCGGGAGGCAGTAGAACGCGAATGACTCGAACCCGAAGCTCCCGTAGGCTCCGTTAAGGTACACCTTGAGGCTCTGCGAGACCACCCCGTAGAGCTCCCTGTCCTGCTTAGAAAGGGTCGAGTCCTTCGCGAGCTGCTTGTAGTGCCCGACCCTCAGGTCCCGGAGAGACCCTATGACGAGGCTGGTGATCCCCTTCTTCCTGATGCACTCCCAAGAATCAGTGTCCGGTATCTTGTTGGCCCTGCACTCGGGGTGGGGGCAGTTGACCGTCTCGTAGGAGAGGTTGTGCACCTTCATCAACGAGGGGTAGAGGCTGGCGAAGTCGAGGACGGACACGTCGAAGTAGACCCCGGGCTTCGGGTCGATGACCAGCCCCCCCTTGTACTTCTTCCCCTTTATGACCGACTTTGAGGACGCTCCCCCCTTCTCGGACAGCTCGTCCTGCCTCGGGATCAGCGCGCCTATCCTTCGGTGCTCGAAGAAGAGCATGCTCCGTATCCAGTTCGAGATGCCCAGCCTCGAGACGTCGTTCATCGGCATCTTCCCGATCCTGGAGATCATGAGGAGGAGCTTCATCACCAGGGAGTCGCTCGTGGACGTCAGCTCGAACGTGAGCTGCGAGTCGTTCAGGCAGTACTCCCCCAGCTTGAGCAGGGGGAGCGCGCCCACCTCTCCCTCGAACTCCAGCTTCGACTTCCCGATTAACGACTCCGAGATCCCCCCGAGGGTGTGGTCGGTGTACCTGTTGCCGAAAGCGTAGACCTGGATCGACCTGTTGCGGAAGAACTGATAGAGGTCCACGTGAATCCCGTGCTTGAGCGAGGCGGCGACCCGCTCGAGCTGGATGGGGTCCTCGTCCTCACCGACGCCGAGCTTCTCCGCCCTGTGCCGCAGATACCTGAGGTCGAAGTCGTCGCCGTTGAACGTGACCACGACGGGGTAGTCCATGATCTTCGAGAGCACCGCTCTGAGCAGGTCCTCTTCCCTTTCGAAGAGCTGGAACCCGAAGGGTCCCCCGTCCAGCCCCTCCGCGCTCCTCTCTCCCTTCAACAGGTAGACCTGCTTCTCGCTCTCGCTGTAGAACGAAACGGCGATGACCTCCCTGTTCGGGTTCTCGACGTCCGGGAGCCTCCCGGGCTCGTTGTCCACTTCTATGTCGAGGGCCACCCTCTTGAACTCGACAAGCGGCTCCCCGAGGAGCTCCGCCCACTCCTTCAGGTAGGGGGTGAACTCAGGAGGGTTCTTCTTCAGGATCTCTTCGAGCGACCGGGCGACCCTCTCGGTGACCTCGTGCCTCACGGCGACCACCTTCCCCTGGGAGGCCCTGTAGTAGGTCCCCATCCTGAGGCCCAGGTCGTAGGCGTAGTTTTCGTAGTACTTGATGTCCGCCTCCCAGGCCCTGATCTGGTCCCGTATGCTGTCGTTCCCCCCTCCTATCGCCAGGGGGTCGGTGGTGACAATCTTCCTCAGCCTGGCCGTGGTGTCGTTGACCAGGTCGAGCCTGTCCTCCTCGGTTATCGCCACCACGTCCTTCCGTGCCCTGATCGCCCCGAGCTCCTCCATCGGGAGCCTTGTGAAGCAGTACGGCCTGTGTCCCGTATTGTCCTCCCAGAGCCAGAACCTCCCCGCCTTCGGGTCATAGAACTTGAGGACTGCCTTCCTGGTGTCGCCGTCATAGGTGGCGGAGGCGAGCAGAGACTCCCCGATCTCGCCGGCCGGCCTCATCAGCCCCGCTAGCTTGGCTGCCAGGCTTGCGGAGGTGGCCAGGGACTGGGCGGTCATGGAGAACTGTCCGACCGCGGGCTTTTCGGCAGATAAGGCTACCTCGCCCGACATGAAGCCATGGTTTATATCGAGACTTACGCCCGCCTTTTCAGATGCCCGACCTCGGCGCCCTGATCAGGGGGTACGCGCCTTACTTCTTCATCGCCATGGGCGTGGTGTGGCTGGTGGTCGCCGTCATCGGCGCCTCGGTACTCGCCGCCTGGCCGGTGGTCGCTTGCTTCGCCGGCGGCGCCCTGCTGAAGCTCCGGCCTGACGCCAGGCTGACGTTCGCCTGGGCCGTCTCGACCGCTGCCATGGGGCTCGTCTTCTCTGCGTACGAAGTCTACGCTTGGTATCCCCTCCTCGGGGGGGCCTTCTCGTCCGTGGCCGCCGTCCCGGTGGCCGGGTTCGCGGTCTTCGCGGTGGCGCACGTCTTCCTGTTCTACGCCGGCGTGGCGCGCCCTACCGTCGGCTAGATGGTGTCGGAGAACTTCCGCAGATAGTACACCGTGTACCCGCTTATCACGAAGAGCGCGAAGAACGACCTGGTGGCGAAGACCAGGTTCCACGGAGTCGGATAGGTGGAGAAGAGGTTGTTGGGGTTGCAGGGGATGTGGTTGGCGAGGTTGGTGGAACACGCGGAGGTGTACGCCGACCCCCAGAGCATGAAGTTGTACATCACCTCGTAGGCCGCGGAGAACGCCACGATGAACCCGAAGAGCTGTATCGTCATCAGCAGCCAGTGGGGCCACTTGGAGATCCTCTCTTCGCCTATCCTGAGCCCGCTGTAGAAGAGGGCCACGCAGGCGACGGCGAAGTAGGTGACGGGCTGGGCGAAGTAGGGGGTGAACGGGAAGTAGACGTTGACCCAGGTCTCCCCCACCGGCTGCCCGGTGAAGTACAGGGACTCGACTATGCCGTAGACGGCAACGATCGCCATGATCGCCAGAGACACCAGTGCGACGACGAGGTACATCCGCCTGGCGCTCTCATCCATGATTTCCCCGACTCTGGCCTTGGCTCTTTAAGCGTTGAAGGGCTCTTGCCACGCCGGGAGGGCCGCCAAGCCAGAAATAGCCTCGGGCTCAGCCGGGCGCGACTTGCCTTTGCTCGACCTCGTCGTCGAGGTCGCGGTGCTCGTGTTCAGCGTCCCTGTGTTCGCTTACTCGGCTTACACCGTCGTCCTCTTCGCCGGGAGCGCCGCGTACAAGGCGCCGCCGACGGCCGTGCCCCTGACTCCTCTCCCCCGGCTCAGCGTCCTCCTCGCCGTCTACGACGAGCGGGACGTCGTGGGGGAGACGCTGGCCGCCCTCGACGCCCTCGACTACCCCCGGGACAGGCTGCAGATAGTGGTCGCCGACGACTCTGACGACGAGACTTCGGGGGTGGTCGACGGGGCGGCAGCAGAGATGCGCGCCAAGGGGGTCGGCTTCGTGGTCTCGAGGAGGAAGGGGAGGGAGGGGTTCAAGGCAGGCGCGATGAACGCCGCGATGGCGAGCGTGTCCGGGGAGTACACGCTCCTCCTCGACGCAGACTCTAGGGTCTCCTCGGGCAGCGTCGCCGACGGGGTCAGGACCCTGGCGAAGGGGGACCTGTCTTTCGTGTCCTTCAGGGTGGGGCACTACAACAGGGAGACGAACCTGGTGACGAGGTCCTACGCCCTCTTCCAGGACACGGTCGACGGGCTGCAGAAGATGGGGTCCACCCCGCTCGGGCTCCCCTATTCTCTGCAGGGAGGTTTCGTCCTCGCGAGGACCGACGCCCTCCGTCAGGTGGGGCTCTGGAAGGAGGGGATGCTCACAGAAGACGCGGAGCTCTCCTGCAGGCTCTTCGCCTCGGGGCTGAAAGGAGGGTACCTCAGCGGGGACCAGCTCCTGAGCGAGGACCCTTCGTCCCTCAGGGTCTGGAAGAGGCAGGCGGCCAGGGTGGCCCAGGGGTGGTCCCAGTGCCTGCGCCTCGACCTGGGGACGGTCCTCTTCTCGAAGAAGCTGGACCCGCTCAGGAAGCTGGGGCTCCTGCTCACCCTCCTCTCCCCATTCGCAAGCCTCAGCTGGATAGTGGTCTCGCTCCTCACGGCCTCGGCCGTCTTCCTCAGGCTCGTCTCCCCGCAGAGCTCCCTCTTCTCGAACCCAGCCTACGTCGTGGCTGTGACCGTCCCCGCGGTGGTCTTCTACGCCGCAGGGGCCAACGCGCTGAGGATCCGGAAGATGCTCACCCCCCGGAACCTGTGGCTCCTCCCGGTCCTCTCTTACACCGTTTCGGGGATGTTCACCATCTCGGCCATCGCGTTCCTGAAGGGGCTGGTCAGCGACAAGGGGACGTTCTTCCGGACCCCCAAGACCGGAGGGAAGGAGGCGGCCAGGGCCGACTCCCAGCCCGGTGAGGGGAGCGGGGTTCTCTTCGCGGAGGGGGCCCTCTCCGTCGCCTCGCTCCTCCTCGCCGTCCCGATGTCCCTCGTGGGGCAGTACTTCCTCTCCCTGTCCCTGCTTGGATTCGGGGCGGTCACCCTGAAGTCGATGGAGCTCTCCCGGTTCTTCGGGGGCCGAAGGCGATGATTCCGGCGGCGCACCCCTTCTTCAGCCTGAGCCGATGGCCAGCGAGCGCCGCTCCGGGCTTCTGCACCTCCCCGTCCATGCCTTTGCCTTCTCTGTGCTCGTCGTCGCCGGACCTTCCCCCCGGGGGGCTTCCCTGGCTCTCCCGTGCCTCCTGGGGAATCCGGAGAGCTCCCTCTACTTCGACCTATGGGAGCCAACGTCCGGCCGTACTGAGCTCTGTGCCGATGCTTTACAGGTAGAACGAGCGCGGAAGCCGCGGTGAAGGTGAGGGATGCCAGAGCTGTTGACATCCCTGCGCTGCTGGAGATCTACGACGAGGCGGTCGTCAACCCTCATGCGACCTTCGGCATCCATCCTCAGACCCTCGAACAGCGGACTGCCTGGTTCGAGGGACACACCGCGAGGCACCCCATCGTGGTGGTCGAAGCGAGAGGCTCGGTGGCAGGATACGCCTCTCTCCCCCTTCAGGGACAGGCCTGCCTACTCCCTCACCGCCGAGAGCTCCTTCTACGTCCGCAGGGAGCGCAGGGGGGCCAGGGCGGGGACGGCAGCGATGCGGGAGGTCCTGGCCAGGGCCGGTCGCCTTGGCTATCACGCAGTGATCGCCGGTATCGTGCCCCCCAACCCGGCGAGCGTCCGGCTCCACACAGGGCTGGGGTTCGAGCACGCGGGGGACTTCAAGGAGGCGGGGTTCAAGTTCGGGAGGTGGTGGGACGTGAGTTTCTACGGGCTGGTTCTCGGTCCCACCGCTCAGGACCTGTCCTTGCCGAGGGTGTAAGGCTGCCCCCTCTACGATTCCAGGGGAGCACCTTTCACAGTCAGATGGCGAAGCGGAGGAACGCGGCGAAGGCGTACGCCGGGACGGCGAAGTAGAGGAACTCGTGCCTGAGGAACCGCCACCCCCTCCCCTTCCAGGCGTAGTCTATGGTCAGGTCGACCATGAGGCAGTCGACGGACACGAGGACCGTTCCGGCGAGCCCGGTCCAGAGCAGGCTCCATACGATCTGCACGAAGCCGAGGAGCACCAGAGAAGCGACAGCGACATAAGCCAGAGGGAGCCCCACGAACAGGACCCTCCTGTGGTGCAGGCGGTGCCGCCCCAGGAAGAACGGCATCGCGACCCCCCTCCGGAACATGGCGGTGCCGAAGCGGTCCAGCGCAGACGCCACGGCGATGACGGCGAAGAACCCGACCGTGGTCCCGAACAGCAGATGCGTATGGATGGCTAACATTCAGGACGCCCCCAGGTTGTAAGAGGCGCTCCTGCGCTTCTATAAAGACTGCTATCAACGGGCCGTCCGCCTGCGCCTCGCCCTGAGCCGTCGGAGGGCGCCGAGACGTTTCTAACGCGTTGAATCATATATCGCTGGAAAACAGATGCGTGCATGAGTCGCGGTACAGCAGGGAAGGTGTGTCGGTGAGCGAGGACCGAGGGTCACCGAGGACGAAGCAGACCTTGAAGTCGGTGAGGGAGATCATAGAGAAGGCCCAGGAGTCCACGGAAAGGGCCCTCCACAGGGCGGCGCCGGTAGTGCAGAAGTCCCTCGGGGCCTCCGTTGACGCCGCCAACAAGGCGTTCATGAAGTCCATGAAGACCATCGACGGCGCGACCGCCGGAGACCAGGCCAGGCTGCTGAAGGCGTACAGGAAGGTCCTGTCCGGGCAGGCCGAGTTCGTTGACTCCAGGATAAGGGCGCTCGAAGAGAAAGGGCGGAAGCCAGCGGCGTAGGTTCAGGCTGCGAGGTCGGGGAAGCACGTTTCGGGCGGGAACTGACGCACTCGTCTGGCGAGGGGAGGCAGACCGGGCCGGGGCCCCTAGCAGAAGGGGGACGCGGCGTCCTATCGGGACCTGTCCGCCTTCTTGGCCGCCTCTGAAACCTTCTGACGCAGGACCTTGGCGACCAGCGAGCCGTCAGCCTTCCCTCGGAGCTCTTTCATCACCTCCCCCATGAGCGGGGAGAACGCGGCATCCCCGCGTTCCGCTATCAGCGCAGATTCCCGTGACACGACCGCCTCGACCACCCCCGTCACGCGGGCCTCGTCGAGCACTTCGCGCCCCGTTGACGCCAGCAGCTCACCCACTGACACCCCTTTTTCCCCGGCGCCCTGCAGGATCTCCGGGACCGCCTCCTTCGCGGCCTTTCCGCCGTCGACCGCCTCGAGGGCAGCCATGAGCGCAGGAAGCGAGAACGACGATTCGGGGACCCCTTCCCTCGTCAGTCTCGCCGGGAGGTCGACCAGGGTCGAAGCTACGAACGATGGCTCGAGCCGGAGCTTTCCGCACGCCCGCACGAACTCGGCCACGAGGCCCGAGTCGTAGACCTTCAGGGCCATGTCCGAGCTCAGGGAGTATCTGCTCTGGAGCGCCTTCACCGTCGATCTCCAATCTTCCGGGACCGCCTTCGCCATCTGCGCCCTCAGGCGCCCCGGGATGGGGATGTCCGGGATGTCCGTCTCAGGGTACATCCTCTGTGAGCCTGGGCGCGGGCGCATGTACCTCGTCTCGCCGGCGTCGGTCGGCGCCCTCGTCTCTTCCGGGACCCCCTCTGTCGCCGCCTTCAGCCTGGAAACCAGGACGGGGACGACCCTCTCCACGCTGTCGGAACGGCCGGCGACGAGCACGAGGCCGTCCTCGGCGCCGCACCCCATGACGTTCCTGAGCTCGTCTGCCTCAGGGCCCGTCACCCCCTGCTTCTCGAACTCGTCGGAGTGTATGACACCTCCCAGCGAACCCGCCCTGGCCACTTCGGCGAGCTCTTTCCCGAGCCTCACCCCCGGCTCCGGCTCCCACCCCAGGAGCCCCGCGAGCCCTCGGGCTGAGATGCAATGCACGACCCCTCCCTGGGCGACCAGCTCCCTGATGACCGGAGACGCCGTCCTCGCCATCGCCGCCGTCACGTCCATCGACCTGCACTGCACCCTCCGCACCCCCTTCGCCCTCAGCTCCGCCGCGACCGCTCTCAGCATCGACTGCCTCCTCCGCTCGTACCCCACCACCTTCGGGATCAGGTTGAGCTTCTGGACCCCCTTCACCTCCACGACCCTCCCTCCTCCCAGGGAGACGTTCATGTCCTGACGGATGGTCCCGAGTCCTCTCGCCGCCTTCCCTGTCGACCTCAGCATGCGGCCCAGGTGGAGCGCGACGGCGCCGACGCGCCCAGGGTCCCCTCTGACCGGCTCCAGCGCTATCTCGACCAGGGCCACGCCGAGCCTGTCCAGGGCGAAGCGCCTGGAGCCGCCGTCCTCTCCGAGGTTCCTCGCGGCGTCTTCCTCGAGGGTGACGGACTGCACCCCCACCCTCTCCCCGTCCACGTCGAACGAGCCTCCCAGACCCACCACCGCCGTCCTCTGGAACCCCCCGGTGTTCGAGCCGTCAATCACTATCTTCCGCATGACGTGCACCTCGTCTATGAAGTTGGAATTCAGGGTGGCGGCCACCAGGAGGGCGGCATCCAGCCCCTCCGCGCTGAGGGGGTGCGGGGGCTCCTCGTCGGCCTCCACGAGGCATGACGACTCGGGGTTCCAGAAGTAAAGGTCGGACTTCCCCTTGGAATACTCGAAGAGGGCGGCGGGGTCGAGGCGGCCCGTCTCGCTCTGTGCCGGACGGAGCCTCCGCTCGAACTTCCCCGGGAACTCCTCGGACTTCACCGGAGGGCAGGCGCAGAAGAGCTTCGTGGGGATGGCCAGCTGCTGGTGTATCTCCAGGCCTACGAGAAGCTCTTCAGTCAACCTGAGCCCCTATCCAGGGAAGGTCCGCGCCGTGGTCTCCCCGGCGACGTCGTGCAGCATCATCTCCTTCGCCCTTTCCCCCTTTGCCCCGGTCCCGAGGACCCACGTCGCCTTGGCGAGGGCGGTCTCGGGGAGCATGTCGCGGAGTGGGACTACCCCCGCCTGCAGGAGGTCTCTCCCCGTCTCGTAGACGTTGAGGTCGACCCTGCCTCCGATGCACTGCGAGGTCATGCAGGCGACCCCTCCGGACTTCACGAAGAGTGCCAGCTCTTTCGTGACCTCCCCGCTCACGTGCCCCAGCCCCGTCCCTTCCACCACTATGATCCGGGCGCCCAGCCGCCGGGCCGACCTAACGGCCTCCGGCGGCATCGAGGGGTAGAACTTCAGCAGCGCGGCGCCGGGGGCGAAAGCCGGCCTCGGCCTAAAGGAGCCTCCCCGCGGAGGCAGGCCTTCGGATACGTACTCGAGCCCACCCTTTCCCCAGACGGCCGCAAGCGGGACCCCCACGGAGACGAAGGCGTCTCTCCTGCTGGTGTGGTTCTTCCGGACCCGGGTCCCCCTGTGGAACGCGATCTTGTCGTCACTCTCCCCGAGGTGCATGGCGACGTACACGCCGGAGAACTTCGCTGTGCCTGCCACCGAGACCGCCGCGACCAGGTTCAGAGGGGCGTCGGACGACGGCCTGTCAGGCGAGCGCTGGGCGCCGACGAGCACTACAGGTACAGGGATCCCCACCAGGGCGAAGCTGAGCGCCGCCGCCGTGTAGCCCAGGGTGTCCGTGCCGTGGGTGATTACGACCCCGTCGACCCCTTCATCCACGGCCCTGGCCACCCTCTTCGCCATCTTGGCCCAGTGGCTCGGGGCCACGTTCTCGCTGAGTATATCGAACATCACCTCGGCCTCGACCCTCGCCGCGCCTGAGAGCTCCGGGACGAGGGCGCGCAGCTCCGACTCTGACACGGCAGGCTTCACCGCCCCTGTCCGGTAGTCGATCCTGCTGGCGATCGTCCCTCCGGTGCCGAGGAGCGCCACCCTTGGGAGCCCCTCCGGAGACTTCGGGGGCGGGGGCGGGGAGAAGGAGGGCTTCTCTCCCTTCGACTTCACGGCGGCCCTCCCGAGGCCGTCGAGGCTGAGGCCGACGTTGTACCCTGACTTCAGCTTGAGGACGACGTGGTCTCCGTCGCCGTAGAGATACCTGGGGACGAGGGTGCCTGTCACCGCCCCCCATTTCGTCTGGACTTCGAGCACGTCACCGATCGAGGCCTTGGCGGATTGCAGGAAGCGGAGGGCGCCCCCCTTGTAGCCCGAAAGGTCCCCCATGCGAACAGTCCCGCGCTTCTCCGGTCTTAAATCGTTTAGCGAAGGCCCTTCGCCATGTACGGGCCGTCCCTTTCGTACCCGAGCCTCCGGTAGTACCCTCTGGTCCCCACGGCGCTTATCACGAGGACCTTCCTGGCGCCGAACTCTGACGACGCCGCTTCCTCCATGCGCTCCAAAAGGGACGCGCCGATCCCCCTGTGCTGCCACGCGGCGTCCTCCTTCTTCCCTATTCCCACCACCACCCCGTATACCCTGAGCTCCCTAACCACCGCGCCCCCCCTCATCTCCGTTCTATGGGCCAGGGGAGAAGGGGCCCTCATCCGGACGAAGCCTGCGATGGTCCCGGACCTTTCGAACTCGAACGACCCGAAGACCTCCTCCCCGCCCGAGGCGGTGTAGCGAGCCTCCCTGTAGGTCAGGGAGTCGTCCCTGCCGAGCGCCTCCGGGTCCCTCAGAAGGACTTCTCTGCACCTGATGCACCGGCATGTTATCCCCTTCTCCCTGGCCCTCTGCAGGACGAGCTGCCTGAGGTTCCCGTCCTTCACCCCGCCCTCTATTTCGGCGGCTGGTATCTCTCTCTGTATCCGCATGATCCTGTGCCAGGGGGGGACGAAGCCCTTCATGTCGCTGAGGAGTTCGACCACCGTCTCAAAGGGATACGGTTTGTAGAGTCCCGCGCTGAACTGCTTCGCCAGCGCCGTCCCAGGGACCACAAGCGTCGGGTAGAGCTTTGACATGTCGGGGCGGAAGGCCTCGTCATCGAAGAGCCTGCGGAGGTCCTCGAGGTCTCCGTCAGGGGTGGCTCCGGGGAGGCCGGGCATCATGTGGGCCGTGATCTTCAGCCCTGCGTCCCGGGCGACCTGGAACGCCTTCGCCGCATCCTCGACCGTGTGCCCGCGGTTGCTGCGCAGTAACACCTCAGGCCTCAGGCTCTGGACCCCTATCTCGACCCTCGTGATCCCGTGCCCGAGCATCAGGTCCACGTCCCTCGGTCTGCACCAGTCTGGCTTCGACTCGAGGGTCAGCCCCACGCACCTGCTGGCCGCCGTCTCGTTGGCGGTCTGGGACTCTGAGAGCGTCCCGGACACCGCGCCGTTGAGGCCGTCGTAGATCCCCTTCACGAACGCGGTCTGGTATCCCGGATCGAGCGCGATGAACGTCCCCCCCTCTATGATGGCCTCCACTTTCCCCACGGCATGGCCGTTGGCGACGTACTTGGCGAGTGACTTCTCGACCTGCAGGCGCGGGTCGAACCGGACCTCGAGCGCCGACTGCATCCCCGGGCTCTGCGGCAGGTACGACTGGGGGGTCCCCTGCCGCGGCCCTCCGGGGCAGAAGACGCAGGTCCCGTGGGGGCAGGAGAAGGGAGCCGAGAAGGCGGTGACGACGACGATGCCTGAGGCGCTGCGCCTCGGGTGGACGCGCAGGAGCCCCGCGCTCCGGTCCCTGTCCCCCGGCGGAAGGTGGGCAAGGATCTCCGCATTCGAAGGGTACCTGTCGAGTTGGAAGTCCGCCGCGGCCCTCTTCTTCAGCTTCTCCAGGTCGCTCCTCGTGCGGACCGTCCCCCTGGCGACTAGCTCCGCTATGTACGAGGCGGCTTCCTGGAGCCTGTCCAGAGCCTGCGCTGTCACTGTCTGATCCAGTTCTGGCCGGGCTTGCGCTTCAGGGTGAAGCGCTTCTCGTAGGTCCGCTTGTTCCTGACTTTGGGGATCTTGCTTTCCTTTGGTTTCCCCTCGAGTTTCGGAGTCTGGGATCTAACCTTGCCAGCCTTCGTGACTGAAGGCAGCCAGTTTGAGGCTGGTCTGCTGACTTCCGTGGGTCGGCATTCTTGCTCTAACCTCCTGAGTACAGGCGACCGTCTTCCGCATTTAATCTTTCTGAGGACGGTCCGGGCCCCGGCGGCCCCCGCCTTCTCGCCGGGGACGTGCTCCTCCCGGCTTTCAGTCAGACGCGCTCCGGGTCAGGGGCGCCCTGAGACCACTGGGACAACCGATAAAACGCCCCGGCCGGTCCGGGGACAGTCGAGGGAGGAGGTTCCGCAGCTGTCTTCGCCAGGAGGGCGGTCGTCTTATTGATCAAGATAGGGAAGTCGGTCTACTCGCCGCCCGAGGCCTCCGACGGACGCAGGGTGCTGGTCATGTCGTTGTGGCCCAGGGGAATCTCCAAGGACAAGGTCGATGTCTGGATCAAGGAGCTCGGGACCCCGATGGACCTCGTCAGACGCAGGAAGGCCGGAAAGGTCGACTGGCCTGAGTTCAGGCGTGAGTACATGAGGTCCCTGAAGGGGAAAGAGGCCATCGTCGAAGGGCTTGCCCGGGAGTCAAAGAAAGGGACCATCACCCTCCTCTGCACCGAGAAGGACCCGTCGGAGTGCCACAGGTCCGTCCTCAAGGAAGCCATCGAGTCGTTTCTGTGAAACCCTTTAATCACGTGAGGGTCGAGCGCCCTCAAGTTGTCCATCGAACCGACGCCCGGATCCCCTGAGTTCGAGGCGCTCCGCCAGAAGAGCATAGCCGAAGCGGAAGCGGCGATACGCGAAGCATCATCCCGCCCCGACCTGCACCTGGTCCAGGCGATACAGGCCCTGGACGACACTGACAAGCACCTCAACGTGACGGCGACCCGTGCCTCCGAGTGGTACGGGCTCCACTTTCCCGAGCTGATCCAGATGGTCCAGGACAACATCGCCCTCTGCAAGATGATTTCAGAGATAGGGGGACGGGAGGGGTTCTCGAAGGAGGCCCTAGCCGGCAGGGGGTTCACCGACAAGAAGGTCGACGCGATTTTGGAGGCCAGGGACAGGTCCAAGGGCGGGACCATCTCGGACGGGGACATCGGCAGGGTGAAAGCGCTCGCCGCGCTGGCGGTGCAGCTGAGCAACCTCAGGGGCGGGCTCGACGAGTACGTCGGGTCACAGATGAAGAAGGTCGCCCCGAACGTCGCGGAAGTGGCGGGAGCCACCATAGGCGCCAGGCTCATGGCCAAGGCCGGAGGGTTGGACAGGCTGGCGGTCCTCCCGGCGAGCACGATCCAGATCCTGGGGGCCGAGAAGGCCCTGTTCAGGTCCCTCAGGACGGGGGCGAGGCCTCCGAAGCACGGCATCCTCTTCCAGCACCAGGCGGTCCACACCGCCCCCAAGTGGCAGCGGGGGAAGATAGCGAGGACCCTGGCCAACAAGATAGCCATCGCCGCGCGGGTCGACTACTACCGCGGGGCCGAGGACGCTTCCATCAAGGCAGGGCTGGACAAGAGGCTCGAGAGCATCAAGGAGAAGTACAAGGAGCCTCCCCGGCGGAAGCCGGAGCCCAGCGGGAGGCCGAGGAAGGAAGGAAGGCCTCAAAGGCGAGAGAAGTTCAGAAGGAGATGACGCGCCTCCTCAGGGAGGAGAGGAACGGAAGGAGCGCCCTTCTGACGATGAACCTGGCGCCGGGGAAGAGGGTGTACAACGAGGACCTCGTCGTCAGAGGAGGGGTCGAGTTCCGGACCTGGGACCCTTTCAGGAGCAAGCTGGCCGCAGCCATGCTGAAGGGGCTCCCAGACGACATCGTCCGCGAAGGGTCCAGGGTACTCTACCTAGGGGCGTCGACGGGGACGACCCCTTCGCACGTCTCCGACCTCGTCGGCCCCAGCGGGCTGGTGATAGGGGTGGAGTTCTCTCCCAGGGTAGCCAGGGAGTTCGTGGAACGCGTAGCCAGGGAAAGGAGGAACGTGGTCCCCTTCGTCGCCGACGCCAGGGACCCATCGAAGTACTCGATCTCGAAGGTTGACGTGGTGTACTGCGACATAGCCCAGCCGGACCAGACAGAGATAGCCATCGCGAACTGCAGGGCCCTCCTCGCGGGGAGCGGGACTCTCCTCCTGGTGGTCAAGGCGAGGAGCATCGACGTCCTGAAGGAGCCGGAGCGGGTGTACGCGGACGAGACGGCCAAGCTCGAAGGCGCCGGGTTCAAGGTCAGGAGCGTGACAGAGCTCAGCCCATTCGAGAAGGACCACGCGCTGGTATACGCGATCCAGGCTGGCTAGCATCGGAATCCGGGTGGGGCGACGGTCAGGCGTCGCGCGGCCTCCGACCGCCACGCCGAAGCGGGGCGCCATCGGGACTCGAACCCCCTGGGAGGCGTCTGGCGGACGACATCCCCTATCCTCACGCTCTCCTCGTCGACCTATCCTCCGGGTCCCGGGATGAACACCAGTCCACGGGACTTCAGGTTCTGGAAGTCCAGGACGCGAGGGTCGAAGAGCGACTCGGGGGTCACGGCGACGATTTCGATGCTGACCTTCAAGAGTAGAGGCGTGAAGCCCCACCCAGGCTAAAACCTTGTAGGGGAGCCTGTGCGGCCGGGTAAGCCCGCGAGTCTGGCATAGCGGTCCCAGGTCTTCCAGCTCTTCCTCACGTAGAGGGGAAGGGGGGCCCCGCGAGCCAGCCACCTGGTGAAGAAGTCTGTGGTAACTGGGTCTGAAGGGTACCCCGACCCGAAGTCCCCGTGCACCTGCTTTAGGAGCTCCACCTGTCTGTCCCTCTCGACCTTGGCCACTATGGAGGCTGCCGACACGATTGGGAAGTTCATATCGGCCTTGTGCAGGGAGGCAATCTTCACCTTCGCAGCCAAGTTGGCGGAGATGTCCCTTCCGAAGCGGTCGGCGACGGCGTCAGAGGCGTCCACAGTTACCTTCTCCGCCCCCAGATGGGCGATGACCCTGGCGAAGTAAATCGCCTCCAGATAGTTGAGCTTCCGAAGCCTCCGGCCGGTCGTCACGACTTCGTCTATCTCCCTCGGCGGAATTCCAACCCAGTGGACGTGTTCGGCGAGTTCCCTTATCTGGGGGTAGAGTTCATCCCTCCTAGCCGCCGAGAGTAGCTTGGAGTCCTTTACGCCAATCTCCTTCAGTTTCCTGACCTTGCTTCTTTCAATAGAGATTCCCGCAACAACGAGGGGTCCCAGTAGGCAACCTGTTGGGGAGCATGGAGGGCCATTGCTCTCTCCCAGCTTCGTCGAGCCCACCGACTATCGTCATCTTACAATCACCCGGCTGGTTGTCGGACTTTTGTGCCAATTAGCCTTTTCCAGATAGACCAAGCCGATGTGTTCAAGTTCGCGCAACCGGCGGGTGACCGCCTTTCGATTCCTCTTCAACTCTGCGGACAGTTCGAAAGGACGATGGAGAGCCTCCATCAAAGCAAGAATCCGAGCCTTCTGCTTCGAGATTGCCACTACCCCGGAGGTTGCCCTTACGCAGAAGTATGTCGAGTTGACATGGTACATCTTGATATCTCCCTTGGACCTCAAATCGCACAGAACCTGACGAAGCCGCGACGTCGAGCGCTTCAGGTCGATAGCAAGGTCCTCAGCAGTTCGGGGAGTCGAGAGTCTGGCCAGTACCAACGCGTGTAGGGCATGATACGGATAGTGGTGCTGCCGGTATCTCTCCATCATTCTGAGAAGTTTCTTATGCTTCGAACGATGAAGATGAGCTGCTCCTAATGCGAGGATTTTCTCGAAGTTGTCGCGGCCAGAAATCGAATACTCCCTATGGCCTCCGTACTTGAACGAGATTCCAAAGTGGCGCAGAATTGTTTCCAGCAGGGGATAAGGCTCTCCCTGTGCAATTCTGACTAGTCGCGAGTGATGGGCACTCTCTCTAACATTTCCCTCTCCAGCGAAGAAACCCTGCAGAACTGGTCCGTAGTCACTCGTGTCGCTGGAGACAGAAGATACAAGCGCTCTCCAACTCTTGACAGTCTTTACTCCGCTCACCCGGTAGATGTAGTACGGCACGTTTGCCCTTTTATCCACATACACTCGACATCTTGCCCACCCAACAGGTTTTTCGTAAGGGATGTCCAGATTGGGAAGATATACTGCAATGCGAGGCGTGTGCTTCGGATGGAGATTCTCATGAACTGGCCTATGGAAGAGGGCGATAAGGTAAGGTTGATTGTTAGTAAATGTGATTTCTCGCTTGGTTAACTTGTCCCCTTCGGCTAGCCATAGTCCCACTGCCTGCGCAAGCCTGACTTTTCGCTCTAGCGTGTGATATCACGCCTGTAGAGCATTTTACTACCACGCCCCCGACAGCGCGAGACTCTCTCAACCTGTCTTCGGCCCACCCACCGCGGCCAGGAGCTTCGCCCCGAGGTCGTCCGCGGCGGCGTCCCTGTTTTCAGGGCTCAGGACGACCACCTCCTCCGCATGGGCCTTGAGTTCGCCGAGGATGTCGTCCTCCATCCTTTCATGTACCACTGCCAGCATCGGCTTCCCGGTAGCTTCGCACTTCTCGACCGCGCGCCTGAACTCAGGGCTGACGAGCTCCATGGGCCCTACCTCGTCGACGACTATCAGCTCCGACCTTTCGGCCGCCGCTTCGAGCCCCGCGGCCCCTATCTCCGCCAGGTCCACCAGGTTCACCCTGTACCTCCCAACCCTGGGGCCGAACCTCGAGGAGACCGAAGCCAGCTCCCCCTTCCTTCCGGTGGTGAGGTCCTTCACCTCGAACCCTACCCGCGCCCCGCCCTCCCTCTTCTCTGACGTCGTGCACCCACCCACTATCACCCCAGCACTCTTCAGCTTCAAGACGACCCTGGACACCAGCGTCGACTTGCCTACACCTGGGGGGCCGGAGACCAGCCACAGCTTGGACAAGGGCTCTCCCTCCGCCCGGGCGGGTACAATAAGGTACCAGGCGCCGCCGGAATCGTTTAACACCTGTCTTCGGCGCGACGGGGGCGTTGAAGCTGGTCAGGCACAGGGAGGGCGGGACGGTCCTCCTGGTCCCCGACGCGAGTCTCTCCCAGGACCCGCCTCCTACTTCGCCGGTCTTCTTCAACCCCGCCGCCTCCCTCAACAGAGACGTCTCCGTCGCCCTGACCTCGGCAGCTGGCGGGGGGACGTTCTGCGACTCCATGTCCGGGGTAGGGGCCAGAGGGGTCCGGGTTGCGAACGAGGTCAAGGGTGGGACAGAAGTGACTCTGGTCGACTTCAACGAGAGGGCCCTGGCTGCCGCGAAAAAGGCTGCGGCGGCCAACGGCGTGAGCAGCAAACTCAGGTTTGCAGTTTCTGAGACCGGCTCGTTCCTCTTCTCCAGGTTCGGGAGAGGCCAGAAGTTCGACTTCGTGGACGTCGACCCCTTCGGCTCACCTGTCCGATATCTTCAGGGAGGGATCTCCGCCACCGCCGACGGCGGAATCCTTTCCGTGACCGCCACCGACACAGCCGTGCTCTGCGGCGTCCATCGGGCGACCTGCGTCAGGCGCTACGGCTCGGTTCCGCTCAACAACCGCTTCCACCACGAGACAGGGGTCAGGATCCTGCTCGCGTCAATGGCCAGGCAGGGCGCTGCCATCGACGCAGGCATAGAGCCGGTGGCCGCTCACTCCACCCGCCACTACATCCGGGTCTATGTCCGGGTCCGCGCCGGAGCGTCCGAGGCCGAAGCTTCGCTGAAGGGGGTCGGAACGATCTCCTGGTGCCCTGCCTGCGGGGACGCGCTTGCGCCGCATAACGGAGACCCTGCCTGCAGAGTCTGCGGAGGGAAGCTCAAGGTCGCGGGCCCTCTGTGGTCAGGGAAGGTGGTCGACGAGCGGCTGGTCGAGGACGCCCGCAAGGAAGCGACAGCGAGGGGGCTCTACCGGGGGTCGGAGGTGCTGGGGTCGCTCGTCGGGGTCGACCGGTTTCCTCCCTGGAGCTTCGACATCGCCGAGGTCTGCTCGCGGCTGAAGGTCCCGACCGTCCCCGAATTGGAGGTCATCAGACGGCTGACCGGAGGGGGCCACCGGGTGATGAGGACCCCCTTCGAGCAGGAGGGGATCAAGACAGACGCATCGTACGGCGACGTCGTGGAGGCGGTGAAGAGCGCGAGCGCCCGCCCCCGGAAAGCGTGAGGTCCAGGGCGGCGCTGAGCAGGCCCCGGGTCAGGGGACTTTTCGCTTCAGCCCCTGGCAGTGGTAGTACAGCTCCGAGCTCGCGTTCCTGCTGGCGGCGGGCTTGATGACCCGGACCGAAGAGAAGGCGAGCCTGAACCTGTCTCTGACCTCCTGGGACCTCTCGCCCTCGAAGAGTTTGAAGAAGGCGGAACCGCCCTCCTTGAGGACTTCGCTGCAGAGGTCGAGGACCTTCAGGGTGAGGTCCACCTGCCTCGTCTGGTCTAGCTCCCAGACCCCCGTCACCGTTGGAGCCAGGTCGGAGAGGACGACGTCCGCCTTCCCCTTGAGGAGGTCGATGACCTTGGCCGGGACCCCCGGGTCCTCCACGTCCATCTTCAAGGCGGCCACGTTGGGGAGCTTGACCCGGATTGGCGCCCTGTCCACCCCGACGACAAACCCTTCCGGCCCGACCAGCTCCGAAGCGACCTGCATCCACCCGCCGGGGGCCGCACCGAAGTCGATCACCTTCGACCCCGCACTGACGAAGCCGTAGCGCTCGTTAGCCTCGATGAGCTTGAAAGCCGCCCTGCTCTTGTACCCCTGCTCCCTGGCCAGGCGCCTGTAGAGGTCCCGCCGGGCTTCGTTGAGCCTCAACGCTTCGCGAGACCAGCCGGGCGGAAGCGGTGCGGGAGGAGAGACTCGGCCGTCCCGTCTTCGGAAAAGCCGTCGATGCCGCGCATCAGCACTTTCATCCCAGGGTTGAACTCGACCATCACCTGCCTGCATGCCCCGCACGGTCGGGTGAACTCCTCTGACCCGCCCACGACGGCGATGGCCACTATCTTCCTGTCCCCCCCGGAGACGGCGTTGAACAGGGCGGTCCTCTCGGCGCAGCACGACAGGCCGTAAGAGACGTTCTCGACGTTCGCCCCGGTGTGGATTGAACCGCCGGAGGAGAGCACGGCGGCGCCTATCTTCACCCCGGAGTAGGGGGAGTATGCGCTTTCCCTCGCCTTCCGGGCGGCGCGGACCAATCGCTCGAGGGAGTCGTTCGTTGGCATCGCGCGCGCCTTACCTTGCCGGGACCGCTTCGGCCTCGCCAGGCCCGCTCCGGGCGACCATAGCCTCCTGGACCACCCAGGGCCCTATCCAGGGGCAGACGTAGGGGCTCACCTCTCCTTCGATGGAGCACTTCGGCTCGTACTGGCAGACTATGCACGGAGCCTTCTCTATGGACGTCATGTCGGTCGGGAACCGGAGTGGGGTGAGCTTGTAGGTCCACCTCCCGTCTTCGAGTACCTTCACCCTCCCTATCAGCCCCCTCCTCTCGAGCCTGATCGCGAGCCTCGAACCGTCCCTGCTGGTCAGCCCGAGCTCCTTCCAGATCTCGCTCTGCAACACCCCGTCCCTCCCCCTCTCTACGACGAGCTTGTAGACCCGGGAGGTCAGGTCGACCAGCTCTTCCTCCGTCCGCTCGACGGGCTGAGAGGGCTCAGATTCCTTCTTCTGCCTCGGCTGCCTCTTCGCCGCCTTCTGGGGCTTCGCCTTCGCCTTCGTCTTCGTCATTTCGCCGGCATGAACTCCTGTCTTATGACATAGTTGTCCAAGATCTCCCTGCACCTGTTCCTGACGGTGACCTCTGTGACTTCGGCGAACTCGGCGACCTCCCTCTGCGGGAGGTGCTCGCCTACCATCACCGAAGAGAGGTAGACGTATGCCGCCGCGAGTCCGGCGGGCGCCTTGCCGCTGGAGATCTTGGAGTCGCTTGTCTTGCGGGAGAGGTTGAGGGCGAGGATCTCCACCTTGGGGTCTATCTTCGCCATGTTGACTAGCTTCGAGATGTACTTCTCGACGGACGGGGGAGGGACGTACTCCTTCTCCACCTCCTTGAGGACCAGCCTGAAGTACCTGGCGACGTTCCCCTTCTCCATCCCTGCGGCCCTGGCCACCTCCTTGAGGGTCCTGGAGACCCCGCACTTCCTGCAGGCGAGGTAGACCGTCGCGGCCGTCATCCCCAGTATCGACTTGCTCTTCGCCACCTTCATCTTGGCCGACGTCCTGTAGATCTGGGCCGCGGTCTCGGCGACGTTGTCGGGGAGGTTGAGCGCCTCGCAGAGCTCGCTTATCTTCGAAAGGACGTTGGAGAGCCCCCTCTCCTCGCTGTTGACCGTCCTCGTCCTGCTCTGCCACTTCCGCATCTTCTCCACGGTCGCTCTCATGGCCGGGTCGAGGTACTTGCCGTGGGAGTCCCGCATGGTCCTGCTGATCTCCGTGGACAGCCCCAGGTCGTGAAGCGCCAGGGTCGTGGGGGACCCTACTCTCACCCTGCGGTTCTTCTCCTCCAGATCCATGGCCTTCCACTCGGGGCCCGAGTCAGCCGGAGCCACGGTCACATACCCGCAGGTGGGGCAGACCTGCTCCCCCTTCTCAGCGTCCCCGATCAGCCTGTTGCCGCAGACCGGGCAGGACGTCCTGAACCCGTCGTCTCTCCCCTGGCTCCAGAGACTCACTGGTTTATCATTCCACGAACGCCGGATCCCCCGGCTTCCCGATTCTGCTGCTCACAACCGCGACGGACGCGTATGGGGCCCTGACCGGGCCGATGAGCTCCACCACCTTTCCAAGCTTCCTCCTGCCGTCATCGTAGACGAACGCCCCGGGCTTCACCTCTTTCGTCAGGCGGACAATCAGACGGCCGCTCTTCGCCTGAAGGAGGATAGTGCCCACTTGAAACAAGAGAATTTTCCGGCCCAAATCTCACCTTTAAACCTTCGTGGTTCACCGGTCGATTGTTTTCCCGAGTGATGGTTTCGCACCCAAGCTGGCGCTTCCCTCACCTCCATAGCCCTGATGATGCGCCCTATGCGCCACCTGACTTTGCACCTCCGAAAACCCCCTGGCTGTTCCCCCGGGGGGAGCAACTTGCGGAACATTTTCTCGTAACGCGCCAGGGCGGATGCTGTCGTAACTCTACGAGCTCGAAACTCGAATATGCAGGGCCAGATTTGTCGCTGGATGGACGGGCTATCAGAGGTCCTCTAGGGCCGAAGCCGCTTTATCATCCGGTAAAAGCCGCGGACGCCGACCCTGAAAAGAGCGTACTGGCAGAAACTAACGATGATGCGCTGCTCGAAACTATGAGAAGGGACAGGATGAGCGCTAGCGCGCGGAGAGGGAGTTGTCCTGATGCGTTCTTACAGAGCATCACAGATCTGTCCCCCGCTGAGATGCCCGTTCACTGGCAACGCCTCTGGCCGCCGAAGGGGAATTTACTATTTAGGAGGGGGTTTTCCCGAAATCTGGAATCCAGCCTAAAGGACCCTAGGTGCGCCAGAAAGCCCGGGGCTCCGCGCATTGCCTACGTTCCACAGGACGCAGTCCACAGTGTGGGGCCATCCGACAGGACCCACGGCCCTTTGCCCTTACGACTCACTGGAGGAGGGCGGAGCCTCCGCCCCGCAGCCACCCTCGGCGTTCACTTCTTGCGCTGGCTCCGCTGGGCGATCCCTCTGACTGTCGAGAGCTCTTTGGCGACCTTGATGAGGAGCTCCTTCTTCTTCCCTGACTTCGCAATCGAGACATACCCCGACTCGTGGGCCGGCCGCGAAGGGTATCGCGCCGCCTGGGGCTGAGGCTGCAGGTTGAGCCTCCGGCAGGCCTCCCCCAGTTCAGGGAGGGTCGGAGACTTGGTGGCCGAGTTGAGCGGCACCCTTCTGCCGTCGCTCCTCTTCAGCTCAGAGTCGAAGTAGTCTACCCAGAATACGTAGCGGTCGTAGTCCTTCATTTCTTCGACGCGAGGACGGCGTTCACCACTCCGTCCGCGGTGGGCCTCGACGTGACGACAGCTTCCCCGGCCTCGGTCTCGAGGACTGCTCCCAGCGTGATCACGCCTCTCCGTTCGTAGTCCCTGTTGGCCGGGCTGCTCTTCACGCTGAGTATCTTCGACTTCGTCGCCTTCCCGGAGCCGTCGGAGACGTTCGCGTAGGTCGCGAAGACCACCCCGCTCGTGAACACCCCTCCCCTCCTCCGGATCGTCCGGGACGAGGCGTTCCCCACTAGGGGCTCTATGGCGTAGCCGTCCTTCTCGAACGCCCTCCGTCCCCGGTGGGGCCTGGACCTGCCTCCGGTGGGTTTCCGCTTCACCAGGTTCTCGATTGGACGGGTCATTTCGCGAGTCTTTCAGCCGCCCCACCGCTCGGGGTGTTAAGCGTTTCGAGGCTCGGGGCCTATCACGCGCACGGAGGGCAGGACGAGGACGTGGCCCCGTAGTGCGGGTTGACGAGGGTGCAGGTGGACCCGGACTCCGCGATTGTCACGTTGTAGTACATGGTGACCGTGCTGAGCGCCCTGACGGTCTCCGTCGTGGTTTGGCTGACCGCCCCGCCCGTCCCCCCGCCGACCAGGTAGGTGGTGTAGGTGGAGTTCGTGGCCTCGACGAGGCAGATCTCGTTGACGTACACGGGCTGTATCACCACGAGCTCGACCGAGTAGGGGGACCCCGTAGTAGGATAGACGGTCAGCGTGGATGTCGCCGTCGTCGTCCGGACGTCGGTGGCGTACGCGAAGGTCGAGTAAGCCAGCACGACGATGGCTGCGACCGCCAGGACGGCGCCGACCTCCGCGAGCTTCATCGGGAACAGGCGCAGGTCCGCGGTCGGTATAAGACTAGCGCGAAGAACAGCCCCTACCTCAGGGTGAGGGTCCTGCTCTCCAGCTGCTTCTTCATGGCGGCGATGTCGGTGCTCAGCCCGAAGTACTCGGCGAATCTGCTGGTGGTCTTGAACGCCTTGCTCCGCCCTTGCCTCTCGCCTGAAATGAACCCGACCTCCTCCAGTTCCTTCAGGTGCTGATAGACGGTGGACCCGCGGCGGAGGACGAGCTCCGAGGAGGCTATGGGCTGGAAGAACGCGATGAAGGACAGGGTCCGCAGAGCCGCCCGCGAAAGGAGGGGCCGGGTGGCGAACTTCCTCGCGGTCTGGGTGTACTTCGCCTTCAGTTGAAGCGCGAACCTCGGCCCCGAGTACTCGACGACCTCGAGTGCCTGGAGGCTGCCGTTGACCGCGCTGGCTATCTCCCTCGCGATGGCCGCGGCCTTCCTTTCCGAGACGGTCCCGGCCACATGGGCGATCTCCCCGACCGAGAGCGGACGCCCTGCAGCGTAGAGGGCCGCCTCAACCTTCGCCAGGACGTCCTTCGGGGTCGACCCGGACTGGGGGTCGCTACTCAAGCTGGCCCACCGACACCACCAGCGCGTCCGAGTCCGTCTCCCCCTGCTCGATGACGACGTCACCGTCGTTGGCCGCGAAGAGGAGGAGTAGGAAGACGCGTGCGGCGTCGAGTGGGGAGAGGCCCCGGAACAGCTCGGAGAGGAGCACTTTCCCCGTCCCGCTCAGCCTCTCGACGAGTATCTTCCTGAACTCTGAGAGCAGTGCCTGGAGGGACACAACGTAATCGTCGAAGTTGGGAGGAGGGAGGTCGGCGATGGACAGCGGGTTCTCGCCCCCCCTGGCCTCGTCTATGACGATGTCCTGGAGGATCCGCCCGAGCTCGTTGAACAGCTCGTCTATGTTGGTCGAGTATATCTCGTAGCGGAAGGGCATCACGATGATCTGCGGCGGCTCGGACGGGTCCAGGGGCCTCTGCTGCAGCCTGAGCCTCTCGAAGAGGAAGAGCGTCTCGACCTTCAGCCTGTAGATCGTGGCCGAAGAGAGCGCCGCGGTGCCGGCGGCCCTCATGTCGATGAGTTCCGTCTCTGAAATCGCCTTCAGGAACATCCCCAGAAGCTCGGTCAGGTTGATCTCCCAGGGGCTCTTGCGCTTGGCCAGGGATGGATCGATCAGGACGTTCAGCGGGGGCTTCCCAAGCAGGGGGGAGCTAGGCACTCTTCGGCACCTCGGCGGGCTTGTAGTGCACCACCCTGGACGTCCCACCCGCGGAGTACACCCCGTAGGTCATGTCGCTCTCGGCGACGAAGACGTCCCTGAGGGTGATGGCGATGATCTGGGCCTCGGCCGACTTCTCTCTCAGGAAGCGGGCGAGGCTGTTGGAGTTCACCGCGTCCAGCGGGGCGTCGATCTCGTCGAAGAGGTAGAAGGGGTGCTGCTGGACCGCCTGCATGGCCAAGATCATCGATACTCCTGTCACCGCCCTCTGGCCTCCGCTGTGCTGGGACGACTCGCGGAGCCCGTTCCCGAAGTCCGCCCGCATTATCACTCCACCGGTGAAGATCTCTTCGGGGTTCTCGAGGTCCAACTGGGCGCTCCCTCCCGCAAGCTTCGCGAAGATGCCGCTGAACTCCGACCCGACCCTGTCGAAGGCTGACATGAAGACCTTCCTCTTCTCCGCTTCGACGCTTTCGATGAACCCGATTATCGAGTTCCTCTCGTTCTCGAGCTCGTTGTGCCTGACGGAGAGGTTCTTGTAGCTCAGGTACATGTCGGTGTACTGCCTGTCCGCGGCCCTGTTGACCGAGGCGACGGTCTGCTGGTACTCCTCCTGAAGCTCGGAGAGGAGCGACTCGCTCGACTCGAAGAACTCGAGCTCCTCGGCGTACCCGAGCATCCTGAGGCTCCCCAGCGCCTCCTCCACCCTTTCCTGGGTCGCGGAAGACTGCCCCGCCAGTGCGAAAAGCTCCTTCTGGTTCCCCGCTATGGACCTCGAGAGCGCGTCCCTCTCCTCCTTCAGGCGCCTCGACCTGGCGTCGAACTCGTCCAGCACCGGCTGGCTCCTCCGGGAAGACTCCATCAGCTTCGAAATCTGGTCCTCGAGGGACTTCTTCTCGTCCGACAGCTCCCTGATCCTCTTCGGGGCGTCCTTCGTGAACTCCTTGTTAGACCGCAGGTCTTCGGTCGCGTTGGCCAGGTCGAGCTGGTTCTCCTCTAGCGCCCTCAGTAGGACGTTCTCCAGGTTGGCCTTCTCCCTGGTCAGGGTGAGGTTGAGGTCCTGGATCCTGTTCCTGATGGTGTCGATCTCGGCAGACACCGACTGCTTGGTCCCGTCCAACTCCAGGAGGTGCGCGTCTAGCCCCAGCGCCTGGACGTCGGCCACCACCTGCTGGAGCGAAGAGATCCCCTTCGTCATCCCTCCCTTCTTTTCCTGGCTGACCTTCAGCTTCTCTTCCAGTCGGGCCACCGTGGCAGCCTGCTTCTGGTACTCGGCGTTCATGGCCTTGAAGACGCTCCTGTACCGCTTCGCCATGCGTGTGATGGTCGTGGCCTCGGCCTTCAGGCTAGTGGTGGAGACAATCTTCTTGACCCGCTCCTTCGTGACCGAGCGGGACTCCGACTCGAGGGAGCTGAGCTCTGACCTCCTCCTGTCTATCGCCCCCTTCAGCGCACCCACGGCGTCCTCGACCTCGCTCATCCCCTCGATGTTCTCCAGCCCTTCCATCAGGTTGACCATGAGCTCCTGGTACCCGTAGCTGAACGCCCTCCCTCCCGGCTCGAAGGCCTCGCCCGCTTCGGTGACGGCCCTGACCCCTTCGGAAGCCAGTATGTACCCGACTGCCTCGGACTCGACCAGGACCGAGTCCCCGGCGAGGAAGTTGACCAGCCCCTGGAACTCGTCCTCGCACTTTATGACGTCGGAGAGCGTCCCGATCACTCCGGCCGACCTCTCCACTTCGGCCGCCTTCACCGACTCGACCTCGCTGAGCGGTATCACGGCGAAGCTCTTCGCCTTCAACGACTTCGCCGCCTTGATCAGCTGGGTCATCCCCTTCAGGTCCTGCACCACGAACGCCCCCATCCACCTCCCCATCACCGCGTTGACAGCCTTCGAGTACTGCTGGGGGTACTTCACAAGCTGCCCCAGCCGGCCGACGTATCCAGGGACCCCTCCCTGCTCGCAGAGGCCCTGGAGCTTCAGCTGCCCGCTCCGCTCCCCCGCGAGGCTTTCGGACATGTGTCTGAACGCCTCCTCCTTGGACATTTCAGCCGACGCCTTTTCCAGTATCTTGGAAGCCCCGGCGATCGAACCTACGAGCCTCTCCCTGGTCTTCTCCATCTCGGAGAGGTTCTCGTCCAGGGTGTTGAGCTCCTTGGTGGAAGAGTCGTACAGGTCGAAGAGCTGCTTCGTGTTCCCTTCGAGCTTCTCCAGCACCTCCGAGTAGCCGTCTACCCTGAGCTTGAGCTCGTCCAGGCGCTTCTTCTCCACCCCCAGGCTCGCGCTGGCCGCGTTTATCGCCAGGTCCACCTGGGTGAGCTTCTGCCCGAGGTCGGCGAGCTTCACCTGCACCTTTGATGTGAGCTTGGCCTTCTTCTCGATGGTCCGCCTCAGTTCCTCCCCGGCCTGGAAGAACTCCTTGAGCCTCTGCGCCAGCTCTGCGTGCCTGCCGTCCAGTTTATCTATCTCTCCCGTCAGCTGCTTCACGGTGGAGGCGGCCGCGTTCGCCTCCCTCTGTTTCTCCGTCACCACCTGCTTGAGCTGGGGGACTGTCTCCCCTTCCAGCTCTGAGACGTTCGCCTGTGCTGCCTTGTAGTCCCCCTCCAGGGACTCCAGCTCGTTCCTCATCTCGGCGAGCTGGAACTGGAGCTCCACATGGCTCGCCCCGCCGCCTTGGATGACCTCCACTATGAACTTCGTCTTGTCATTCTCCACCTGCCCGATGCGGTTCTCGAGCTCCACGAGCCTCGCACCCAGGTCCCCGAGCTTCCCGTTCAGCTCTTGCTCCGCCGACCTGAGGTCGGCGAGGTGCCCCTTCAGGTCGCCGATCTTCTTCGATGTGATGACGGCGTTGAGCCAGTTTATCTGCGACTCCAGCAGATCGAACCTGAGCATGTCTGTCCTCTGGGAGTCGAGCGACTCCAGGGTGCTTTTCATCTCCCCGATGCGCGCCATGGCGACTTCCAGCCTCTGGTCCGCCTGCCCCAGCTGTCTCTGAGCCTCCGCCTTGCGCTCGTCGAACTTCGAGATGCCGACTATGCTCTCGATGACCTTCCTCTTCTCCTCTGGGGTGAGGTCGGCCATCTTGGTGGCGGCTCCCTGGGCCACTATGTTGAACCCGCCGGGCGCGAGCCCTGCTATGTCGATGATGTCGGTGAGTGAACCCCTCGGCGTCTTCCTGCCGTTGATGTAGTAGGTGTTGTCGCCGTCCTCCTTCAGCTCCCTGGTGATCGTCACCAGGTCGGAGTCCACTGGTATCGCGCGGTCGGAGTTGTCGAACTGCAGCATCACCCTGCAGGCGCTCGGTTTCGTCGACGTCGTGCCGTCTTCGGACCTCGGGTCGTAGATCAACCCCGACAGCCTTCCGTTGGCTGCCCTCAGCGCCTTCGGAGAGTTCTCCCCGATGGCGAAGGCGATTGCGTCGGCAAGGTTAGACTTGCCGCTCCCGTTGGGGCCCGTGATGACGGTGAACCCGCGTTCGAAATTGACCACCACTGTCCGGGGGCCCGAGGACTTGAAACCGCGCATCTCCAGCCTTCGAATGTGCGTCACAGGATGATTTGCCCCGTTGAGCACACGCTCACGAATGGATATAAGCGCTCTGTTTTGGAAGGCTTGAATGTTGACGGTTTACGCCCAAAGGCGCAAAAGGCTGCTTTCTATGGCAAAAGGGAAGCAGGTAGCGGCTTTTACCGCTCCCAATCTTTTCTATCTGACGGACTTCTTCGGGGGAGGCGCCGGGGTAGTCCATCAGGACAAAACGGTCGTAGTCACCACCCCCCTGGAGGCAGACAGGGCGGGCGAGGTGTGCAAGGAAGCTGAGATCGTGGTCGTGAAACGCTGGAAGGACATAGCGAAGGAGGTCTCCCGCCGGCTCGAGAAGGAGAAGGTCGTCACGGACGCTGAGCAGGAGGGGCTGAAGGGGGGAGTCGAACCGGACCCGCAGCTCTTCCTCGAAGCGAGGAGGGCCAAGGACGAGCTGGAGCTCGAGAGGATAAAGAGGGCCTGCGCCAAGACGGACAAGGCGTTCAGAGCCGTGGAGCAGACGCTGAGGCCAGGGAAGACAGAGTGGGAGGTGGCGGCCGAGGTGATGAGGGTCGCGACCGAAGAGGGGATGACCCCTTCGAACTCCGACTCTTCGCTCGGCCCTGTGATCGTCGCATCCGGCCCGCACGGGGCCTACGGCCACTCGGAGCTCTCCGAGAGGAAGGTCAAGGCAGGAGACTTCGTGGTAACCGACCTTTTCTTCAGGTACGAGGGGTACAACTCCGACGAGACCAGGACCTTCGCCGTGGGGACGGTCAGCCCGGAGATGAAGAAGAACTACGCGATAGTCAGGGAGGCGCAGCAGGCGGCCATAGACGCGGTCAGGGACGGGACCGAATGCGGGAGCGTCAGCCAGGCAGCGGTGGAGGTCCTCCAAGAGCACGGGCTCGCGAAGTACCTGAACCACAGCGTCGGGCACGGGGTCGGGATAGACATCCACGAGATGCCCGGGATATTCAAGGGGAGCAAGGTGAAGCTCGTGAAGAACGACGTCATCACGGACGAGCCCGGGGTCTACTTCGTAGGCAAGTACGGGATCAGGATCGAGGACACCCTCAGGGTTGACGGGAAGCCCGAGCTGTTCACGAAGTACACGAAGGACCTGGTCACCTGCGGCTAGCCTTCAGAACCTCCGCTCGCCTTCTCCCCACCCCGAACTCGTCCACGCGGATGTCGGGGGAGAGTGAACGGAGCGCCGAAGCGACCCTCCCGCTTCTTCCGTCGAAGACGAGGCTGTGGACGGAGTAGCCTATCATGTTCTGGCTGGCGTACTCTGCCCCTGCGGCCTTCGCCGTGGAGATCATCTTCACGACTTCAGGGGACTCGAGGCCGAGGCGGCGGGAGAACTTCTCCCCCTCCGACGCCAGGTTTCCGAGGGCGGGGTCGGACCTGAAGGACCTGAGGGCGTCCCGGCCGAGGGCGTTTATGCGGTCGCTCACAGACTTCGAGGAGAGGGCGTCCCGCTTGTCGAAGGGGGCGAGGAACCCAGTCACTATCCTGAGCCCCTTCGGGACCTTCACGCGGAGGAACTCCGACTTCCCCGGCTCTCCCGGGACCGTTATCGCCCCCGCGCCCGCCCCGTCATAGATGACTGAGACGGTGCCTAGTCCGGTCCGCTCTTCGACCTCGGCCCTGTAGGCATAGGAGGCGAGGACGTCTTTCCCCTTGGCGATGCCAGCCGCCGCCGCGACCGCATAGACTGCGGACGTCGCCGCCGCCGCGCTGGCGCCGAACCCTCCCCCGATGGGGGTGTCCGAGGTCTGATCCAGCTCCACGGATATCCCCGGCGCCGCTTCCGAGAGCAGCGCCTTCGCCGCCCTCCTCGTGGTGCGCGCGTCGTACCCTGGGTCGCCGTTCACGACCGTCGCCACCCTTCCGCCGTCGTCCCTTGCCAGGACCCTGGTCGTGGTCCCCTTCGACAGGATGTATCCGCCCCCCGTCGCGCCGGCCGAGCCGCCGCGAGGGTGATAGCTTATCTCGAAGAAGTTGGTTATCGCCGAAGGAGCGAAGGCCTCAGACCGGCTAACCCGCACCCTTTGCCGCCCCCAGCCTCCGCCCCGCCAGGAAGCTCGTCAGGGGACCGAATATGACGACGATGACTGCCGCGATGGCGAAGTAGGTCGCCATCCCCGGCCAGTAGCCCAGAGCGGAGGGGGCGAAGAAGAATATGGCCCCGCCCAGGGCGACGAAGAGGAGAGAGAACACCAGCGATATGGTCACCTGCCGCCTTCCAACCCCCGACCAGTCGGGGGAGTAGCGGAGGACCTTCGAACGGCCTATCACGGGCCCCGTGGCGCGTACGAGTATCGGGACGCCGATCAGGATGGCGGGTATAGCGGTCATGTCCCAGAAGATCGTGAACCCGAGGATGTCTATCGCCTGGGGGAGCGGGGCCAGCCACCAGAGTAGCGCTGCGGCCATGAAGTTCCCGAAGGTCAAGAACCCGACGGACGCGGCGACGAAGGAGGACCACGACCTATACCTCCTTACGAAAAGGGCGATCAGGAGGGTGGCGACGAAGTTGGCAGGCGCGCCCACCGTGAGCGCGAAGAACGGAGTGGTCGCCCCCAACGGGACGAGGAACAGGACGTCCCCGAGGAAAGACCCGATCGCAGCTCCGAAGGCGGCCGGGAGAGGGTCGGCAGTCACAGCGAAGAAGACAGGCACGAACGCGGCGATGAAGAGCTCGCCTAGCCCCCAGGGCGTTCGGATGTAGGCCGTGACGCCCTTGGCCACCGCAAAGAGGGCCGCGGAGATCGCTATCACAGTGACCTGGACTGTGGGGCTCGCCCGGGGAGCCTGCAACTGCCCGCTCACGGACATGACTTGTTCTCCTCCATATTTCAGCTTAGTCTATAGTAACTCTAAATCCATCTATACATTCGGAAGGAGGCGCCTCGGGCGCGGCCCCCGCGAAGGATTTAACCTGCGGAGCCAGAGGAACAGTTCAGATGCAGAAGACATACCTCGTGGGCGTTTCGGCGGTGCTGATGGCCGCCGGGGTTTTCATATCGTTCTACGCCTACTTCACCCCGCCCGCTGTGCTGAACCCCTATCAGGCCGCCGGGTCCGCCGTCTTCTGGGGAGGGGCTTTCCTCTTCGGAGCGCTCTTGCTGTCGGGCCAGTTCAGGGCAGGAGGGAGGTACGTCAGGACGAAGACCGGCGCGGTCATAGGGGCCGTGTACTTCACCGCCCACCTGCTGCTGTACGGGTTCCTCCTGGAGTGGATTCTGGTGGAGGCATACAGGATCTCGCCGTTCGTGTCCTCGTCGTTCGCCTTCGTGACGACCGACGTCCTCTACCCGGCTACGCTCGCGAACGTGCTGCTTGCTGACGCGTTCAGCCCGAGCATCGCCCTCCAGTTTCCCCCCATCTACGGGGCCTCGCTGTCGCTCTTCGCCATCTTCATGGCGGTCGTGATCGACATCCTAGTCCTGGCCAACGTGGCGAAAGTGAAAGAGATCGGAGCGGGCTCCTGGCTGGCGAAGTCGAGGGCGTACGCGGCGATGCCCCTCGCCGGGATCGTCCTCGGGGCCTCCTGTTGCATGTCGCTCCCGGCTCTGCTCAGCCTCGTCTCGCCTTCGCTGGCGGATGCGGCCAGCTCCTCCTGGGCGTTCTATGTAGCCTACTTCGTCTTCCCCCTGCTCGCCGTCGTCGTGTTGAAGCTCAACTTCGACCTCGCTTCGAGGATCGCTGCGACCGTAAGGTCGGCGCCGGCCCCGAAGGGGTGACTCCCGCGGACGGCGGAGGCACCTTCCCTACGGTTCGCCCGCGGGCACGCCCTGGAGGGCCCGCACCCGCACAAGCGAGAGGTCAGCGGCGCGCTGGCCCTTCTTCCGCCTTCCCAGGCGGAGCCAGTGCCTCACGTCGAAGAAGTACTCGTTTTCGTACGGGCAGGCGCTCACGCAGTCCCCGACCCCGATGCACTTCAGGCTCTTGAACTCCCCCTTGGCCATGAAGCTCCCGGGGAGGTCTGTGAGCCCCACCGGGCAGGCCTTGGCGCAGTCCTTGGTCTCGCAGGTCACGCACACCCCCGGGTCCCTCACTTTGAGCCTGAAGAAGCCCAGCCTCCCCACGAGCTGGTTGAAGGTCCCCCAGTGGCACCACCCCATGCTCACGCACGCGTAGGTCCCGACGAACGGGACTGTGACGAAGATGACGTACCAGAGGACCCCGAAGTAGAACAGGTAGAGGAGGTACGCCGGGTCGGACCCGAAGACGGTTAGATTCGCCGCCCCGACCGAGTCGAGGTAGGAGACCGCTGCCGCTGCGATGAGGGAGACCCACACGAGGGAGAAGGTCGCCTTGTACGCCCCTGAGAGCCTGCTGGTGAGCATCTTCCTCCCAATCCGGGAGGTCCGGTTGAATGTCTTCATCGAGTCGTAGAAGGTCCCCTGATACATCAGGGCGGCCGTGCAGAACATGGAGCAGACCTGCCGGGAGCCGAAGAGGAAGGAGAGAGAGCCGGAGATTAAGTAGGTGCCGGCCAGGGCGGCGATTGTCGCGGGCGCGACCGCCCCCGCCGTCCCTATCCCCATACTCCACCCCACGAAGGGGACCCTCGGGAGGAGGGAACCCGGGATCAAGAAGCCGGGGAGGAGGACCGCATACACGGAGTAGGCGGCTACGACGAGGCAGAGCCTGACCCTGGTTTCGAGCTCCCTGACCTCCCTGATCCTGAAGACGACGAGAGCCCCCATCTCCGCGCCCATCATCACCAGGAACCAGGGGGACAGACTCACGATGCCGAAGAAGACCATGGCGTCGTATGCTGCCGCTCCCAGTGCCGACAGCCCAGCGCCTGCCACCGGGACCAGCCCCATGGACGCGACGAACGCCTGGGGACCGTACACCTGGGCGTCGAGGAGGGCCCCCATGAAGAACTCCCCCACGAAGAGGGCCGAGAGAAGCCCGAGGACCCACCAGGGGTCAGACTGCCACCGCCACGAAGACTTGTCCCTCTTCCCGCCCACCACCAGGTCCAGGTAGACCGCCATCTCCAGGACGATAGACAGGGCGAAGAGGGCCTCAGAGGCCGTCAGCCTCCAGACGAAGAGCCCTGCCATCATGAGGGCGTAGGCTCCCACGAGCTTCAGCAGGTAGCCGGCAACCGCCTTCTCCGCCAGCGTGTTCCTCGCCAGGTGCTCGAAGGCGAAGATGAAAAGGACGATCATCACTGCGCTCCCTCCGAACACGCTGACGGCGGCCCAGGCTGGGTCAGCGATGGCGGTGGGAGAAAGGAACATCACGAGGGACTGCATCCCCACCAGATAGAGGAAGGTGTGGCCGAGCTCCTTCCGGATGAAGTAGGCGGTCAGCGCCATCTCCAAGGACATGGTGAAGAGGAACCAGTATGACCCCACGACGGACGAGAACACCGCCAGGGGGGTCCCGTTCCCGAGCGAAAGGGGCCCGGAGGAGGCCAGCTCGAAGGCCCACCCCATGAAGAACTCGTTCAGCAGGGCCAGACCGATGACGAGCGCCTCGACCAGCGCGTCCCTGTAGCGGAGGCCCGCGCCCGCGGGCGGAGGGACGGAGGGGCCCGCCTCCCCACCCTGGCCTGCTTCCTGGTCGGCCAGCAGGGTCCTGAACATCACGAAGACGAATGGGAGTGCCCCCGCCCCCATCACGAGCATGTTCGCGACCACCAGGCCGATGAGGAGGTTGAGCGAGGGCGAGTAGAAGTAGACGACAGCGCTCACCACCATCGACAGCATCATCACCAGCAGGAAGACCACGAAGGGGATCATGAGCGACCCCCTGACCCTGAAGTGCTGGACCGTCCACTTGAGCGCGTAGGACGTGATGACGCCCATGGAGGCGGCGAGCCCCCACATGACCAGTTCGACCAGGGTTACGCTCAAGGCAGTCCCTCACCGTCTGCGCAGAAGGTCGAGACGGGTGGCATGGGGTCGGGCACTCTCCAGGACTAGTGCAACAGGGCGGCGGCGTAGAGCAAGAGGAACCCGGCCAGCAGGGCGACGAAGACCCCCGTCCCGAGGTGCGACGGGCCCCGCTCGCGAAAGTCCGGGAGGATCGGCTCGAAAAGCCTCAGCAGGGCATAGAACGCAGCGGTCACCCCGAAGGCGAAGAAGTACGTGGTGTTGAATGTCACGTAGTAGCCGACGATTGCCCCGACCACAGACGGGCCTGCGAAGAGCGCCCCCAGCAGCGGGAGCTGCCACCACCTCTCCTTCTCCGCTCCTTCCGCCCTCGAGACGTACGCGGTGTAGAGCACCGCGATGACCGACGCCTCGAGGAACTTGTGGATGGGGTACGAAGCCAGGGCGGCGACGTCCCCGTAGGTGGCGATCAAGGCCTGCCAGAGGCCGACCGACACGACCGGTCCCGACGAGACAGGGGAGACCGCGACCCACCCCTCTCCGAGCCCGTGGATCCCCATCACCGCCGCGACGGCCACGGGGATCAGGAAGGGGAGCCTCTGCACGTTCGCGGCGCCCCTTGCGGACCGCGGCTCTCCAGGGACAGCGAACCTGTCGAAGACCGCGAGGACGACGAAGCCCAGGACGAAGGCGCCGATGAGCGCGGCGTGGCCGACCCCGCCGAAGAGGCTCAGAGGATAGACGGAGCAGCAGTAGGCGTCGAGGAAGGCCGCGTCCCCCATGGTGTCCAGGAGGAACCAGAGGGCGAGGCCGGCGCCGGCCGCCGCCAGGTACCTCAGCGGGACCCGCTTCAGGGACGGGACCAGGTAGAGGGCGGCGAAGGCAGGGATCAGGGTAGCCAGGGCGAAGCTCGGGACTATGGTCGCGGGAGGTATCAACCAGGTCCCTCCGTCACAGCGGCTTTGAAGGGCTGGCTGGCCGTCACCCGGTGACCACCAGGTAGCCGTTCTGCATCCGGGAGTGTATCGAACAGAAGATGCTGCAGTAGATCCTGAAAGTCCCCACCTCTGTGGCGGTGAAAGTGACGTCATAGGACCCTCCGGGCTGGATTGCGTTCAGAGAGCGAGCCTCAGAGTCGTAGTATGTAATCTGGAAGCCGTGAGCTTCGTTGGGCGCGCAGTTGATCACGTGTATGGAGACGGTCTGGTTCTGCTTCACGTATAACACCGGCCAGTGGGCTGTGATCGGGACGTTGGCGCTGCCATTCATCCCCGCGTACGGGCTAGCCGGGTCCGTCTCGATTATGAGAAAATAGACGTGGCTCCCGGACCCGCCATAGGTCACGTTCTCGACCCTGACGGGGCTGCTGGCAACCGAGCTGCAGGTGGCGTTCATGAGCGCCAGGCTCCCTGGCCCCCCCGCCGAGACGGTCCCCGCTCCGCCCTGGCCGCTGGTGGAAGGCTGACCGCCGAACCCCCCTGCGTAGACCACCAAGACCGCTCCGGCTGCCGCGATGGCCACGACGGCAACTGCGAGGGCGGTCGTCCGTCTCGAAGTGCCCCTGCCCGGGGGCGCAGGGGTCGGGCGGACTTCGCTCAATTCCGCCGCTCGCGCGCCGCGGCTCCCGTTTAGGGTTTGCGAACGCGGACGAAGGACGCTCTTCGGCGGCGCGGCCGAAGCGCATTGCTCCCTTCGAAGGGGCCGCCGGGAGGGCTCTCGGATGCTTCGCTCTTCTTTTCCTATCCAAGCCCTTTCAGTAGCGCCATATTCATACCCGTCAACAGCGACACCACCAGGAGGACCAGCGCCACGGCGAGGTACAGGTTGACGTTCTTCGGGTTCGTCGTCTGTCTGCCGCTGATGAACCCCAGATAGATGCCCGCAGCTCCCAGGGCTATGACGAGCGCGTCGACGAAGGCCTCCGGGATGGTTTCCCCTGTGAAGCTGGGATAGGGGATGTAGGTCTGGTTCGGCAACGGGTTGACCAGGGCGTCGATGAACCCGGCCATCAGCGTCACTATGACCAGGAGGTAGAGGGCCTGGACCAGGCCGCCGCTCTCGGTCACCTTCGCCCCGTAGTCGACGACAGAGTCTTTGACAGCCACGATGGTCCTTGTGTATGCCGACTCCAGCGTTTCGCGAAGCATCGAATCGCCCCGAAGGATTGTGCGAGTCTCCGGGCGGTTGTATAAACCGGGAATAGCTACGTTATGTTACCTACAATCCTCTACAATATTAGTCATTTCCGCGGGATCTCTCTCGCGTCGGCCCAGAGATGCTCGAAGAACATCCGGAACGCCTCAGAAAGCTTGGGGTCATCGAAGACGATGTAGCTGTCTTCGAGTGCGTCGAGGGACTGGGAAGCCTCGTCGAACTTGGCGCCGAGCATTGTCACCTTCCCGTCCACGAGGGTGAACCTCAGGCGGACACCGTCCATGTGCTTCAGCTGGACTACCTTGGAGAGGCGGCGGGCGTAGCTCCTGTTCTTCGGGCCGACTTCGCAAATCATCCGCACCGAAACACCCCTGGCCTTCGCTCGGGCGTATTCAGCATCTACCCCGGCGAGGAACGTCCGGACCACGCCCCCCGGAGACACGATCCGGAGTATCTCTTTGTCCGCACGCCTGGCCAGGCGGGCTATCTCGTTGTAGTAGTTCCTCCTCCCTCGCACGAACCTATAGATCCCCTCGCCGCGCCCTCTGCCTTCCCGTCCGGACTGGGGCGATGCCCCGGCGTCCCCCAGCCGTTCCAGCCTCGTAAAGACGTCTCTGGATTCCTTTCTGAAGGACGCAAGCGCCTCCTCCTGCCGGTGCACGAGCACCGTCGAAGCGACCCGGGGCTCGACTGCGCCGTACCTCTTGGGGCGGTCCAGATAGGTCTCCAGCAGCCCCGTCTCCTCCAGGTCCCGGAGCTTCCTGTATACCTCGACCCTGTGTAGCCCTGTCTCCTTCGATATGGTCCTGACCGGGGAGGGGCCGTTGGCCAGAAGGTGGACGTAGACCCGGGCTTCGTTCAGGGTCAGGCCGCAGGAGAGGAGCTCGACGGAGAGCTCACGGAGGACCCCGGGGTCCGTCCATCTTCTGGCAGCGTCTCCACTGGGAGGAGCGAGTCCCTTCGGCAGCCAGTCTCACCGGGTCCGGGCCCCTTGCGGCCTGAGCGACGTCTGGGGCCTGGCCCGCTGGCCAGAAGTCGGTACCGCAAGGCGGCTGATATCTTGGCGATTTCCCGAGGGATTGGTCCGCAATTGTAGGTAACAAGGCGTAGCTATTCCCGGTTTATACACCTGACTGGCCGGACCGACCAGATGGCATTCGCAGGAAAGATCGGCCAGCCAGCCTTCGTCTTCGTCATCGGGATGGCGGTCCTCGCAGGGTCAGGCAGCCTGGTAGCAGCGTCGGTGATGCTTGGGATCCCCGCGCTCTTCTATCCCGCCTTCCCTTTTGGGGTGGCCGGCCTCGTGGTCGCGGCCATCGGCCTGGCAAAGGACGGCAGGAGCGGGAGGGGAGGAGTTTCCGTCCAGTCTCAGGGTCTGGTCCCCGCGATAGGAGGGATAAGGAGCAGCCGCGATGAAGCTCGCAGGCATCGGTAGTAGTACCGCGCAGCCCATTAAGGCTAGAGAGGCGTCCCAAGGGGACGGTTCCCCGGACTCGGACAGCACCCCCGCCAATGGGTCCGGTCGGGAGGCATCGATCGCCTCGCGCTTGCCTGTCTATCTGGTGGTCGTGATATTCACCGTCCTGATGTACTACTTCTTCGCAAGGGACGGCCCCCAGTACGCGGTCCTGTCGGTGGTGGCAGGCGCCTTCTTCGGATACGTGATGTATCACTTCGACATAGAGTACCAGAGCTGGCGAAGGGAGACCGCCACGGCGTCTTTCAGCTAGGGCTTAGGGCGGGCCCGGAGGGACTTGCCCAATCCAAGGGTCGAATGCCCTTTGCAGAGCCACCTTGCTATTCGGTATAATACAGTGGCCAACATCTGCCTCTACTTCGCGTTGGATTATACCCCAAAGCAACGATCCCAAAAACCATTTAACTCAGCCAGCCCGTCTCAAACCGAACATGAAATATCTTCGTTTGATTCCACTCCTAGCAATCCTCACGCTCGCAGTCGTTCCAGCGGCTACCGCCCAGGTTGCCAGTGTACCGAACTACAGGATCTCCAACACGCTCTCCCTCAACTGGTCTGGCTATGCTGTGAACATCACCGGCGTCACTTCCGTGTCGGGGACCTTTACAGTCCCCACGGTCAGCGGCCCGAGCTCAGTCGGCGGGTCCCCTACTGATGTCAGCGTCTGGGTCGGCATCGACGGATACTCGACCGGAACCGTGGAACAGACGGGCATCTCCGGGAGCTACGGTGCCAGTGGCGCGACCTACTATGCCTGGTGGGAGATGTACCCCCGAGTGTCCATGACCATCCACTCCATGACCATCTCGGCAGGTGACAGCATCACAGCCAGCGTCGCCTACAACGGCGGCGGGAGCTTCACCCTCTCGATTGCTGACAACACTAACGGCCAGGCCTTCTCGACCACAGTCAGCGCACCTGTGAACGGTCCCGACGCTGCCCAGCGCGGCTCTGCCGAATGGATAGTAGAGCGCGCGGCTACAATTTCCAATGGGTACCTCACCATCCTCCCCTTAGCCACCTTCGACTCGACAACCTTCACCCACGCCTCTTTCGCAACTACGGCAGGTTCGTCGTCGCTACAAGACGCCATCGCCGTTTACCCGGCGTGCGGGCCCTCGCCTTCGTTCGCTCCCTGCTACGACCAGATAACGATGGTCTCGGTCAACTCGGACGGGAGCCTTACGAACCTTGTCTCGGTCACGACGGCTTCCTCGAATTCGTTCACCGTCTCATGGCTTGCCAACGGCACCCCTTTCCCCATACCAGGAGTCTACCGTCACTAGATCGACCAAATCGGGGGGCACCGTCCCCCGACCCCCAGATTTTTTGGATTCGGTCCGGGGTTGCCGAGTAACTCAGAAAACGCTCTGTTGTCCAGATGATACGTATTTTGAGCTTATTTCTCGTGCGAGCCCGGAGAGGCCCGGACCGATTATAGGTTCGAATCCAGGTTGGGATTAGATTCTGATTCCACAAGGTCCCTGGGCCGTTCTGGTAGGTACGCGCAAATCTTGTCGGCGACCCGATTTCCGTCCTGTCAAAGTTTTCCAGAGGTAGCGTCAATAACCAGGGACGCGACGAGACGTCGAGATGCTAGATTGTTAGCATCTCGTCTACATAATCTCTGACGCCGCTGTAGTAGGCGGCACCCCAGATCGGTGTCTTCTTGTAGTAATGTAGTTTCCCATCGTCGCCTGAAATCAACACTCGAAAGTCGATTGCATTCCACCTTTTCTCCGGTTGGTCGCTTTCGATCCAGTCCTTGACCTCATTCCCTGCGGCCTCGGCGACAACGGCGGCGACCACAAGCGTAGTGCGGGCGCGCTGCGAAGCGCGTGCGCCAGTCTGCCGCCTGTTTGCAGTTGCGAAGCCGAAATCCGTGGCCAGAGACGAGAACTGCTGCACAGACTCCGGAGTCGGGTCAGAGACACAGGACAACACGAACGTCCTTGTGAACCAGCCGAACTTCGAAATCTCTCTTCTGGTTCTCGTTGCAATGAGGTCGACCTTGAACGGTATGGAAGGTATGGCAATTTCCCGCTGGACCGAATAGCCTTCATCCAGCAGCCTGTCCGCAATCCTACTGACGTATGCCTTGCTCCACGGCGCCCCAGCTGGGGGAGCCATCGGGTTGGGGCTTGGGACAACATTCGTCTGGCTGCAATAAACGCACTTCACGGTGGCTGCATACGCCGGAGCTGTGACCGGGGCCCCACAATGCGCGCAGCGGAAGGTGAATGATTGGGGGTTCGTCGTCGGCGTCGGGAGTGGCCTCCGGGGCTGGCTTCGCAGCTTCAATCCGAGTCCTACTACCAGGACGATGGTCACGAAGAATCCCCCGATGACCACGAATGACCCAGCGACGTACGGCACCGACGAGACGCAAGCGGACCCGGGAGGAGCAGCTGGACATGTGGCCGCCAACACAATGAAAGCCGCGCCAGTGACTATCGCCGAAAGCAGCGCAAGCCTTCCCAGCAATCTTTCAGGCCTGCGCATCTGGAATTGATTAACCTTGGGCTTCCAGTTTGCCAGAGCCTGCAGGAGCCGCGGTCGGAGTCTCGGCTCTCGGACGTGGGACTACGTTTCTCGCTCCACAATATGGACAGTTCAGGTTGAGGACGCCTTCACCTGCGTTGTTAGGCGCCCCACAATGAGGGCAGTTGAAGGTCATGGGCGGGAGAAAGACACTCGGGCCTGATGTCGCCCGCTCTAGACTGCTCTTCCAGGCGATGCCGTAACCAACGACTGACACGCATGCAACGACGAGGAACATAAAGAAGGCAGCAGACGTCATCTCGTACTGGGCAGTGTATACGCACGATGCGGATTGGGCCGGACACATGGCGATGAGCGCTGCGAAGCTCGTAATGACGAGCGCCGCCGACAGCGCGACCGCTTTACCCAGCAACAACCGCTTAGGGCGAACTCCGGGTCATTAATCTTGGTTGGTCGCACAGAGGCATGAACCCCATAAATGACGAAAATGGTTGCTATATCCAAACTGACGAGTTGGGCCCGAGCTAAACGGCCACGGGCGGCCAACAAACCCACCTTAGCACTGGATGATATCCGGCTGCCCCATGATCGCTCCTCGGCTCCAAGCCAGAATCGAACTCCATCCGGCAAACTGAGCCCATAAAAGGTTGTTTCATAGCGGGCCCGGAGGGATTCGAACCCTCGGTCTCTGGTCGCAGTCTCCAGCTTCGCAGGCTTGCGCACCCGGAATGTTTGACGCCCTGATCCGTGTTTGGGGCAACCATGGACATCCCTGTCCACGGGATTCCCCTCGCCGGATTGGTTGGAGTCTAGGCTACGGGCCCGAGCGGGCGTTCCCAATCCGATTCTATAACCTTTCAACTCCAAATCGGCCATGAATGCATAGGGCGCGATAAGCGGCGATAGATTTGTGAACGCCTTTCGCCACTGACAAAAGGCAAGAAGCGTTCGAGTTAAGCGCCTTCCCCCACGTGCGACTCATAGCCAAGATAAGTGCTCTTAGCCGAATTGGGCCGGAAAGGAACCACACGCCGATGATAAAGCACGAATCGTGCTCTTCGGGAGAGATTTTCGCCAAGGTTAATTACGATATCACACTTATATCTTCGTGCTTCAGCTAATGCTGCGCCATGATGCGGAAAACAGCAGTGGCATCGATGGCTGTCCTTCTCGCCGTTCTCTTCACGGCTCCTGCATTCGCACAAGCGCCAACACCTTCGACCGTCGTAATGACGAACACGCCCTACAACAACGTCTTTCTCTGGTTCGGCCTGAACTACTTCAGCGACAACGTGCCCTTCGGAACGTGGTCCAACTGTCCCTACGGCTCGACCCTGACCTCGACGGCTACCTGTTCGTCCACGGCCCTGACCAACGCAGGCTGGGACTCTAACGACGTCGGCTACATAGGCAACTGTGGAAGCGGATTCAGTTCGTGGTGCCTGGTAGAAGACCACAACGAGCTCTCCATGAACGCGTCTTTCATCGAACCGCTACTTTGCGCTGCGACTACCTCCAACTCTTGTTTCAGTTCACCACCACCTTACGCCAGCGGTCAGATAACATTCCACAAAGAGTCAGGGAACACCTGGGTTGCTGTATCATCGCAGGCGAACAGATTTGTCCTCTCGCTCACTCCGGGAGGCACCCCATACTCCTACAACTACGAAAGCGGAATTCTGAGATTCAGTGGACCAACTCCAAGTCAAAACACCTTTGTAAGCGGAACCATCTACCAGTGGTCTTACCTCACTCCTGCGGCATACAGTACCTATCAGGCCTATCTACCCAATGCAGTGTACGTTCCGAGCATGCACATGTATCTTGACCTCGTAAGCGTAATCTCACTGTCGGGAACAGCACTGACTTCGGCCCAGTTGTCATCACTGATACTGAGCACACCTTACCTCGGACAGTCACCATTCCCTTCGGGTTTCACATAGACTTGTCAGAGGGGTCGTCGACCCTTCTCTCCTCCATTTTTTCGATGGTCGAACTGGGTCAGCGAGCAGATGACCCACGATGCGGGCAGGTACAGCTCCCCGCGTGCGGACCAGGAGAATGCCGACCTTTTCCAAGTCCGGGCTAGGCTGCGGGCCCGAGCCCCGGTCGAAGGGGCCAATTCATATGCTCAGATCTTTCCTTATCACCCTCAGGACTCTGACCAGCATCCCCTGCGTGAGCTTACCCGTGTTGGTGTTCCTGGGGCTCGGATGGTAGGATGCGTAAAGGGTGGGCGACCCGGCGAGACGATAGACTCCCCCGTGCACGAACTTCGCACCCCTAGCGTCCGCCCCTGACCTCGCAAGGTGGGAGAGGTATGCCCGGAACGCCATGGACCCCAGCGCGAGCACCCCCTCGAGGTTCTTCATCAGGGCGACCTCCTGGTCCAGGAAGGGGGAACAGTTGGCGAACTCTTCTGCTGTCGGCTTGTCCCCCGGAGGGGCGCATTTTACCGCGGCAGTGAGGTAGCACCCCCGGTAGACCAGCCCGTCCTCGGCAGACTCTGACCTGGGCTGGTTGGCGAACCCCGTCGCGTGGAGGGCCCTGACGAGGAAGGCACTCGACGCGTCCCCCGTCCAGATCCGTCCCGTCCTCGCCCCTCCGTGCTGGGCGGGGGCCAACCCGAGCACCAGGAGCCTGCCGTCGACGTCGCCGAACCCTGGGACGGGCTTCCGCCAGTACCGCTGGCCCGCGAACGACGCCCTCGGCTCGATCCCTTCCCTGTACCTGACCAGCCGGGGGCATCGCCTGCAGGAGACTATCCTCGCCCTCAGAGCTTCGCGGTCCTGACCGCCCGGCCTCATTTCCCGGCGGCTTCCAGGAGGATCCTGCTCACTTCTTCCTTCCCTGCGTCCATGACGTACGGGCCCAGCCTCGGCCCCCTGTCGGATCCCAGGAGGATGGAGTACACCGCCGGGAAGAACTCCCCGGGCTTCACCCCGTTCCTCTTCGCGGAGTCGAAGGCCGCGTTCTGCACCGCGTCGGCGTCTGCCAGCCCGCCGAGAGAGGATGCGAAGTCCCTGACTGCCCTCTTTGCCGCGTCCCCCAGCTGGGGGACTTCGACCGCCGCCTTCCCTTCCCTCCTCTGCCACTTGTTCGCCCAGTCTATCTTCGCCGAAAGCTCTGGGGTCCCGGAGCTCACCATCCCGTAGGACGTGAGCCTCTTCACCACGAACCCTTCCACCCCTCCCTGAGGCGCTACAGAGGCCAGCTGGGCGAGGAGCCTGTAGGGGACGTGGACCCCTTCCGCCTTCGGGACATTGAGGAACATGGTGTATTCGTACAGCCCCCTCAGCCGTGCGTCCTTCATCTGGTTGGGGTCTTTCTTCTTCGAGAAGTAGTACGCCTCCAGGTCGTCGAACTCGTCCATGTAGACCGGCACGTCGGCCACGGATATGTTCCTGGCCCCCACGATCCTCTTGTACATCAGGAGCCTGAGGCTCGCCGGGGACGCGTACTCCATCCACTCGACCGGGGTGACCAAGTTCCCCTTCGACTTCGACATCTTCTTCCCCGACTTGTCCTGGAAGAGCTCGTACCTGGCGTGGTAGGGGGGAGGGTAGGAGAGGATGTTCTCCGCCACCCAGTCGTTGATCTTCACGGAGTCTGTGAGCTCCTTACCGTAAGCCTCGAACCGGATCCCGAAGGCGGCCCACCGGGCCGCGAACTCGACCTTCCACATCAGCTTCCCGTTCCCGTCCGACACCTTCACGTCCCCTTCGTGGCCGCAGCCGTCGACGTGCTTCTCCCCCAGCTCGGTCCCCTCGCAGACGTAGTGTATCATGTCAGTCGAAGGGTCGTACGACTTCGCCTGGGTGACGTAGATGCGACCACAGTCCTTGCAGACCGGGGTGTATGGTAGGGACTCTTTGTACTTCGACTGGCCGACCAACGCGTTGATTTTCTCGCCTATCTCCTTGGACCGGGCGAGTATCGTCCGGATCTGGTCGTTGAGGACCCCCGCCTTGTACGCCTCCGCCCCGCTCTGGAACCTATACTCCACCCCGACCTTGTCGAGTGACTCCCTGAGCAGCGAGCCCACGTGCTCGGCGTAGGAACCGTGGCACCCGAACGGGTCGGGGATCCGCGACACCGGATGGGAGATGTAGTCCTTCAGCCATGTGGGAAACCCCGCGGGGACCTTCCGGAGCCCGTCGAAGTCGTCTGAGTACGCGATGAGCTCTGACCTGTGGCCGAGGGTCTCCAGGGCGAGCCTCACCCCGTAGCTCCTGATCGCGTCCCCCACGCTCCCGATGTGAGGGAGCCCGGACGCCCCCAGCCCGCTCTCCACCCTGACCATGGAGAGAGACCGCCCCAGCTTCTTCTCTCGCTCCGCCGTCTCCTGGGCGACCTTGTCGAGCCAGGTGCCCCGCCCGATTACCGCTCCATCCTCCAAGCTTCGGGGCAGGCTGTCGCCGTGGAGTAATTAGGCTTCGCTCACCGGTAGTAGGGGACCGCGACCTTCTCCATCGGCTTCCCCTCCCTCGACTGGCGGACCTTCTTTATCGCGTCGACGAAGTGCTCCATCGACACGATGGCTTCGTCTACGTGCTTCTTGGCGTCGTCGGGCTTCGGGTACTTCGACACGAACCCCTGGAGGACTATGGAGACGGCGGTGTTGGTGAGGGAAGCCATGTCGGCCCCGCTGAACCCCTCGGTCAGATCCACCACCCTGTCCAGGTCCACGTCCTTGCCGATGGGGACCCCCTTCGTGTGTATCTTGAGGATCTCCTTCCTCGCCGGCTTGTCCGGCAGGGGTATCTGGATCAGCTTGTCGAACCTGCCTGCCCTGAGGAGCGCCGAGTCGACTATGTCGATCCTGTTGGTGGCCGCGAGGACCACCACCCCCTGGAGGCTCTGGACGCCGTCGAGCTCGGTAAGGAGCTGGCTCACCACCCTCTCGGTGACCATGCTGTCCCCTCCCATCCCCCTCGTAGGGGCGAGGGCGTCGATCTCGTCGAAGAAGATGACGCACGGGGACGCCTGCCTGGCCCTGCGGAAGACCTCCCTTATCCCGCGCTCCGACTCGCCGACCCACTTGCTCAGGAGCTCGGGCCCCCTTACGCTGATGAAGTTCGCTTCGCTCTCGGTGGCGACCGCCTTCGCCAGCAGCGTCTTCCCGGTCCCGGACGGGCCGTAGAGCATTATGCCCTTCGGCATGCTGTACCCGATCTTGTCGTAGAGGTCGGGGTACTTCAGGGGCCACTCGACTGCCTCCTGGAGCTCCTTCTTGACCCCCTCGAGCCCTCCTATGTCAGCCCACTTTACGTCGGGGGTCTCCAGGTAGACCTCCCTCATGGCCGAGGGCATCACGTCCTTCAGGGCGTCCTCGAAGTCCGCCATCGTCACTATGAGCTTGTCCAGCGTCTCCGGGCTGAGCCTGTCCTCCTCCAGCTTGATCTCCGGCAGGTTCCTCCTGAGGGTCTTCATGGCCGCCTCCTTGCACAGGTACTCGAGGTCCGCGCCGACGAACCCGTGGGTGACCCCGGCCAGCTTCTCCAGGTCGACGATCTTCTCCACGGCCCCGTGCTTGTCGTCGTTCTGGGCGAGCGGCATGTGCCTGGTGTGTATCTGGAGTATCTCCAGCCTCCCCTTCTTGTCGGGGACCTTGATCTCGATCTCCCTGTCGAACCTTCCGGGTCTCCTGAGCGCCGGGTCTATGGCGTTAGGGCGGTTGGTCGCGGCGATCACGATTACCTTCCCCCTCGCCTCCAGTCCGTCCATCAGTGAAAGGAGTTGGCTGACTACCCGCCTCTCCACCTCCCCCGTCACTTCCTCTCTCTTGGGCGCGATCGAGTCTATCTCGTCGATGAATATGATCGTCGGAGCCTTCTCCTTGGCTTCCTTGAAGATCTCGCGAAGTCTTGCTTCGGACTCCCCGTAGAACTTACTCATTATCTCCGGGCCGCTTATCGGGATGAAGTGCGCGTTGCTTTCTGTGGCGACCGCCTTCGCCAGCAGCGTCTTCCCGGTCCCCGGGGGACCGTAGAGGAGGATCCCCTTCGGCGCCTCGACCCCGAGCTTCTCGAATATCTCCGGGTGCCTCAGAGGGAGCTCTATCATCTCCCTCACCTTCTGTATCTCGTCCTTCAGCCCGCCGATGTCTTCGTATGTGACCTGGGGGACCCCTCGAAGGGCCTCTCCCTTTTCCGAAATCACGAAGACGGTCCTCTGAGTGATCAGAGCGGCGTCCGCGACCGGGCTCACTCCGACGACCTGGAAGGTCAGCCTTCCTCCGAAGTATGGTATCATGATGTTGTCCCCCTTCGTCACCGGGACGCTCTCCAGGGCGTCAGCCAGGTACCGCTCGTCGATTGGCGGAACGGCTTCGAGAGGCGCGACCACCACCTTCTCGGCAGGCGGCGCCTTCACCTTCTTCACGACCACCACGTCCCCGATGGCTACCCCCGCGTTGTTCCTGATGAGCCCGTCGATCCTGACGATCCCCCTCCCTTCGTCAGACGGGTACAACGGGAGGCACTTCGCGACCGTCCTCCTCTTCCCTTTGATCTCGATGACGTCCCCGGTCGAGGCGTCCAGCGCGTCCATGGCGTCATAGTCAATCCTGGCGACACCGCGGCCGACGTCCCTGGTGTATGCCTCGAGGACCTTTAGCTGGACCTGCTGCTGACTCACTCCGCTTCCACTCTCAGACAATGTTTACCCTCTTGAAGTCCTTATTATCCTTGTCTTTCAATGAGAACGAAATTTCCAGAACCCCGTTCCTGTATTCTGCTTTCCCTGACTCCGGCCGCACCTTTGCCCTGAACGACAACTCGGCCCGGTAGCGCCTATCTCCCCGCTCCGCAGTGATGATCGCCGACGCCTCCCCCGCCTCGGCCTTGATGTCCCCCTTTTCGACGCCAGGCATTTCGAATATCGCCTTGAGTACGCCGTTCTTTTCGTCGACGGTCTGCTCGTTTATGGGGGACCTGAAGCCGTCTCGTCGGATGGGGCTGTCCCCGAAGACCTGGACCGAGGGCCTCTGGCCAGGACCCATGTTAAAGGAGAAGCCCGCGACGAAGGGCTTGCCGGGCTCGCCTCTTCCGAAGATGCTCTTCTTGACCGTCTCCTCTATGTCCTTCTCGAAGTCCTCGAAGTACCTCTCGAGCTCGTCCATCATGTCTCTCAGGTCGCGCCTTTTGTCTTCGCTCACATTAGTTCACGTTGTGTTAATTACGGTCTTGTTAACCCTTTAATAAACCATTTCCTTCTAAGGGCCGTTGGACCCTGACGCCCTCGGCGAAGTCCTGTCGTCAAGGGCAAGGCTGACCATCGAAAGCGCCGTCTCCGTCCGTCCCAGGACGCTGGGAGAGCTCTCGCACCTCACGGGCATCTCCGTCCAGGGGGTGCTGAGGCACCTGAAGATACTGAGAAAAATCGGGATAGTGGAAGAGGTGGCCCTCAAGCCCAGGACTCCCAAAGCCAGGAGGGCGTACGTCGCGAAGGCCTTCACGGTCGGGGACTACTCGTCAGGAGAGCTCGTCGTGGTGAAGTCGACGGACAGGGTGCCCTCCCCGCCCGGTCAGAGGGGAGCAGAGAGTCTGGAAGACCTGTCAGGGGACCTGATAGTCCAGAGGAGGAGGGTCCGTGAGCAGGCGAGGAGGCTCGGGAGGATGATCGACGTCCTGGTCTCCGACCAGCAGGCGCTGCTAGACGGGATCGATAGGAAGAAGCTCAAGAGCCAGGAGAAGCTGATCCTGACCGTCCTCCTCACCGAGGAGACGGCCGAAGACGGGATGAGGGCCATGGCACGGTACTACGGACTGACGGACAGAAGGGCTTTAGAGAGCGCCCTGACGAAGGCGAGACGAGATGGCTGAACAGAGGAAGCTCGTTATGGTGACGAACGACGACAGCGTCCAGAGCAACGGCATCGTCGAGCTCGCCCGGGCGGCGGCGAAACACGCGGAAGCGATAATCGTCGCCCCGGAGCAGCCCCAGAGCGCGACTGCGCTCAGCCTGACCTTCCACAAGCCTCTCCGGGTCGGGAGGGTGAGGAGGGACAACTTCGAGTGCTACGCTGTCTCCGGCTCGCCGGGAGACTCGGTGATGGTGGGGGTCAACAAGATCCTCCCGAGGCGCCCGGACCTCGTGGTCTCGGGGATAAACATCGGCGACAATGACACGTTCCAGGACGTGCTGGCGTCGGGGACCGTGGCCGCCGCCCTGGAAGCGGCGATAACCGGGATACCGGCCATAGCGTTCTCGATGGAGGTGAGCGGGGAGAGCCTGTTCGCCCTCGAGTACGACCAGCCCGACTTCACCAATGCGGGGGTCATAGCGTCGGAGATAATCGGGGACGTCCTCGAGCACGGGATGCCTGAAGGGGCGGACGTCCTGAACGTGAACTTCCCGCGCAGGGTCATGCCGTCTACCCCGATCAAGCTGACCGACCTAGGCAGGAGGAAGTACACCGACAAGGTGATGGTGAGGAAGGACCCGAGGGGGAGGGCCTACTACTGGCTCTTCGGGGAGCGGCTCTCCGAGTTCCCCGAGAAGTCGGACGCCGAAGCGGTCCTGGTCAAGAAGCACGTCTCGATCACGCCGATGGCCCTGAAGATGTCTGCCCCCATATCGAAGGACCTTTCGCTGCTGAGAGAGAGGGTGGAGCAGAAGCTCCGGAAGCCCCGTCGCCAGCGTTAGGGGGCCCTGATGCAGAACGAAGGGCGGGACCATCCCGCCTGGAAGAGCGTAGTCGCCGAGATGAGGGTCGTCACTTTATCCGCTCCCCTCCAGGCCCTCGTCCCGATGCTCGCGATCCCCTCCCTCTCGAAGAGCACCAGGGGGCTGACGCTCATCCCTGGCAGCGGGGGGAAGCTGGTCGGCGCCCTGCTCTTGGCGGCGGCCGGCGTCCTGGGGTTCCTACTCTACGAGTCGGTGGGGCCGGTCGCAGCCGCGCTTTCCGTCTGGTTCGTGGGGTCGGCCGGTGGGGCGTCCCTCGCCGCGTCAATGAAGCCGACAGCGTTCGTGAAGCCCATATGCGTGAGGTGCAGGCTCCTGCCGGTGATCAAGGAGCACGAAGCGATCCACCTGACAGGGGTCGTGAGCGAGAAAGCCGTCTGGGACTCGATGAAGTCCAGGCACAGCGCGGAGAGCCTTGGCCTGAGGGGCGACCCCGCCATCTGCTCTTTCTGCCCCATCCCGAAGAGGCTCGCGGAGTGAGAGAAGGTTGGTACACCGGATTGCGGTCGTAGACCAGGACCTCTGTCAGAGCAAGAAGTGCGGGCTCGAGTGCATCAAGGAGTGCCCGGTCAACATCAACGGCCAGGAGTGCATCACCCTCCCGGAAAGCAAGATCGCCCTGGTCTCAGAAGAGCTCTGCATAGGGTGCGGGATCTGCGTGAAGGTCTGCCCCTTCGACGCCGTAGGCATCCTCAACCTGAGCGAGGAGCTGAAGAGCGACAAGATCCACCAGTACGGCGTCAACTCGTTCAGGCTCTTCCGCATCCCCACGGTGAGGAAGGGGCAGGTGGTAGGGCTGGTCGGCAGGAACGGCATCGGCAAGTCTACGGCCCTCAAGATCCTGGCCGGGCAGCTGGTCCCCAACCTCGGGGACTACGAGGGGGGTGCGAGCTGGGAGAAGTTCCTCGCCTACCTGAGCGGCCGCGAGATGAAGGAGCACTTCGAGAAGATAGCGGACGGCGAGATGCGCGTCTCGCTCAAGCCCCAGGCCGTCTACCTCCTCCCCGAGGCGTGGAAGAAGGAGACCAGGCTCCTCCTCGAAAAGATGGACGAGAGGAAGAAGATGGACGAAGTGGTGGAGGCGCTCAACCTCGGAGCCACCCTGGAGAAGAAGCTCCCCGACCTGAGCGGAGGAGAGCTGCAGAGGGTCGCCGTCGCAGCGGCCGCCCTCAAAGACGCCGACCTCTACCTCTTCGACGAGCCGTCATCATACAACGACGTCTACCAGCGGCTGGCGGTCTCGAAGCTCATCACAGAGATCGCGGCTTCGGGGAAGGCGGTCCTCGTGGTGGAGCACGACATCGCGTTCCTAGACTACGTCGCGAACTACGTGCAGGTGATCTATGGAGAACCGGGCGCCTACGGGGTAGTCTCCGGGCTCTACGCCTCCAGGACTGGGATCAACGCCCTCCTCGACGGGTACCTCCCCCAGGAGAACGTCAGGTTCCGCGACCACGCGGTGACGTTCGGCGTGAGGGCGGCCGGGGAGACGGTCGAGAGCGAGGAGGTGGTGGCGAGATACTCGAAGCTGAGCAAGTCATACCCGTCCTTCAAGCTCGCGGTGGACGCAGGGGAGATCCGGGGAGGCACCATAGTGGGGGTGGTAGGCGCGAACGCCCTCGGCAAGACGACGTTCCTGAAGATCCTGGCCGGGGAAGAGAAGCCATCCAGGGGGACCGTCCATGTGGACGCGAAGGTCGCCTATAAGCCCCAGTACCTGAGTTCAGCCTTCGACGGGACGGTGGACGAGTTCTTCATGACGACCCTCGGCACGAAGTACAGCGATCCGGTGCTGCAGGACAACCTGGTGGTCCCGCTCAGGCTGGAGAAGCTCCTCGCCAGGAGGGTGGGTGAGCTGAGCGGAGGGGAGCTGCAGAAGGTCGCCATTGTGGCCACCATGGCGCAGGACACGGAGGTATACGCGCTGGACGAGCCGTCGGCATTCCTGGACGTCGAGGACAGGTTCGTGGTCGCCAGGGCGATAAACAGGATGGTGAAGGCGAGAGGGAAGGCCGCGGTGGTGATAGACCACGACCTGCAGGTGGTCGACATCGTGTCCGACAGGCTCCTCGTCTTCTCCGGGGAGCCAGGCGCATCAGGGGGAGCCACCCCACCGCTGACCAAAGAGGACGGGATGAACGAGTTCCTGAAGCTGGTCGGGCTGACCTACAGGCGAGACGTGAACACAGGGAGGCCGAGGGTCAACAAGCCCGGGAGCAAGCTGGACAGGGAGCAGAAGGAGAAGGGGGCATACTACTATGTGGCCCCGCAGGGCGATGAGAGTGCCCCGGCTGATTAGGGCCGCCCTCGAGAAGGCAGGGATAGGGGGCCCCGAAAGGGTCTCTTCCGGGGTCGACGTGGTGGGAGACGTAGCCGTGGTCAGGCTCGCCGGGTTCACCCCCGCCGAGAAGAGGAAGGTCGCCAGGGCCCTGCTGGCCGAATCCAAGAACCTCCGGGTGGTCATGGAACAGGAAGGAGGGATAGAGGGGGAGTTCAGGCTGCGGAGGCTGAAACACCTGGCAGGAGAGCGGAGGACCCTCACGCTCCACAGGGAGAACGGGTGCTCCTACAGGGTAGACCTGGCGAAGTCGTACTTCTCGCCCCGGCTGGCGACGGAGAGGTCGAGGATCGCAGGGATGGTGAAGAAGAAGGAGAAGGTCCTGAACATGTTCGCCGGGGTCGGGCCTTTCTCCATCCTCATCGCGAAGACCTCGGGGGCCAGGGTGACAAGCTGCGAAGCGAACCCGGTAGCCGCCAGGCTGCACGAAGAGAACGACAGGCTCAACAAGGTCGAGCAACTCGTCCAGGTGATAGAGGGGGACGCCGCGGACCTCCCCGGCAAGGTGCGCGGGAAGTTCGACAGGGTCATAATGCCCCACCCGTCCGAGGCGGACAGGTTCCTCCCCGTCGCCCTAGCCATGGCGAAGAAGGGGGGGATCATACACTACTACAGGCACGTCCTGGGAGAGGACGACGCCGAGGCTGAGCTCGCCCTTCGGGGAGAGCTCGCGCGGCTCCTCCCACGCGGGTCCAGGTTCTCCTCGCGCAGGGTGAGGGCCGTCGGCCCCAGGTGGGTGGAGCTGGTCGCCGACATCAGGGCAGCCTAGAAGGGAAGGCTCTGGCTGTACCTGTAGAGGTGGACCATCACGCCGAATGTGATGAGGATCGCACCGGTGTCGAACAGGACCATGTTCTTGAGGCTCAGGACGACGGCCTGCGCTGCCAGCAGGTTCATCCCGACCTGCGCGAAGATGAGCAGCAGGAACACTATGTAGACCCATTTCCTAGAGAGGACGGGCCCCATCGGGGCTACCGCCTTCCTGACCCGCTCCTTCGACTTGATGTAGCGCATGAAAGCGTATGTCCCTATGAAGCACAGCGCAGTCACGCCGAGCATGGACGCGAAGTAGTAGGTCGGGTCGACGTAGAGCCTCTGGAGAGTCGTAAGGCTCACGTTGGGGTTGATGTAGAATCCCCACCCGGTCGTGATGAGCACCTGGGCTATGGTCGTTATCCCAAGGGCTGTGAAGAACGGCCTGTCTCTCCAGTTGAGCTTCTTCGACGTGTCGACGAAGGGGACTACGACTGCCATGAGGAAGAACAGAGCCGGGATGAGGCCTCCCATCACGAACTTGTCGTAGAACGTCCGGAGGAGGGCGTAGATCCCCACCAGGTACCACTCGGGGATGGTGAGCTGGGGGTTGCTCGGGCTGTACGGGACGTTCAGCGCCACCGGGAATATGGCCGCCACGAGGAAGAGGCCGCCCACGAGGGTCGCGATCACGGGGAGGTCGAAGACGAGGTACCGCGGGAAGTGTATGAACACGAGGATGAGCATGATCATCGGGAGGATGAAGACGTGGGCCGAGTAGAGCCTGAGTATGAAGTCGGTGAACCCCGAGCCGAACAGCGCGAGGCGGAGCTGCCCCCCTATGACGGGGGACGCGTTCGTCAGGGACGCCCCGATCTCGATCGCGAGCCCGGACCTCTGGTTGAAGAGAAGGTCGTAGCCGCTGTAGGCCTCGACCCCGGTGATAATCCCGAGGAGGATCCCGGTCACCCAGAGGATCTCGTTCTTTATCTTGAACCTACCGCTGAAGTACTGGTAGTAGAGGTGCAGTATAGCCAGGAGCACCATGGCGTTGGACGCCGTATAGTGGATGTTCCTGATCATGTAGCCGAAGGGGACGGAGTTGTTGATGTTCGCGACGCTGTTGTAGGCGCAGGTGACGTTCCCGCACCCTGCGAGCGTGGGCTGGTAGTAGATCATGAGGAACCCGCCGGTCACACCGAGGACGAGGAATGTCATCCCGGTCAGGACCCCCAGATACCCTAGCGGGCTGACGAATCGCTTCGGGTAGGTGTACTGGATCCCCATCCAGACGGTCCTTTCGAGGCCGTTGTAGATCCACCGGTAGAACCTTGAGATGACGTTCTTCTTCTCTGGGGCCTGGGTCACCCGCTCAACACCACTGTCTCGTCCTTCACGTTGACCGGTTTCAGCGCGGCGGGTTTCAGGAAGTTCTCATAGCTCTGGTAGTCGCGGCCGTAGCCTATCTCTCCGTTAGCCTCGATGGGGTCGGCCACGGGGTTCCCGGTGGCGGGGTCGTAGTTCGGCGCGAAGACCCAGAGGTCGCCGCTGGCGTCGGCCTGCAGCGTCATCATCGGGATGGCGTTCTGTGGGAAGGCCTGCAACGCCGCCGGGCCTGCGGTCGCCAGCCCGTCGGGGAGCCTGTAGACGCTCCCGTGGCAGGGGCACTGGTAAGTCTCGTCCGCCGGGTTCGTGGTGTTCTCAGGGTTGTAGTTCGGGCTGCACCAGAGGTGCACGCAGACCTTGCTGAAAGCGACGAAGTCCGTGGCCTTCTTGCTGTCCCCGCCCAGCTCGACCGGCATCCTGATGAGCGCGAACTTCTGGAAGGTGTCTGGATTCTGGGCGTCGGTGACGGGGTCGCCTGAGGTCGGGTACGTGAAAACCCATGACTTGTTCGGGGGGAAGGTGGTGAGGTCGTTGATGTTCGCCACCTGGCCCGCCGCGGCCCCGTACTGCGCCGGCAGGTCGTCGATCGTCACCTTCTGATACAGGTACTGCGTGGAAGTGCCGATCTTTACCGTCGACGAAAGGAACGTCCCCCAAGGGACGAATGGGAGCATCGCTAGGACCGCGCCCGCGAGCAGGGCGACCTTCATGAAGGCCCGCTTCCCGGGGTCCTTCACCGGGGGCTTCGGCGGAGCGGCCGGAGGAGCGGAAACGGCTGGCCTCGGCTGCTGCGGCGCTGGCCTTGGAGCCTGAGGGGCTGCAGCGGGAACGGCCGGCCTTGGAGCCGCGGCAGGCGCAGGAACGGCCGGCTCAGGTTTTTTCTCGGCCGTAGCAGGCTGCTGGGCAGGCGGCTTCTCGCCAGAATCCTCTGCCAATTTGTTACCAGCGGCGGGGTGCTGAAAGGCGTTTTTTAGGCTTCGGTTTTCAGGAAAGGAATGTTCTACGACCTTTGGTCTCCAAAAATATTTAAAACGAGTCAGGCTTTGAGCCAACAAAGACAGTCTTTGAGCAGCAAACAGGGTTCTACCGCCGTTGGAATCATAGTCGCGATACTAATCATCGGGGCCGTCGGTTCGATCGGGTACTATCAGGTCGTCGTGGCGCCCGGTGAGGTCAACACGAGCTCCACTGCCGCTTCGACGTTGCCGGCGGTCACCTGTCCGTCGGCAGCGTGCGCGAACGTCTCAATAATTAGCGGGGCTTCGACTCCTCCATCGGGTTATTCTTCGGGACAGACCACGACCTACGGCTACGCCCCAGACAAGATCGTCGTGGTCATAGGCGTCAACAACACAGTGTACTGGGTCAACAACGACGCAGCGCCCCACACCGTGACTTCCGTTTCCACCCCGCCGATCTTCAACTCGGGCGAAGGGGGCCCCCTGTCCAACCAGGGCGGGACCTACCAGTACACGTTCACCACCCCGGGGACGTACTTCTACTACTGCTCGTACCACCCATGGATGCAGGGCGAGGTCGTGGTGCTCGCCGGCACCGGCTCGGCTTCTGGCGCTTCGGCTTAGACGCCACTATAACGCCGCATAGACGACGAAGACTCCGATAGGCGGTTTCGACCCCACGGCGGGTCTTCAACCCGGGTTCAAGGTCGCCAGGCGAGGGCGCCACGCGCCAGGAGCTTGGCCACGCGGACAGGCTCCGGGACAGAACCCTGAAGAGTGAAGGAATCGAGGACGCCCTTCGCTTCCGCGGCACCCACCCCCGCGGCCCTGACGTACACCCTGTGGCCCGTGCGCAGCACCACCCCGGTCCTCCTCCCCAGCTTCCGGTATGCGGCCAGCTTCTCCTCGGCCCCGTGAGGGAAGTGGCGCCTGATCGACCCTTCTATCCCAGAGGTCTCCCTGTAAGTGAGGCAGACGACCGGGAGACGCGTCTTGGCCGAGAGGAGGTCGACATCTACGATGTTGTAGAGGCTCAGGACGGCACCCGACACCAGGATCACGTTGACGTCGTTCCTGGCGAGCTTCCTGAAGAGGGAGGCGATGGACTTCGTGGCGTCGTCGCCGCCGACCTCGGTCCGTCCGAGGGAGACCCCGTCGATCACGAAGTCGCTCCTCATCACCACCCCGGCTAGGACGGACCTCTTCTCTCCCTGCCTGAAGCTTTCTGCCACCCCCAGGGCCCTGATCCCCGGCTTCTCGAGGTGGAGCTTCATCGGCAGGGCCTAGTATTCCTCGAACCTTCCGGTCCTGCGGGCGAGCGACTCGAACCCCGAGAAGACCGCGTACCCGGCGACCATCACGAGAATGGCGTCCAGCGCCTCCCAGCCGAGCAACGGGAGCAGCCCCTGCAGGGACGTCCCTGCGATTGCCTCCCTCACGGCCTCGGTCCCATAGGTCAGAGGGATGGCCCAGGCCACGGGCTGGAGCCAGCCGGGAAGGACCGACACGGGGAAGTTGACCCCGCTGAGCAGGAGGGTGATGAACAGGAAGATGTTGGCCACGATCAGCGCCGTCCTCATGTAGAGACCAACGGCGCTGATGAGGAGCCCGAAGGTGGTCATGGCGATGGCGGTGAGCATCACGACGGCCGCGATCCCAAGGTAGTCGGCGTTGGCGAAGCTGACCCCGAATATGGTCGCCGCGTAGAGGAGCCCCGCGGCCGCGATGAGCGCGGAGAGGAGCACTTGGAACCACGCCCTCCCTATGAACAGGGCGACCCTGTTAGCGGGGGTCACCATGGTGCTTGGAAGGGTCCCCTGCCACTTGTCCTGCGACGTGATGTTAGCCACGGCGAAGACCGCAGAGAAAGACATCGCCTGAAGCGCGTTCCCTATGACGATGAATTGCGTCTCCGACAGCGGGTACTTCAGATAGATCGAGAGGAACGCGAAGAACCCCATCTGGGCGATCGGGGTGATGAATATCTGCATGACCCACATCTCCCAGCTGTCCCAGATGATCAGCCCCTTCCTGCCGAAGAAGAACGCGCCCCTGAACACCCTGTACGCCATCTGGAGCCTCGACCCCGCGCTGAGGGTCCCTGCCGCGCCTCTCTCAGTACTCTTCAAGGGTCCCGATCCTCTTGGCGTAGGCCTCCACCCTCTTGAAGAGGAAGAAGGCCAGGGCCATGTAGGCGACCGTCTCCACGGTCATGATCGCGATGTCCTCCCAGTAGGTGGTCGGCAGCCCGACGTAGCCGGGGAGGGCGGCAAGCCTGATGGCGTCGATCCCCCAGGTGGGGGCCAGCAGGAAGGAGAACGGCAGGTAAACAATAGGGAGCAATATCACGGGGAACATGGTCCCCGTGGCGATGTAGACGGGGATCTCCATGGAGTTGGTGATGAACCCCCCCTTCCTGGAGAGGAGGAGCACGGTCGTCATGAGGAGGCCGAAGAATGACAGGGAGAGGAAGGTCGCGACCGACGCCAGGAGGAAGGCAGGGGGGTTGAGGAGCGAAAGGCCCGTCCTGAACCAGGCGAGCCCTATCACCAGGATGAAGACGGCCGTCAGCACCCCCTGGAGGGTGTTGAAGAGGACCCGGCCGAGGGCTATCCAGGAGAGCGGCACGGGAGCCGCGAGGGTCGACTCCATGGTCCCGTTCCACCTGTCGAATCCTATCGAGTTGGCTGACGCATAGATGGTCGTCCCCCACATACCCATCAGCCCCGACCCCAGGACGAGGTAGAGGAGGAAGTTGGGACCCGAGGTCTGTCCCTCGAAGAGGAAGAACGCCACGAGGGTGAAGATGAATGGCGCGATTATGTTAGGGATCAGCCATTGGGGGTCGGCGAAGAAGAGCTTGCTGGTCAGGAACGCCGAGGCCTTCAGCACCTGGACCCTCTTCGCCAAGTACCCCTCGGTCATCTTCCCGGGGGTGACTTCATCCATGGTGGCCAACTACTCTTCCACCAGCCTCAGGTATGCGTCCTCCAGCGTCGGCTCCTTGATGGTCCGGTCGATCATCTTCGCCCCCGGCGGGAGGGCTGCCACGACCTTGGACAGGAGGTCTGCGCCGAGCGGGGTCTGGATGCGGATGTCCTGGACCTCGGAGTCCAGGTCGGCGGTCACTCGTCCGACATCGGGGAGCATCTTCAGGGCTTCGACGTATTCGCTCGTCGCCCCGTACGTCCTCAGCTCTATCACAGACACGTCCCTCACCAGATTCTTGAGCTCCGATGGGGTGTCAAGCGCCACTATCTTCCCCTTCGATATCACGGCTATCCGCTGGCAGAGCTCTTCGGCCTCGAACATGTAGTGGGTCGTGAGCAGGATAGTCTTCCCCTGCCTCTTCAGCTCCATGACCATGTTGCGGATGTCCCGCGCCCCCGCCGGGTCGAGCCCTATGGTGGGCTCGTCGAGGAAGATGAGCTCGGGGTCGTGCACCAGCGCCTTCGCGATGTGGAGCCGCTGCTTCATCCCCCTCGAGTACTTCTCCACCCTCTCGCCAGCCCTGTCTGCCAGCCCGACGACGCCTAGGAGCTCAGGGATGCGCCTCCTGGCCACCGACGGGTCCACCCCGTAGAGGTCCGAGAAGTACCGCAGGTTGTCGATGGCGGACACCCTGTTGTACAGCCCCCTCTCGCCTCCGAAGACGATACCGATCCTGCGCCTGATCTCGTACAGGTCCTTCTTCACGTCGAACCCGAGGACCTTCGCCTCCCCACCGGTCGGGGTGAGCAGGGTGGTGAGTATCTTGATCGTCGTCGTCTTGCCGGCGCCGTTGGGTCCTATGAGCCCGAACAGCTCGCCGGGGGCGACCTGGAAGTCAACGCCGGAAAGCGCCCAGGTCGTCTTGGAGACCCCGCCAAAGAAGTTGCGGGTGACATACTCCCGAGTGAGCCCTTCCACTGAGACAGCCCATTTCGCGGGCCCACTGCCCGTCGGTTTTTCCTCCAATTTCCGCGATTGCTCCCGTGAAAGGGATTAGCATGGACCTAGGTATGAAAGGGTTGCCCCAGCCGATTCCGGCTCCAGGGAGTGTCGTGCGAAAGTGTCTCCCCTTTTATCGACGCCCGGAGACGGGGTCCCGTTGGCTAAGATTTACAGCGTCAGGGCGGGTTCCAGAATCCCCGAAGACATAGCATCGGTCGCGGCGCGCGAGGGAATCAAGACGGCGCTCGTCAGCGGCATCGGGGGAGTCAAGGAGGTGAAGCTGGCATACTTCAACCAGGAGACCAGAAAGTACGAAGAGCACGACTTCCGAGAGGAGCTCGAGGTCACCAGCCTCCTGGGGGACATCACGGTAAAGGACGGCGCGCCGTTCTTGCACTTGCACGGGACCTTTGGTAGGAGGGACATGTCGGTGCTAGGCGGCCATGTCGTGTCGGCGACCGTCTCCCCCCTGCTTGAGTTCGTCATCACTCCCACGAGCAACAGGGCCGTCCGAAGGTTCGACGAGTCCGTGGGGCTCAGCGTAATCTGCTAGAACGGGGCCGTTCGTTCAGGGCCTCATGGTGGGTTTAAGAGGCGACGCGCAGCCGTGGCCGTGCCCTCGATGACTTAACAGAGTTACGGGAAGGTCCAGATGTCCTGAAGGCATTAGAAGGAGAGGGCGCTTTACTGACGCTATGCCGCTGAAGCAGCTCAGCGGCCCGACAACGGCAGGTCGAGGACGGTGATCAGCCCAGCAGGTGCCTTCCCTATCCTCTCGACGCCGTGCACCACCATTGCGACCGTCGCCGAGTCCCCGAAGACCCCCTTCTCGAACCTGACCTTGATCGACGGGTCCCCCGTGACCTCTATCACGTCGAAGTCCGCGGAGGTGGTCGTCATCTCGAGGTCGAGGCGGATCTGGCACTTCCCTCCCCTCCCTTCCGCGAACTGCCTCACCCCCATTACGTAATCTTCCGAGCCGAGGACCGGGAAGACCCCCTCATCGATGTCCTCCAGCTTCTCCCCGAGCGAGAGCGCAACCAGATGGGCCGACTCCGCGAGCCCTATGTGGCCAAGCCTCCCCTCTGCGAGCTTCTTGTCGAACTCCGAGCGGCTGAGTCCGACCCCCACCTTCCTCTGGAGCTGTGGGCGCCGTCGAGAGACGTCGACGCTCCTCACTATGTGTATCCTCGTAGGGCTCTTCGAAGCCGAAGCCACCACGGCCGGGACCCAGTCCATGACAAACCCTGGGTTGACCCCCACGCCCACCAGGCTAACCCCTTTCTCCTTGGCGAGCGCGCCGAGCTTTGCCGCTTCGTCAGCCCCTGCGTGGCTGGGGTACGCCATCTCCTCTGAGGTCGTGACCACGTCGAGCCCCGCGGCCAGGAGCGCCCCGATATCTGCGGCGACGTCACCCACCCTGGACCGCGCTGAATACACAGCCACCTCTGCACCGGCAAGAGGGGCCTGCTGTATCGACGGATGCACCCTCACCCCAAGGGGGAGCCCCGTCAGTTCCGCGACCGTCTTCTCCGCCTTGGCCGGGTCAGGGTCGACTACGGCGACCACTTCGTGCCCTCTTTCCGTCAGATGCTTCAGAATCTCAGTTCCGATTGCGCCCATGCCGCAGAGTACGACCTTGACCATGGGCAGGGCGGCCTGCGCCGACGTTTTATAATCAGTTCCCCGAAAGCCGCGGTGAAGAGCGCTGACCTATTCTATCGTCGCCAGGGACGCGAGGACCGGCGAGATGGGAGTCGCAGTCCAGTCTCACTACTTCTCTGTCGGCTCGGCGGTCTCCTGGGCACGGGCGGGGGTCGGGGCGGTCGCCACCCAGGCGATGCTTGACGTGAGGTACGGGCCGCTGGGGTTGGAGCTCATGGCGGCAGGGATGAGCGCGCCAGGGGCCCTGCGGGCCCTGCTTGCCGCTGACACGAAGCCTGAGCACAGGCAGGTCGCGATGGTGGACTCGAAAGGGCTGGTCGCCTCGCATACCGGGAAGAAGTGCATACCGGAGGCTGGGTCCGCCGTCGGGGGAGGGGTCAGCTGCCAGGGGAACATAATGAAGAGCAGGAGGGTCTGGACGGAGATGCGCCGCGCCTTCGAGAGCAGCCCAGCCCTCCCCCTGAAGGAGCGGCTGATGAGGGCCCTCGAGGCAGGGGAGGGTGCCGGCGGCGACCTTCGCGGGAGGCAGTCGGCGGCGATGGTCGTGGTAGGCCCGAAGGCGTCTCCGAACCGGTGGGAGGGGAGGCTCGTCGACCTGAGGGTAGAGGACCACCCAGACCCCCTGAAGGAGATGAGGAGGCTCCTCCGCTACCATGAGGGGTACGGTTGGGTGGACCAGGGGGACGACAGGCTGAGCTCAGGGAAGATGGACGACGCGCTCGCCGCTTACAGCAAGGGGATGAAACTCGTGCCAGAGGTGCTCGAGCTGAAGTACTGGGTGGCCATCGGCCTCGTGTCTTCGGGGAGGGACAGGGCCAGGGGCGTCAGGATGCTCAAAGAAGTGTGCGCCGAAGACAGGAACTGGGTCAGGGTGACCAGGGGGCTGGTCAAGACTGGGGTCTCCGCCCTGGACCCCTCGGTGCTACGGCAGATCAGCCGAAGTCGTCCCCTTCGAAGCGCCTGATCCCCTGGAACACCGCCATCAGGCGGCGCGAGTAGTCTCCCCCGTCGGCAAGGTCGGTGGTCGACACCCCTCCGTGGCTCAGGTTCGCGTGTATTATCACCCGGTTCCCCAGGTGCATCGCCACGTGGCCGCTGAAGAAGACCAGGTCTCCCCTCTTCGCGTGGTCGAAGTCCTTCACCTTCGTCCCGGCGTCCCTCTGCCAGTTCGAGTTCCTCGGAAGCTCCTTCCCTGAATAGCGGAAGAGCCTCTGGGTGAACCCCGAGCAGTCGTAGCCGAAGTCAGACGTCCCGCCCCACAGATATGGGACCCCCAGGAACCGCTCGCTCAGGCTTGCGGGTTCGAACCTCTCCTCTATGGGGACCAGCGCCCTGGCCGGGAGCTTGTATCGTTTCGCTTCCGCCTCGCTCAGGTATGAGCCGAAGGGGAGGAGGAGGCAGTCTGCCCTCTGCCTGGACGCGACCTTGTACGCGCGGTCTCCCTCGAGATCCCCCAACAGGGTCTTTTGCATGTACCCCTCGAGCTTGTCCGGGCCAACGACCCGACAGTACCCTTCCTCGGTGCCGAGTATCTTCAGCTCTTCCCCGTAGACCAGCTGAGAGGTCCTCTCGGAACGGAACCTGGGCTTTCGCCTCAGGTCCGCGACCCCGACGACGACGCCTTTCACGTCTCGCGAGAGGCTGGGAGTCATTTTAACCCTTAAGGTTCGAAGCCGTCCGGCGGAGGCGGGACAGAGTTTGGAAGACCGCAGGCCTCACCTCAGGATGGGGAAGGGGACCCTCAGCGTCGGAGGGGTCCCCGCAGGAGAACTGGCCGAGGAGTATGGCACCCCCCTCTACGTGACCGACCTGGACAGGGTCGAAGAGAGATACAACAGCGCAGCCAAGGCGCTCGCTTCCAGGCACGGGCGATGCCTCGTCGCCTTCGCGTACAAGTCGAACTCCACTGCGGAGGTTGTGGAGTCGCTCGCCCGGCTCGGAGCAGGCGCTACTATCGTCTCCGTCGCGGGGATCGAGCTAGCCGGCGCCGTCGGAGTGAGCCATGAGAACGTGGTGTTCGACGGACCGAGCAAGTCGAAGGGGGAGCTCACGGCCGCCATCAAGGGGAAGGTCGGCATGATCAACGCCGAGTCGACCCAGGAAATGTTGGACATAGACGCACTCTGCGAAACGCTGGGAGTCGGCCGCTGCAAGGTGGGGTTCAGGGTCAACTTTGACATCGCGGCTGCCACCCACCCAGGGCTGGCGACTGGCAGCAGCAACCACAAGTTCGGCGTCCCCAGAGAGGAGGTAGTGAAATTCTGCACGGAAATAGCGCCGAGACTGAAGCATGTCAGGGTCGTCGGCCTGCATTCGCACGTTGGATCTCAGGTAGCTGACGCCGAGGTATTCAGGAAGGAGGCTGAAGAACTCGTCCGCTTGGCAGACGAGCTCCGGAAAGTCGGGACTGAAATCATAGAGTTCAACTTCGGCGGGGGCCTAGGAGTCGACTACACTGGAGGGGCCGGGGCCCTGGGGTTCGAGGGTTACGCGGAGGCTACTGCAGGGACCTTCTCCCAGCTCGGAGGTGACAGGAACGCCAGGCTGGTGTTCGAGCTCGGGAGGTCGATAGTAGCAGACTCCACGGTCATGCTCACCAAGGTGAACTACGTGAAGAAGGCGGGGACGACATCGTGGGCTCTTGTGGACGCCGGGATGAACGACTTCATCAGACCCGCCCTCTACGGGGCTTACCACGACATAGTGCCTGCCCGTGTGGCCGACTATACAGAGTCAGGAGCGTCCTACGACATTGGGGGGCCGGTGTGCGAGACGACAGACGTGTTCGGGTCGGGAAGGAAGCTCGGGGTAAGGCTCGCCCAGGGCGACCTGCTGGCCGTCCTCGACACAGGAGCCTACGGCACGTCCATGGCAAGCACATACAACATGAGGCCCCTTCCCGCGACTGTCCTTCTCTCGAAGGGCCGGCATCGCCTCGCACGGCAGTTCCATCCCTGAGCCATCCTACGCGCCTAGACCTTACTCGCCACGTGGAAATGGGCGACTCCCGGCTCCAGCTCGGCCAGGAACTCGCTGTCCCTCCTATAGTACTTCGCCTTCTTGATGTCGGCCCCGGTGAACTCCTGGATGGCGTCCTCCGAGTCCCACAGGGAGATGACCACGAACTCGGTGTTGTCTCCGACGTCGCGCGTGAAGAGATACGCCCCTCTGTTCCCCTTTGAGCTCTTGATCTCCTTCATCCCGGTGGCACCCACATAGTGGATGAACTCGTCCCGCTTCGATTTGGGCGTGACCCCGTGCCAGATCCTCGCTATCGCCGGCTGGGACTCTTCTGTCTGAGGTCCGTCCTTTGGCTTTCGCCTAGCCAAGTCTATGCTCCCGGCTCAAGCGGTCCAGTCGCGGATAAGCTGATGCGGACGCGCACGTGCGTTCCTTCTTTCCGGATGCTCAAAAGGTTGTCCACAGCCTCCGCTGCGGTTTTCAAAAACAGAAGAGGGATCCCGAGCCTTCCGGCCCAGGACTGTCTAGATTGTGACTGGAGAGTAGTAGACTAGGTTGTAGAAGCCGCCCACGAACTGGTTGAAATTCCATCCCTGCACATAGGGCTGGACGAAGAAGAAGTTCGTAGGAGTGCCCGCACCGGGTTGCCCAGCGGGTATCTGGGGTATGGGCGACCAGATCCATATCTGGTTCTGGGCCGCATACTTGTAGAGATTCTCCGAGCAGGTCGTTGCGGCTGCCGCGGAGGATGGGAATTGGCATGCTAGCGCTTCGTTGTTCACAGTCGAGTTGGTGAAGTACCCGTTGAAGGGAGATGGCGTCATCAGTGGGAAGAACATCTGTGTGAACGGATTGTTGTAGTCCGCTCCCCAACCGATGTACTGGATGACAGGATAGGTGTACTTGCTGCCGTCGAGGATGTCAAGTTGGGTCGTCGTGGTCCCGAATGGGTTCGCATAGACGCCGAAGGTTTGCAGGTCACTCGAAATCACCGTCAGTGAGACTTCGAGAGCGCCTGTGAGCGGGATGGCGTAGTAGAGTTTGAATGGTTGTAGCTGGGTTCCGCTTTGGTCACCGTACTCCGTCCCGGACGCGATCGTTGTGCCGTTGGACAGGGTGATCGGAGAGGTCGTCACCATCCACTGATGGGACTGGAGCCCGAACTGGTTGAAGTCGAGGAACGCCGCCGTAAGGTTCTGGATGGGTTCTGGCAGGTTGCCAGGGTTGTAGTAGGCGTATGCCTGGGTCAAGGGCCCGAGGTAGTAGCCTGCGTAGTATGTCCCGTTGAAGATGCCAGGCTCGTTGAGGGCAGTGTAGTTGATTGCATTGCCCATACCTAGCCTGAACGACGTGTAGTTGGTCGGAGCAGACCACATGTTCATTTCTAGGGACAGTTCGAAGTCGAATAGCCCGATGCCTCTGAACACCTGGTTGAACGCGTAGTGCGCCCTGACGTTCGCAGGCAGGGAGTCGTACATCGCGTTGTAGTTCAGCGCGGCCTCGGCTGAAATCTGGGCCTTGTTGGACCCGAAGTCCGCTTCGGCTTGGGCATCATTCGAATATGGTGCGACTATGATGGTATTGATGTGGGCTGGCTTGGCCAGTGCTGGGAGATTGGTCTGGGAAGAGCTTCCGCCCCAGTAGTTGGGCGTAGCTTGCAGTACGACAGGGTTGTCGCCTGGCCCCAAAGACCTGACTACATATGGCCCACTGCCGATGCCGCCGTGGATGTTCAGATACGAGTTCGCCGTGTTGTTCGAGACCCCACCGTGGGCGTCGACGTTCGCCGGCTCTATGACCTGAGCTCCGTCAAACCCTGCGAAGAGTTGCGGACCGAACGCGGCCATGGGCACCAGATAGTTGGCTGTGATGGAGGTGGAGTTGGCCGAGAAGGCCTGGTTGGCGTACTGTATGATGGACGCCTGTGTCGAGTTGGTCTGTGGGCTGAAGTTTGAAAGCATCTGGTTCAGCACAGAGACCGCCAGGTTCTCTGCCGCTGTCGTGTTGGCTGCTGTGTTCAGACCGGTTACGCTGTGAATTGCCTCCCTCAGACCGAACGGGATTTGGTTGCCGAAGGTGCCGAAGGAGTAGGAGCTCGCGCTGTAGCTGATCTGTTCCCAGTTCGAGAAGCTGATGCCTGTAGGCGCGTTCATGTAGATCATGCGTACTACTGAGAACCACGCGTCATACCCAGAGACCGGCGTACCGTCGGAGAAGGTGACACCTGGTCTGATCTGGAAGACATCAGTCATTCCGTTGGTGGAGATCGCATAGCTAGAGGCTACAACAGGCACGATGACGTTGCTTGACCCGTTGTACATCACCAGGTCCTGGTAGAGGGCGTTGATGATGTTGACATCCTGCGAGTAGAACGCATAACCTGGGTCCATCGAGTCTGGCGCGGTCCCGGTGGACTCGTCAACCAGCACGCTCGAGTTTTGCGGACCATAGGTTGTCGTCGTGGGTGTCGTGGTGGTCGGTGTCGTGGTGGTCGGTGTCGTGGTGGTCGGTGGCACCGTGGAGCTCGTAGTCTTCTGTCCCGACGGGACGAAGACGACGAAGGCCGCGACGCCAGCGATGACGAGGATGACTACGATGATTGCGACTGTGACTGTAGCGCTTATCGCTTTACGTGAAGTGATATTCATTCTCACGCTATAACCGCCTTCCAGATTATATAAGAATTGTTAACACAGAGGGTGGAAAGCGCCGACTGTCGCTGGCATCGGAATTATCTGCCCTGGCGCATACTTGCATAGAGGAGTATATACCCTTCCTGAGTGAGCTTGTAGTACCGTTCCCTGGCGCCGGTCGACTCGCATCGGACCAGCCCATCCTTCCGTAGGAGGCTCAGCCCCCTGCTTACGTCACTCAGATGCTTGTTTTCCAGGCTAGCAAGCTCGGTCGGGGTCCTTGGGCGCACAACGAGATGATACAGCAGTCTAAGTCTGAAAGGGCCCCGGATAGAGAATCCTCCTCTTAGCGCCAAATCACGGTAAGTGTTCGTTTGTGGGAAAATATAACGTTTGTTATCAGAGCCGAAAGTCGCCCAATTGCGGGACAGGGCATTTACCATAGATATGGATTAGCGCTGCCGTTTCCACACAGATACCAACCTCCAGAGACTGCGGTGGCCTGACTTTTTGGAGGTCGTTTCAGGTCAAGGCCGAAGGGACATTACAAGGCCCCACAACGGTACATGGGCAACCTGCTGTCCGACCCAAGTCATACGTGAGGAAGACTTCCCGCGATCCATGTCGGTCTTCGTGCCCCTGCCTCCAGAGTTTCTGAGGACATCGGAGACCAGGACTGGTTTGAACCGCTGAGCCCATCTTCCCCGCTCCGGCTGAGCCGCGCCTTGGGTCTGACTCGAGTCGAGGGGTCCCCGCTCTCCAGACCGGTCTTCGGTCGTCCGAGGAGATTCTCCAGAGGAGCGGCAGGCCAGCCTTAGCCTCGACTTTTTCAAAAACGCCGGGCAGGTCAGAGCTGAACAACCACCACGACCCCCTAGATATTGTGCTAACAACACATAAGAAGGGCATTGGAAACTGCACGCGAGCGAAGAAATCGAATGGCTCAAGGGTTCCTGTTCTTCGTCGCAAGGAGAGCAGTGAACGCCGTCATAACCGTCTTCCTTATGGTGGCGCTGATATTCATCATCATACATCTCGTCGCTCCCACCCCAGAGGACCTAGCGAGAATATACGTCGGCCCGAAGTTCCCGCCGAAGGAACTCCTCGCGCTTGCCAAGAGGCTAGGACTGACCCAGCCAATCTACGTCCAGTTCGTCAACTACGTGATCGGCTTCTTTCAGGGGAACCTGGGCACCGACACCATATACAACATCCCGGAGATACTGGTGATTGAGGAGTACTTTCCAATCACGCTGAACATGGTCATCCTCGGAACGCTTGGCGGCGTGCTCATCGGAATATTCACCGGAGCGATCGCGGCGTCGAACAGGAACACAAAGGCCGACTATGGCGTGAAGGGCGTATACCTGGCGACCTGGGCAGCGCCTCCATTTATGGTGGGGATCTTCCTCCAACTCGTACTAGCGTACTATCTGAACCTCCTTCCCACCGGGGGAGTCGCCAACCCCTTGCTCCTCGTCCCGGCTCCAGTGACCGGGATTCCGTTGATAGACTCCATCTTGGCACACAACTGGACATACCTGTTTAGCTGGGCCCGGCACCTGATGCTCCCTGCAGTCACCATAGCCCTGATAAGCTTCGGGAGCATAACAAGGCTGACGAGGGCTACAATGGTGGACGCCCTCGACAAAGACTACGTAAAACTGGCATACATGAAGGGACTGGGGAAGAGCAAGGTCGTGTGGGGCACCGCTTTCAGGAACGCTGTCATCCCGATCATCACGCTGCTTGCTCTGACCTTTGCCACTACGGTGGGAGGAGCCGTTGTCGTGGAGGACATATTCTCATATCATGGCATTGGTTACTTCGCGGTCCAGGCGGCTTACCAGCTCGACTACCCTGCCTTGATCGCCATCGCGGTGATTGTGGGTTTCGCCGTCATCATTGCAAACTTCATAGCGGACGTTTTGTACGGCGTGATGGACCCGAGGGTGAGGCTGACTTAGATGAGTGACGCCTCGGAGCAGAAGAAAGGGAGGTTTAGGCTGTTCAAGGGCAAGAGCGGTCCGCAGTCAATTGAAGAACTGAACAAAGCAGAAGTCCCATTGGGAGAGTCGAGCGGCATCTCCTTCATCGTCGGGTACGTCAGGAGAGACAAGGTCGCTCTCGCCGGCGCCATCGGCATAACCGTATTCCTCGGTTTCTCCCTCGTCCAAGGGGTTCTTGAAGTCGTAGGGAATTACATCCGGGACAAGGCTCTCACATATGCGATATTGCCGTCGAACCCCTTCACTTTCGACTTCACCCTGAAACTCGCGCCTCCTTCGCTCGTCAATTTCCCGGTTGGGATATTCGGTTACGACGCCGAAGGCAGGAGCATCATGTCCAGGATCTTGTTTGCCGCCCCCAGAGACGCGCTGGCCGCCCTGGTGGTGGTCGGCTCGGCCATCCTGATAGGGATGCTGCTTGGGATTTCGGCCGGATACATCGGAGGATGGGCGGACGAGATCCTGATGAGGCTCACCGACGCTTTCCTCGCTTTCCCGATCATACTTCTGGCCATCGCCTTTTCTCTCATCCTGGGGAACGGGTACCAAGTCGTGCTCGTTACCCTCGTGATAATATGGTGGCCGTCCTACGCCAGGTTCTTCCGCGCCCAGGCGCTGAGCATAAAATCCAGAGGATATGTCGAGGCGTCACGACTCAGCGGGCTGAGCTCGATCAGGATAATACTCCGACACATCTTCCCGAACGCCATTGATCCGATAGTGGCGATCGCCACCCTCGACTTCGGGAACGTGATTCTCACCTATTCCACCCTCGCTTTCCTCAGCATCGGGGTGACGGTCGGGATGCCTGAATGGGGTGCCATGTCGGCGAGCGGGCTACAGTACGTCCCCCGCGTCTGGTGGTACGCGCTCTTCCCCAGTATCGCCATAATGTTGGTCGTCGTTTTCTTCTCGCTCCTGGGAGACAGGATTCAGGACTTGGTTGGCGGGAGGATATCGTACTAACTTGCTCCTGGAGGTCAAGGGACTCCGCATAACCTATCGCACCGTCTACGGCTACCTTGAGGCGGTAAAGGGACTGGACCTCTCGATAGAGAAGGGAGAGACCGTGGCGGTGGTTGGGGAGAGCGGATGCGGGAAGTCGACTGTCGGGCACTCCCTAGTGAGGCTCCTCCCCCCAAATGCGAAATATGAGGGCTCTGTGAACTTCAACGGGAAGGACGTCTTCAGTCTGACGGGCATGGAGTTGAGGGCGTTCCGTGGGAACGACGTCTTCATGATTTTCCAAGACCCGCTGAACAGCCTCAACCCTGTCAAGCGGGTCGACAACCAGATGCTCGAGGCGGTGATGATGAGAGAGAAGGTCGCAGGGAGGGAGTTCGACCGAGAAGCGGCTTACAAGGAGGTAGTCAGGGAGCTCACGGAGGTCAGGATGCCCGACCCGGACGTGATATTGCGGCGCTATCCGCACCAGCTTTCTGGAGGTCAGATCCAGAGGGTGGTAATCGCCATGGCGCTTGTGATGAAACCCAAGCTCCTGGTAGCGGACGAACCCACCTCCGCCCTTGACGTGACCATCCAGGCGCAAGTGATGAAGCTCATCAAGGACCTGAAGAAAGAGTACGGCATGTCGGTCCTCTTCATAACCCATGACATGGCTGTTGCGTACACAATCGCGGACAGGTTCCTCGTCATGTACGCGGGCGAGCTCTCGGAACTCGGTCCGGTAGACATGGTGGTGGCCAACCCTCTGCACCCCTATACAATCGCGCTCGTAAACAGCATCCCGACAAAGTCCCACAGGCAAGGAGAGCTGGTGGCCATTCCAGGCTCGCCGCCGAACATGCTGGCGCCTCCGTCCGGATGCAGATTCAATCCGCGGTGCCCCAAGGTGATGGAGATATGCCGAACCGCGGACCCGGCAACGAAAGGAGTGGACCAGAGGTTGCTCAGGTGCCATCTATTTGACTGAAGAGAAATCTGTGTTCAAGACGGTGGCGGCCACGAGATGGTTCGAGGCTTCCAAGAGAGGGTTCATCCAGTCTGTCATCGCCAGGTCGCCCAAGGTCTGGGTGAAGGCCGTGGACGGCGTGGACATCGAGATAAAGCAGGGAGAGATTCTCGCGCTGGTGGGGGAAAGCGGAAGCGGGAAGACGACTCTCGGGAGGATGCTCGCGACCCTCGAAACGACCTCCAACGGGGACATTTACTTCATGGAGGAGAAGGTCTCCAAGAAGATATGGAGGAAGGTCAGGAGCCGGGTACAGATGGTCTTCCAGAACCCCACGGACAGCCTAGACCCGAGGATGCCCATCAAGGACATCGTGATAGAGCCCCTCCACAAGTCGGGGGTCAGCAAGGGCGACAAGCAAGCCCAGTTCGCAACCGCCCTTGAGCTCGTGGGCCTGGACGCGAAGACTTTCGCTCAGAGGAGAATCCGTGACCTTTCTGGCGGTCAAAGGCAGAGGATAGCCGTCGCAAGGGCCATCATCGGAAACCCGACGTTCGTAGTCTTGGACGAGCCGACTTCGGCGCTAGACGCGTCCGTCCAGGCCCAGGTCCTGAACCTCCTCGCCAGGATTCATGACGAACTCGAGCTGACTTACCTCTTCATAACTCACAACATCGCGGTGGCGCGCTTCATCTCTGACAGGATTGCGGTGATGTACGCAGGAAAGGTGGTCGAGACCGGCCCGACTGAGCGGGTGATCAGCGACCCCAAGCACCCATACACCCAGGCCTTGCTGAAATCAGTCCCAACAGTCAAGTCGCACGAAGTAGTTCCTCCGACAGGAGAAGTCCCTAGCCTCGTCGTTCTGCCCACGGGGTGCAGGTTCCACCCTCGTTGCCCCTATGTCATGGACGTCTGCAGGGAGAAGGAGCCCGGCCTGAAGGGGGTAGGAGAAGTCCAAGCCGCCTGCTGGCTCTACTGATTCCTTTTGCAGCCCGCCAAAGTCCTACGGTCAAACACTACGAAGAGCCTGGTCAAGGGGACCATAGCATTGGCTCTGTTCACTCCGTTCTTGAGCCTCAGTTGGGCGCACCTGCCGGACTATCTGCTCTTCGTCGGGGTGTACTATCTGACCGTGGGGCTGTACATGCTCTACAAAGAATCGACGGCGCACTGGATAGGGGATGATGGAGTCCACGTCAAGCGGCTATGGCAAAGAGAGATGGTCGTGTCCTATGACAACATCAGGGACCTAGGGCACTCACAGGGGATGCTCGCCAGGCGGTTCAACTGCGGAACAATCTATGTCGAACTCAGGCAGGGGAAGGGCACGCACAGGTCCATGACTGGTGTGGCCGTCGTCCAGCTCAGAGACCTCCCCGATCCCTTCGGACTGATGGAAGAGATAGCGGAGAAGCTTGGTCCGTTCGCAGGGACAGAGTCGCCCCCTTCCGAGCCTCAAGCAGGCTCCAGATAGTCCAAGTGCACGCCAATATTGTGCTGGAAGTCGGTGAAGGCGAAGATGAGGACGATCGCCCTCCTGCGACAAACCGCTCCCCCCGGATTGAGAACTACGTCGCCTTCCTCGGTGTAGCCTACGGAGTCATGGGCGTGTACGTGCAGAACAAGGGGCCCGGCGTGTACACCCTGCGAGCCTCGGGGCCGCGGATCAAGCGCTTCCATGACAGAGTCATAGTCGATTACGCCGACGTCCAGGGGCTCGCCTACTCGCAGGGGATGCTGGCGAAGTGTTTCGGGGAGGGGACAGTGTACGCCGAGCTGAAACGGGGCAGGGAAAGCCGCCGCTCCCCGCAGGGTCTCGGGGTCGTGGTCCTGAAGGGCGTCCCTAACCCGACAGGGGTGACGAAGGAGATTGAGGATGGATGAGCCCGTTCAGGCAGGGCGCCTAGAACGACTAGACCAGGTCCAGCATTTCCCGGTGCGACTCGACGCCGTCGAGGAAGTCCCCCAGGGCGAACACCGGGACGATGGCACCGCCCTCCACGAACCTCTCGCCCGGGTCGGTCAGGACGAGTATCACGGTGGCTATCGGCCCTATGGGGTCGAGGGTGTCGTGCAGCCTCTTCGCCCTCGCCCGCTGGGCGGCGACCAACCTCGCGAGCGTCGCCCTGCCCGGGGTCCTCCGCCAGTGCTTGCAGTCCACCGCCAGGCAGATCCGGGCCGACACTCCGAGGATGTCTATCTGGGCCCGCGGCTTCCTAAGGTGCAGGTTCTCCCTAACGCGGTACCCCTTGGCACGGAGGACCATGGAACAGAACTTCTCGAAGTCCTTCCAGTTCAGGTGTTTCGAGACGGACTCGGGCGGCTCCCCCCGGGCGCAAAGCGCGAGTCCCGCCATCACCTCGTCGGATGGCCCGTCGCCAGGGGTCCCCAGCCGCTCCGCGACTCCTGCGAGCGCGTCGCGCGCCCTCTGGGGGGTCCCGGTCTTCCTCTCCAGGAGCTGGAGGAGCGACCCCATGAAGGCATGGACAGAGGCTCGCCTTTTGAACCTGAGCAGGGCCGCCCGGCCTTACGCTGGAGGGTTCGGCGGAACTGATTCGGAAGGGCGAGACATGCCCGCCGACCTCCTCCCCTTCCAGAGCGTGACGTAGACGAACCAGGCGTTCACAGCCACGAGCATCACAGAAAGCACCTGAACCCAGTCGAGGGTCGGTGGGCTGGTTAGGCGCACCAAGGCGCTCGACCTCAGAAGCGGGTTCCCGGACATCGTGAAGAGCCTGGTCAGGAACGAGTAGCTGAAGGACGGCGTGTACCCGCATAGGTTAGGGCAGGCCGTATGGAGGGAGGCCGCATAGGAAATCCTCCAGCTCAAGTCCTGGACCACATAGTAGAGGGCCACCAGCAGGAGGGCGTCTGCCGCGAGGACCTTCAACAGGTTCCTGAGCACGACGTCATCGTCGGCAGGGGGCGATAAAAAGCATCCAGTCTGCTCAAACGTTTAACCGGTTCTGGCGCGGAGGCGTCTTAATGCAGATGGTCCGCAGAAGCACTGTCATCTATGTCGCCGTCTTCGTCGCCCTGATCTTCTGGGCGTACTTCGTCCAGACGGACACCAGGAGGGTCGACGGCGTCAGCATGCTCCCGACGCTCGAGGGAGGGGACCTGGTGGTGATCCAGAGCGTCCCGATAAGCGACGTACACGTCGGGAACATCATAGTGTACAACGGCCTCTGCTCGACAGGAGGAGAGTCGGTGGTGCACCGGGTAGTGAACGTCACCTCTGCCGGCCTGATCACGAAGGGGGACAACAACCCCCGCACAGACCAGGCGTCAGGGATAGCCTCCAGGCCCATCACCCAGAACTGCCTTGAAGGAGAGGTGGTGTTCGTGATACCCTACGTAGAGCTGCTCGCCTACTACGTCGACCTGTACAACCTGCCGCAGTGGTACAACTACATCCCGTCCCTCCTTATCCTCCTCGTTGTCATCGTCTCGACCTTGTTGCAGCCCTCGGAGAAGGAGAGGGAAGAGACGCACCAGTAGATGCAACACTGCCTGCAGAGCCTGCTTAAATACTCCTTTAAATACTGAGAGAATTCGCCTCGGCTCGGAATGCCGCAGACAAAAGCAATAGTCAGCATCGAGAACGTAGTCGCATCGGCATCGATCAACCAGACCGTCGACCTGAACCTCATCACCAAGAACTTCGTCACCGTCGAGTACCACCCCGACCAGTTCCCCGGCCTGGTGTTCAGGCTGCGGAACCCCAAGACGGCCACCCTGATCTTCAGCTCTGGGAAGATGGTCTGCACGGGCGCGAAATCCGAGGAGCAGGCCAGGAAGGCTGTAGAGGAAGTGGTCCGTCAGCTCAAGAAGGGGAAGATACCCATCAAGAACGAGGCGGTCGTCGAGATCCAGAACATCGTGGCATCAGCGAGCTTGGGAGGGAAGGTCCACCTCGAGGAGGCGGCGCGCGTCCTCCCGAAGTCCATGTACGAGCCAGAACAGTTCCCGGGCCTGATCCACAGAATGGCCGACCCCAAGACGGTCATCCTCCTGTTCGCGTCAGGGAAGCTCGTCTGCACCGGCGCGAAGAAGGAGAGCGAAGTCTACAGGGCGGTCAACAACCTCCACATCACCCTCGAAGAGAAGAACCTCATGGTGTACTGAAGAGGTTCTTTCTCCCCGATTTTGTCCGCTAGGGCTTCCTGATTTCATTCTCCATGTACAGCATGTCGAAGTAGGTCTTGCCGACCCTGAGCTCGTTCCTCGCCCTCCCTGTCACCTCGAACCCGAACTTCCTGTAGAGCTGAAGCGCGGGCCGGAACTCCGAGTTCACGCTGAGCTGCACCTTGATGACCCCGCGCCTCTTCCGCACGTCGCGGAGGGCCCGCTCCATAAGGAGGCTGCCCACCCCCCTTCCCCTCTGAGCAGGAGTGACATAGACCCCGTAGATGGCGGCTATGTGCCCCGTCCTGACCCGGTCGTTGAACACCCTCGATATCATCCCCACGGGCTTCCCTCCAGACAAGGCGTAGAGCGTCCCCTCCATCCTCTTGCGCCACTCTTCCTCCGGTCTCCCCACCTCCTCCTCATAGGAGCTGCCGAACGCCCCAGGGTCGGTACTGAGAGCCTCGAGCCGGAGCGCCCTCGCCTCCTTCCACCTGGCGCCCGGGAGCTTCGCTATCCTGATCGAACCAGGCGACCTGCCGCTCAACCCGAGCGGCGCCCGACCGACTTCGTGATCGCCTTCATGTTGTCCTTGGTGATCAGCTCCATGGAGAAGAGCGTGTCCGCGAGCTCCACCACGTCGGTGACGGCGTGCAGGGCCACCTTCTTCTTACCAAGCTCTTCCCTCGCACCCTCCAGCCTGTCGATGAGGACCACCGCCGAAGAGACTTTTCCCCCTTCGTCCTCGACGGCCTCGGCCGCGGACATTATCGTCTTCCCCGAAGTGGCGAGGTCCCCGACTACGACGACGTTCCACCCCGGTCTGACCTCCCCTTCCACCAGCCTGTCGTTTCCGTGCCTCTCCGTCCTGACGTATACCAGCGGCTTCTTCAGCGCCACCGCGACCGGGACGGCGAGGAGGAGCCCCGTCGTCGGGAAGGCGCATATCGCGTCGGCCTTCGGCACGTTCTTGGAGACCTGCTCCGCGAGGGCCTCCGAGACGAGTCCGTATGTCCCCGGATAGCTTGGGAGCCCCCGGAGGTTCACGTAGTACGAGCTGTCGCTCCCGTCCGGGAGCGTGAACGTCCCGAACTGGAGCGCGCCTGCCTTCACCAGCCCCTCCGCTATGGCGCCGAGCTTGCTGTTCCGCTTCTTCCAGGCCATAGGCCGGCGCTTCCTTCATTTGCTTAAAAAGCAACCTCGCGGTATCTCGGCAGATTGCCTGAACTCTGGATCCCTTATGGGACCGTAGAGACCCTCGTCACAATCCAAGCGGAGAATCTGGGGGCGGTTTCCGAGGCGCCCGCAGGAGGGCCAACCTTGGACGTTGAAAGGCTGGTCGAGCTGGCCAGGGGTTCGGCTTCGGTGTTCGTCTGCGACGCGGCTCCCGCCACCCTGGAGGTCCTGAAAGGGCTCGCGGCACCGCCTGGAGCGACTCCCCAAGCTTTCTACTCCCCGGCCCCAAAGAGGATAGAGGCATCGGTCCCGGAACTGAAGGGAAGGATCACGACCCTGCCGCCGCCACTCCCCGCCAAAGAAGGCGACGACGTGACTGTAGCGCCCGAGCTCAAGGCGGCGGGGACGAAGCTGTTCATCGGTACTGCGAAACCCGACCCGTTCTTCGGGCTCCTCGACGCCAAGGTCGAGGCGTGCCTCGACTGGGTAGCCCGGGCCCGTGCGATGGCCGCGGAGGGCGAGAAGACGATGGAGCCCGCTCCGTTCAGGAAGGGGACCCCCTACGAAGCCATCGAGGAAATGGTCGAGAGGATAACCGAGCCGAAGTTCGTGACCGTCGTCCCAAGGGGCGGTAAGGCGCAGGCGGCCCTCGAAGACGCTCCCTTCGACGCCATCAAGAACGCGTTCGCACGGACGCAGATGCCGCAGGCGAAGGGGCTCGTCGTGGGCGCCGGGGGGTGCGGATACGACGACACGCTTTCGTCGGCAGTCCGCGGCGTGTGGAACGTCGTCGACGCGGTCAGGAAGACGGGGACGATCCTGCTCATCGCAGAGTGCTCCGAGGGGGTGGGTTCGACAGCCCTGGAGATGATGGTGACAGGAAGGCTGTCCGATGATAAAAGGAGGCATGGGGTCTACGTGGACGGGCTCGAGGAGGTCTTCTACCTCAACAAGCTGAAGGACGAATACGACATGCTGCTCCTCTCCGGGCTCCCCGAGACGTATGCGCGGTCAAAGCTCGGCCTCGTCACAGCCAAGGGATCAGGGGAGGCGGTGGGGAGGCTGCTCAACAAGGTGGGCCGGAGCGGCAAGGTGAACGTGGTCCCGCGGGCTCCCGAGTGCCTGATCGAGTCAGCCTAGCGGAAAGGTGGCGATGTTCTGCGGGATGGGTATGCAGAGGACAGCTACCAGTATTAGCACCACCACGAGCAAGCGCCGGGCTTTCGACAGCCCTGAGACTTCGTCCAGTAGCCTGAGCTGAAAGGGCCTCCCCGCGAGTATCAAGGCGATTATCGCCACTGCCCAGTAGTTCGGGGTGTCGATGGCCAGCAGCGCCAGGACGCTGAGGTACCCCGCTATCCTCGCCGACCTCTGGCCCCAGGCGGCAGACGCGAGCATTCCCCCGTCATAGAACGCCATGGGGAGTAGAGAAAGGAAGACCAGGATGAACCCTATCACGGCCGCATCCGCCATGGGAGAGACCAAGACATAGCCCGGGGGGACGGTGCGGACTAGAGGGGAGAGCAGGAAGCCGAGCCCCATCTGGATAGCGTTCGGAGGGACGGTCACGGTGGTGTTCGCGAGCTGGGTCGAGGCGAAAGGGACGGTCGACTGAGAGGCGGTCACAACCCCTATGGCATAGAGCAGGACCGAAAGGAGGAGCATGGCCAGCGGCCCGGCCACCACGGCGTCGAAGAGACTGTCCCTGTTCAGCGCGGGCTCTCTCTGTGAGGTGGCGAACCCGAGGGACGGCAGATAGGGGGGGATGATGGGAATCCCCGGTATGACATAGCTGCTCGCATGGCCGGCGTCTCTGCTCCTGGCCATGAGTCGCTGCCCCAACTCATGGGCGGCGAGGATCGCAGCCACGCAGACCCAGAAGGCGAAGAAACCCAGGTAACTCGCGAAGCTCGGGAGAAGCTGCCGATTCACTTCGAACTCTTCTATGGACGAGACGACCAGGGCTGCGAGGGTGAAGAAAAGGAAGAAGACAGGGAGGCGCGGCATCTTCCCCGGGCCCTGCTCGGTCTTCTTCAGCGTCAGCACGCACTCGTCCATCCCCCCGGTGAGCCCGGGCCTGTACCCCAGTCCTCCCGCCTTCTCCTTCAGCCTGGCGAACTTCGACTTGGTCCCTTCGTCGTAGTCTATCTGGAACTCGTACTCGCCATCCGGGAGGGAGAAGGACTGCCTCACCACGAAGAGGTCGCGGACCATCTGCTCCACCCCCTGGGCCTGCCCCGACATTGGAGGACGGGCCGGCCAGAGTTCCGATAAAGGCTTTGGACGGCCAGGAAGGTTTAATCGTCCACAAGCGGCCCGCAAGGCGGGACTTGCAGAAGTCTGTGGTCGCGAGGGTCGGAGACTATCAGGTAAGGCAGTGCGAGAGGGAAGACATCCCAGGGGTCATCCAGATCAACGAGGATACGCTCCCAGAGCACTACTCTGACTTCTTCTACTACGAGATTCTCTCCGAGTTCCCCGAGCCTTTCCTGGTCGCGGAGCTTGAGGGGAAGGTGGTCGGATACGTCATGGGGAGGATAGAGTACGGGTTCTCGCACCTCAGACGGCTGGGGCTCTCGAAGAAGGGGCACATCGTGTCGGTGGCGGTCAGAGAGGAACACAGGGGGAAGGGAGTGGGCACGCAGCTCCTCAATACCTCTCAGGCGGCGATGGCTGCGAAGGGGGCAACCGAGTGCTATCTGGAAGTCCGCGTCTCGAACAGTGACGCCATCACCCTCTACCAGAAGCTCGGCTACAAGACTTCCGGGAGGCTCGAGGGGTACTACAAGGACGGCGAGGCGGCCCTGGTCATGGCGGTACCGCTCGCCCAATGAAAAGCGCGAGATTCATCGCGCTGGCAGAAGCGCTCGAACGGGCGAAGGGGACCGCCAGCAAGAACGAGAAGGTCGCCATCCTGTCGGCGTACCTCAAAGACCTCAGCCCTGACGACGCCAGGGTAGCCTCTCGTATCGCTTCCGGGAGGTCCTCCCAGAGGGGGAGCAGGGACGAGGCCCAGGTGGGATACTCCACCCTCCTGGACGTCATACGCGAAGCGACCGGAGCGACGGAAGAGGACGTCTCGAAGGTCTACCTGAAGCGGGGCGACCTGGGCGAGGTCGCCGAGGTCCTCCTGCGCGACAAGCAGGAGCAGTCCCTCTTCGGGGAGGACCTGACCCTGGCCGCCCTCGACGACGCGTTCGCGAGACTGAGAGCGACGAAGGGGCAAGGGTCTTCAGGGACCAAGCGCGGGATAGTGAAGTCCCTCCTGCTGGCCGCGACCCCGCTCGAGGGGAAGTACATAGTCAAGGTTCTCACAGGGGAGATGAGGACCGGGCTGGTCTCCGGGCTCTTGAAGGAGGCGATAGCCGCAGCCTATGGGCTTTCGGACGAGGAAGCGGAAAGGGCGCACATGGTGCTGGGGGACATCGGGACCTTCGCGGAGTCCGCGGCGAAGGGGGACACGCGGTCTGCCAGGATCCAACCGTTCAGACCGGTGAACTTCATGCTCGCCGAACCCTTCACGACCCCCGGGGAAATCGCCGAGCACTTCGGCCGGACGGCTTATGCCGAGTACAAGTACGACGGCGTCAGGGCGCAGGTCCACAGTTCGAAAGGGACGGTCCGCGTCTACTCGAGGAGGCTCGAGGACATCACCGAAGGCTTCCCCGAGGTCGTCTCCGCCTTCGCGGGTCGGAGGAGAGAGTTCGTGCTCGACGGAGAGGCGGTCCCGTTCGCTGACGGCCGCCCCCTCCCCTTTCAGCTGCTGCAGAGACGGCTCAGGAGGCAGGAGGATTTCGAAGGGGCCAGGAAGAAGGCCCCCGTGACCTACTTCGCGTTCGACATCCTGTCCCTGGACGGCGGGGAGACAGTCGGACTCCCTCTCTCGGAAAGGAGGAAGCTCCTTGCGGCGGTGGTCGCCGGGTCACCGGCGAGGATCGCGGAGTCCGTAGATGTGAAGACCGAAGGAGACGTGATGGCGGCGTTCAGGCGAAGCAGGGAACTGGGATACGAAGGTCTAGTGGTGAAGGACCCCGGGGGGACCTACGCCATGGGGAAGAGAGGGTCAGGATGGGCGAAGCTGAAGGAGGAACTCGACACCCTGGACGTCGTCATAGTCGGCGCCGAATACGGCCACGGGAAGAGGGCAGGGGTGATCTCCGACTACACCTTTGCCGTCAGGGACGGGGACGCGCTGAAGACCGTAGGGAAGGCGTACAGCGGGCTGACCGACAGGGAGATCGAAGAGATGACGAAGCGGCTGAAAGAGACGACCGTGAAAGACTTCGGACACAGGCGGCAGGTCAGACCTGAGATAGTCGTCGAGGTCGCATTCGACAGCATCCAGCGCAGCGGGAGGCACGACTCGGGGTTCGCGCTAAGGTTCCCCCGGATAAAGAGGATAAGGACAGACAAAGGGCCCTCCGAGATCGACGACATCGCCAAAGTCGAGCGCATCTTCGCAGGGCAGAAGCTGAAAGTGGACGAAACGGCGCGCTGACTCCCTGCTTCTTATATCGTCGGCCGGGGCCGGTGGGGCTGTTGTACGCCCAGCTCCTCATACTGGCTTCGTTCGTGATGGCCTCCTATCAGGACGTGAAGGACAGGGCTGTCAGCGACCTGGTCTGGATCCCGGCGGCGGCAGGGGTCTGCTACATCGTCTACTCGTTTTACGCGAGCGGGTTCTTCGGGTTCGAGTTCTTCGTCGCCAAGTTCGTCCTCCTCGGAGGGATTGCTCTCGCCTTCACCTTTCTCGGGGGGATCGGGCAGGCGGACGGGATAGCGATCGCCTTCATAGCGGCAGACCCCTACGTCCTCTCACCCTTCGCCCCGCTCATCGGCACCGCCGTGGTGGCGCTGGGTCACATAGGGTACGAGCTCTCGAGGGGGAACGTGAGAGAGAAGACGATATCGATGGAGCAGTTCCTCCGCGAGCAAAGGTGGATCCCGAAGGCCATCGTCTCAGACGGCGCCAGGACCCAGGTGAGCGGGGACGTCAACGTGGCCAGGGACGAAGTCGAGAAGGCGGACAAGCCCGACGCGTCAGTCGTCGTGCGCTACGGCGTCCCGACTGTCGCCTACCTGGGGATAGGATATGCGGCATACCTTCTGTACCTCGCGCTGTTCAACTACGGGGTCTTCGCCGCGCTTCCGTAGCGCCTGGCCCATAGGTTAAATCCGGAACGCCGAAAGCGCAGGCGCTTTGACGTTCATAGTCCTCGAGGGGTTCTCGGGGACGGGCAAGACCACCCTGGCAGTGGGTCTGGAGCTGATGGGATGGTTCCGGCTGCAGGAGTCCGCCCACGCTGTCCCCCATGACGTCCCGGTCGCAGACAGAGCAGACACCGCAGCGGACTTCAGCCTCCTGGGGGCGACGCTCGTCTACAGCTCGGTGATATCCAAGCTCAGGGCGACCAGGAACGTGGTCTCGGAAGGGTACCTGCTGTCTGACCTCGCCTACGCCAAGATAAGGCACGAGCTGAAGAAGAGCGACGCGTATCCGTCCATGATGGAGATGGCCAGGCGCGTCCTCAAGGAGCCGTCGCTGAGGCCAGACATCTACATCCGCCTGAGGGCTGGGAACGAGACCATCTCCAGCAGACAGCTGGGGAAGGACGAGAGGGAGAAGAACGTCTCGGAGTACTTCAGGACCAGGTACTACACCGCCCTGGAAGAGGTCCACAGTGACCTGGGGGAGAAAGAAGTGGAAGAGGTCCAGACCGACTCCGACACCAGAGTGACCCTCGGCGAGATCCTGGCCATACTCGACAGGCGCAGGGCGACGGCGACGTGAAAGAGGACGAGTGGGAGAGACTCCTCCTCTCCTCTACCGAGGCTGTCATGCGCCGGCTGGCGCCCCTGGCCAGGCGCGGAGGGAGGGGAACCGTGATCGGCGTGGGCGCGGCCGGCGACAAGACGATCTATGCGGACAAGAAGGCGGAGGACATTCTCTTGAAGCACATCCTCCGGGCGGGAGGGGCGAAGGTCCTGACTGAGGAGGCTGGGTCGGTGGGAGACGACGACGCCGCGATTCTGGCGATAGTCGACCCTCTCGACGGGTCCTCCAACTTCGAGCACGGCATACCATTCTACTGCACCTCGGTGGCCCTGGCAGACGGAAGGACGATGGACGACGTCAGGGTAGGGGTGGTCAGGGACCTCGTGACCGGCGACGTCTACGCCGCCCGGAGGGGGAAGGGGGCGACAAAGAACGGCAAGACGATCAGGACGAGCCGGACCGCCGACCCGTCGACCGCGGTGGTGGGGGTGGACCTGAGCGGGACCCGAGAGAGGATGACGGCGCGCCAGGGACCGCTCATCGAAGGGGTGAAGCGGCAAGTGCACCTGGGCGCCAACGCCCTCGAGCTCTGCTACCTCGCGGAGGGGAAGACCGACGCTTTCGTCGACCTCAGGGGGAAGATGAGGGTAACAGACTTCGCAGCGGCCGGCCTCATAGCCCTGGAGGCAGGGGCGGTGCTGACTGACCCGAGAGGGAGGAGGCTGTCGCCTGAGTTCGACCTGGAGCACAGGTTCAACTTCGTGGCCTCCGCTAACGGCGAGTTGCACAGGAAGATTCTGTGGCTCTGCCGCGCCGCAGTCCGGTGAAGAATGGTCCGCGGCAGCTCAGACCATCGGCGCCAGGCCTGCGGGGTCTTCGGAGTAGTAGTCACCCCCCCACTCGGGGCTCGCGCGCCTCCCGACCAGCGCCACCTTCGCTCCAGCGGCCTTTCCGTCTTCTAGGTCACTCCTCTTGTCCCCCACGAACAGGGCGCGGGAGGGAGGCGAGCCCAGCGTGCGGCATGCTGACAGGATCTGGGCCTCCCGGCTCAGCGAGTCCTCGCGTGTAAGCACCGCGGCGAAGGAGCCGACCAGCCCGAAGCGCGCCAGTACCCTCGCGGTCGCCTTCCTCCCCTGCATGGTGACCAGGGCGAGGGGGCGCCTCGAGCGCGCAGAGGAAAGCAGAGCCAGGGACCCCCCCACGGGGGACGCGTCCTCAGCCGCCCTCACCTCGTAGGAGTCTATCACTGCAAAGAGCCTCGGCAGAGCCCCTGGCTCCGACCTGGACAGCTCCCTGAGCTTTGCGAAGATCGGCGCGCCCCCGAAGCCGGAACCGTACGAAGCCTCCAGGTCTCGCCTCACCGCCTTCCAGTCCACAGGGAGGTGGAACAGGGTCCCGTCGAGGTCGAAGACTACGGCGTCTATGTCGCCGCTACCTGGCCCCAATGCGCGCGACCATCCTCGTCCCCCTCTTTAGAAGTGACCTGCGCTGGGCCCTTTTCACCCAGGGGGCGACGTCCAGGCGACCGACCCCCCTGTGATCTACGTATCCCCGGAGCATCTGCAGGGCGCTCCATGGGGAGCGAGGGAGGAAGACCAGGCACCTCCCTATGGCATAGGGCCAGTAGTATCCCAGGGCGTACATCGCCCTCCCGTAGAGGACCCCCTTCGAAAGGGCGGTCGGGCGCGAGATAGCGCTTACTATGTCCGGGAATGACCTGGTCTCATACCCCGAAGCCTGGGCCTTCAGATACAGCCAGCTCTCCCAGCCGTATTCCAGGGGGAAACGCATCCCGTTCGCGTCCCTCCAGAAGTCGGCCCTGACCACCATCCCGGACCCCCTGGGTGACTTCTCCGTGTAGCGTTCCCCAGAGATGCAGCCGCTGGCGACCCCAAGGCGGGGGTCTGCGGCCATCCTCTCCAGCACCCGGCCCAGATAGTCAGGCGGGAGGGCGTGGTCGCCGTCGAGCTTCATGACGAAATCGGGCAGGGGGTTTCTCCGTGCGAGCACCTCCAATCCCGAGTTGAGCACCCCGGCGAGCTCCGGCCTACCCACGTAGCTCCCAGGGTGAGGAGGACGGTGGACGACTTCAAGGTCGAAGGAGAACCTCCTTTTCGCTGAGTCGAGGAACCCTCCGGTCCCGTCCGTGGACCCGTCGTCCACGACCACCACCACGCCGGGTTTGACATCCTGCGCCTCGAGGGACTCCAGGACCCGTCCGACCTCCTTTTCGTTGCGGACGGCCATGAAGACCCCCACCCCGCTTCGTTTCAACTTGTCCAAGCTGAGCCCCGACGCACTGGGCGCCGCTGCGCGACAAATCATAATAAAGTGCACCGATGGCCGCGGGCTAGTATCCAGTTGGCTCCCGAGAAGACCGAGCAGCTCAGGGTCCCCCCCGGGACCGTCGCCCGGAGGCTGAAGCAGGGGGCCGTGAAGATAACGGTCGTGGGCCTCGGGAGGATCGGGCTCCCGACCGCCGCTCTCTTCGCAGAGGCCGGGGCGAAGGTCACAGGCTTCGACATCGACCCTTCGGTGGTAGCGGACACGAACGCGGGGAGGTGCAAGTTCGTCGACGAGCCCGGCCTGGGAGACCTTGTGAGAAAGCACGCCAAGAGCGGGACCATGAAAGCTACGCGGTCCCCCGAAGGGGCATTCGACTCCGACTTCGTCGTGATATGCGTCCCCACCCCCGTGGACCAGGGGAAGACCCCAGACTACTCCGCCGTCAGACGTGCGTCCGAAGACATCGGAAAGGGGCTCAGAAGCGGGACGGTGGTGATCACCGAGAGCACTGTGGGGCCAGGGATAGTGGAGGGCCTGATCGGCCCCACGCTGGAGTCGTCGGGCCTCCGGGCTACGCACGACTTCGGGCTCGCCGCCTGCCCAGAGAGGTCCGACCCCGGGAGGATACTCAGAGACATGAAGTCCCTGCCGAGGATCATAGGGGCCACCGGGCCCGAGTGCGCTTCCGTCGTCGTCGAGCTCTACAGGGAGGCTCTCGGGGTAGAGCCGATCCGGGTGACGTCCCCGCGCACCGCGAACGCGGTCAAGCTCACCGAGAACATATTCAGGGACGTGAACATAGCGCTGTCGAACGAGTTCGCGCTGCTCTTCGAAGGGCTCGGGATCGACGCGAGGGAGGTCATAGACGCCTGTGCCACAAAGTACAACTTCGTCCCCCACTACCCAGGGATCGGCGTTGGGGGGCCATGCCTCCCGAGCAACTCATACTACATGATAGCAGAGGCCCTCAAGGCTGGGGACATCCCCTATCTGGTGAGGATGGCGAGGGAGATCAACGACAGGATGCCAGAGCACGTGGTGGAGCTCACTTCCGAGGCGCTAAACAGGGTCGGGAAGACAGTCAGAGGGTCGAAGGTCGCGGTCTTCGGGGTCGCCTACAAGCCCGACGTCAAGGACGTGCAGCTGACCCCGGTGGAAAGGGCGATGAAAAGGCTCTCCGCGATGGGGGCCGAGATCTCCGTCTACGACCCGATGTACAGGGGGGAGGAGGTCCTGGGTTACCTCGGGGCGAAGAGCGCGCTCGAAGCGTCCAAGGGCGCCGACTGTATCCTCCTCGGTACGGCCCACTCAGAGTTCAAGGAGCTCGACCTCGCTTCGCTTTCGAAGGCCGCCAGCGCCAAGGCCGCCCTCGTGGACGCCAGGAACTCGGTCGACCCGGCCGCGGCGACGGCCGCAGGGTTCGTCTACTGCGGAGTGGGCCGGGCCCTCAGGGTCCCGACCAAGTGAGCCGGTCCGCACTACCGGCCGCGCGACAAGCTCGCTGGCAGAAGTCAGCTGGAAATCCGAGGGGCGGAAGCCATCACCCTCTCCTTCCCCTTCTCCACGAAGAGCTCGTGCCAGATATGGAAAGCGTAGACGTGCCAGAGGAGAGAGACCGTGCTGTACGACTCCTTGGCCGAGGGCATCAGCCTCTTCAGGGCCCCGACGTCGAAGTACTGTTTCACCGTCTGCGAGTCAGAGACGACGCTCCTGATCTCTTCGCCGAACTCCCCCGGCCACCATTTTACGATGTCCAGGCTGAACCCGTGCTTCGGCTTCTTGAAGCACTCCTTCGGCAGGACGCCGACCATCGCCTCCCTGAGGAGAGCCTTCCCCGCCCCGCTCCCGTAGTTGTACCGATACGGTACGGGGAGCATGAGGTCCATCAGCTGGTTGTCCAGGAGTGGAACCCTTACTTCGAGGGAGTGCGCCATCGAGGTCGCGTCCTCCATGGCGAGGAAGTCGTCAGGGAGCTTCGTGCTGAACTCGGCGAACACCGCCTGCTGCACGAAATCGGCACCCGGCGCGCTGAAGAACGACGCCCGCATCCTGTCGGTCAGACGTGCCCGTTCGGCGGAGACGGGCCCGGAGAAGACAGTGTCGTCGATGGAACCGTACACGGGGGACACTATGGTCAGGTACGAAGAGGTCCTGTCCTTGACGCTGGCGATGACCTTCTTCCTCTTTCCGGTCGCGAAGGCCGACAGGAGCGAAGCCCCGGGGACGCTCATCAGGCGCTGCGCCTTCTGGAACGCCGTGAACCTTGACGACGTAGGGTACCCGAAGAAGAGCTCGTCCCCCCCTAGTCCGCTCAGGCAGACCTTCACATACCTGCTGGCGAACTCGTCGACGAACCAGTAGTAGGTGTTCAGCTTCGGCTGCTCCGAATGCCAGATCATCTCGGGGTAGAGCTCCAGCGCCGCCCTGTCGGTGGCGATCAGCTCGTGGTGGTCCGTCCCGAAGCGCTCTGCCACCAGCCTGGCGTCAGACAGCTCGTCGTCTTCGTGCCCGAAGCCGAGGCAGAAGGTCTTCAGCTTGTGAGGGTAGTGCTTCGAAGCGAAAGCCGCGACCGTAGAGCTGTCCAGCCCCCCTGAGAGGAACGAGCTCACCTCGACGTCGGAGACCAGCTGCCGCTTCACAGACTGCTCCAGGGCGTCCCGGATCACTTTGGGGTCTGGCGGCGGGGTCGGGCTAAGCCCCCGCGGGTCCCAGTAAGCCGTCACCGTCCCGGCCGATGAGTCGTAGTAGTGCCCCGGCGGGACCTTGTAGACCCCTGAGAAGAGGGTGAACCCGAACGGGATGTAGTAGAGCGAGATCAGATAGTACAGCCCTTCGCGGCTGACCGCCGCCTCGACGTCCGGATGGGCCAGGAGCCCTTTGACCTCGCTGCAGAAGAGGAGGTCCCCCTTTCCCGTCCTCGCATAGTAGAGAGGCTTCACCCCAGCGCGGTCCCGGGCCAGGGTCAGCCTCCTGTGCCTGAGGTCCCAGATGGCTATGGCGAACATGCCGTCGAGCATGGCGAAGACCTTCGCCCCGTGCTCCTCGAAACCGTGAAGGATGACCTCGGTGTCGGTCCTCGTCCTGAAGCGGTGCCCCTTCGACTCGAGGCCGGCCCGGATCTCCTCGAAGTTGTATATCTCGCCGTTGAAGACAATGGCGAGGGTCCCGTCTTCGTTGAAGATCGGCTGGCGGCCGCCTTCCACGTCTATGATGCTCAGCCTGTTCGAGAAGAGCGCCACCCCCCGGTCGACATAGTCGCCGTAGTCATCTGGACCCCTGTGCCTCGTCACCGTCGACATCCGCCCCACGAGCTCTTTCGTGGCCTGTTCTCCTATGCACCCGCCTATGCCGCACAAGTAACAGTCGTACGCTGTCGCACGGCCGGACTACTAAAGGATGAAGCGGCGGCGACCCCAGGTCCCGGCCGGTGGGGGCCGACAGCACCCCCGTGCCATGCAGTCCTCTCCGGATCGGACTGGTCGGGGGACGGCAGCGGGGAGGCAGCTTAAATTCCAGCCCAGGACCCGGCCTTGAAGGAGCAAGATGAACTCCGCCTCGTGTGTCCAGATAAGGGAAGACCTGCGGGCCGGTGCGCTCCTGGGGCCGCTTGCGCGTCGTACGGCGAGGCGGACGGCGCCCGCTGGAAGAGGTCCGCGATGAAGATAGACGTCTGTGTACCCTCCCTGAAACCGCTTTCCGAAGAGTTCGCCCGTCACCTCGAGGACGTCATCCCGGTCAACAGGCTGCTCGTAGACTCGACGAAAGGGAGGGGGCGCTCCAGGCAGAAGCTGGTGGAGCAGGTCTCCACCGACTGCTTCGCGTTCGTCGACACTGACGTCGTGCTCACGTCGACCTGGTTCGGTGACGTCACCTCGGCGATGAAGGAAGGGGTCGGGGCGGTGGAAGGGAGGCAGGTCGTCGGCACGGGGAACAGGGACGCGGACAACGTGCTGTCGGCGATGGAGTCGCTGAACCGGGTCCTTGGAAGGAAGAGCCCGCTGGACACGGTAGACAGGGCGTTCACCGGCGCCACCCTGCTCCGGACGCGGGCCGCCAAGGGGATCCGCTTCCCCAGCATCCATTACTACGAAGACGACTGGCTGCGCCTCTTCTTGGAAAGGAAGGGGTACAGGTGGGTCAGGACGCCGACCTCGAACTATTACCACCACCTGTCGGGCCGTGACATGGCTGCAGAGACGTACGAGAGCGCGAGGTGCGGCTACCAGATTGGCATCCTCACCCCAAGGAACCAGCTCGAGAGGCTCGTGTTTCAGGAGCCGTTCAAGGCCGCCTTCATACTGGCGCGAACGGGTGACGTCGCGGCCGCGAGACAGCTGATGAGGCGGAGGATAGATTCGACCAGAGGCGTGCTCCACGCGTACGTCCAGCACCTGAGACTGGACGACTCGTTCGAGGAAGCCGACGGTTGAAGCCTCGGGGCCGCTCTTGGCCTAGGTCGCAGACCGGTGCCTGACGAGCGCCAGGTCAGCCCGGAAGAAACGTTTCTAAGCCAATCAACGCCCCACGGCCAGGCAACAGCCATGGCGGGAGAGCAAAGAAGCTGGAAGCCCAACCTCTTCGTCCCCGGGTTTCCGAAGTGCGGCACCACGGCGCTCTGTGACTATCTGAAGCAGAACCCCGCCATCTACATGATGGAGCCGAAGGAGCCCAACACGCTGGCCGAAGGGGAGCTGATACCGGCTTGGGGGTCCAGGCACCTCAGGTTGATGCGACCCTACTATTCGGTCCTTGGCTTTCGGGCCTACAGGCGGCAGTTCGAGCGGCACGCGGACGCACGCTACAGGGCCGAAGGGTCCCAGAACTACATCTTTCCCAGGCGCTTTCCGCGGAAGCTGAAGGAGTTCTCGCCCAGGGCTAAGCTCCTGTTCATGATAAGGGAGCAGAAGAGCAGGCTGGTCTCCATGTACTTCTATCTCTACACGGAACACAGGGAGCCCGACTTCCGCAGATGGGTGAGCGAAAGGGTAGAACCGGAAATCGGCAAGTTCCTGTACAGCGAAAGGCTGTCGTCATTCTATCACGTTTTCGGAGACTCCATGAGGGTGGTCGGGGGGGACGCGCTGCAACGGTCCCCGCAGCAGGTGATGGACGCGGTGTCTGACTTCCTGGGGGTCACCAGGGCTGAGGTCACTCCCATACAGTCGAACGTGGGAGAGCTGAAGTCCCTGAGCCCGGAGGCCAGAGCCATCCGCTCCGGCCGAGACAGGTTCGTCCGGGACGTCAGGACGCCGGTCACCTACCTCTGGAACACCGCCGACCCGGGGCGCGGGTCCCCGTTTCTGAACCGCCTGTTCCAGCTCCACCCTCTGAGGAAGGTCATGAAGCGCGGGAGCGAGCAGGTCGAAAGACCCCGTAGGCGGCGAATCGAAGCGGTCCCGGAGGAGAGCCTGATACCCAAGGAGCTGGCAGCCAAGCTCGACGAGGACTACGCCCAGGCGTACGAGTTCTGCAGGAGTCGGAGCCTCATGATAGAGAACAACGGCTGAACCCCTGGGCTCCCATGTGTCGCCTCTGCGGGTAGAGAGCTGATCGATGTCCTGTCACAGAGGGACGCGCGTGGCCCACATCTGATGGCGGGCGGACTGACCTCCCTCGCCTACCCAAGACTTAATGCGGCGCGACGCCAACCTGTGGTAGCACAGTATGCCCAGGTCAGAGGCCGCCAAGAGCATGAATATCGCCCTGGGTCTATCGCAAAGGAGGCATCTTCCTGTCTTGAAGTTCGTGGACGGGACCTACGCCGTCTGGAACCTTCCGTCCCTGCTCCGCCAGCGGTACCGGTTCCGCGTCTCCGACGAGCCGGGACGCCTGAGGCTCGCCCGCGGCGGCTGGACGCTCGCCCTCGACGAAGTGTACGCGAAGACGCTTGTGATGGAGTGGGGAAAGTGGGAGAAATATTACCTCCCCCAGTTCCCTCTCAGGAACAAGACGGTCCTCCTCGTGGGAGCGGGCCAGGGCGAGAGCGCGGCCTTCTACGCGTCTCACGGCGCCACCAGGTTCATCTGCGTGGAGTCGGACGACTATCTGAAGGGGTCTGCTGACGTCCTCAGGGCCAACATGGAAAGCAACCACTGGGACGCCGTCGTCTACAACGAACGCTTCGACCTAAAGCATCTCCGTGAGCTGCCTTTCGACTTCGCCGAGATAGACTGCGAAGGAGGCGAGAAGGAGCTCCTCAAGCTTGACAGGATAGGGTTTCCGTGCGTCGTGGAGTACCACGGCGCGGACACCGGCGACGAGCTGGTCGGGAGGTTCGGGATGGAGAGGGTGGACGAGAAGAGCGTCAGGGTGGTCAACGGGCGCGAGGTCGGGCTGCTGCGGGCCACCCCGGGTCCCGGTCATGACGCCAGACCTCCGGCGCGGTAGAGCCGGAGACCAGGGAGACCGTGCTGCGGACGCCAAGGGCGGTAGCGGGGTAGCCGGCGCCTCCGACAGAGGCGTCGCATAACGGATACCGGAAAACGTTTTCAAAGCGGTGCGGGTTTCGCCCGCTCGGATCGGCTGTGAGCACGGAAGAAGGGCCTGAGGACTGGAAGCCCAACCTCTTCGTCCCCGGGTTTCCGAAGTGCGGCACCACGGCGCTCTGTGACTATCTGAAGCAGAACCCCGCCATCTACATGATGGAGCCGAAGGAGCCCAACACGCTGGCTGTGGGAATCGACGTTCCGGCCTGGGCAAGGGACCACCACCACCAGATGAAACGGCCATACTTCAACTACCTTGACATGAAGCAGTACAGGGGCCGCCTGGAGAAGGCGAAGGGGGCCCGGTACAGAGCCGAAGGGAGCCAGTCGTACATCTGGCCGCCGGTCTTCCCCGAGAAGCTCTGGCGATTCTCCCCCAAAGCCAAGCTCATATTCATGGTCAGGGAGCAGAAGGACAGGCTGCTGAGCCTCTACTTCCACGGCTTCCCCTACCACCTGGAGTCGGACTTCCACCGGTGGATCGAGAAAAGGTTCAGGCCCCAGGCCAGCCCGTTTCTCTTCCGGGAGATGCTGACGTCATATCATCGGCTGTTCGGCGACTCGGTCAAGGTGGTGGACAACAAGTCCCTCTCGGAACGGCCGGAGCAGGTCATGCGCCGGGTCTTCGAGTTCCTGGGGGTGGAGGCGGTCGACGTCGAGCCGCTCCGCTCGAACGCCGGCAGAATGAAGTCGTTGGACGAGTACCAACGGAGGACGGCGGCGCCTTACCTCCGGCTGACCAGGACAGTGATGACCCCGGTCAGATACTTCCTGAACACCGCGGACCCGGAAGGGAAAGGGCCGTTACGGAAGCCGCTGGGGAAGCTCAACCCCCTGAAGGGGCTCGGGGAGCGCGCAGGGACCGCCCGGAGAGGGAGCTCTCCACCCAGCGAAGAGGAAACCGCGAGGGCGATCCCACCTGACCTGGCATCCATGCTTGACGGCGACTACGGCTCCACCCTTGACTACTGTGGGGCGAACAGCTTGCTGTTGGGGTGAGCTGATGACCGTCCGGCCCCGGGGGACCGGTCCGGCGCGTGGGGTCTACGGCAGGAAGATGCCCGGCACCTTCGCGATCCGTTCTCTCGAACGCTTATCGACGGCCGCGAGGATGCCGAAGTAGACGGCCATCCCCACGGCTATCAGGAGCATGAGCCGTACCGCGTAGTCTATCGTGGGCATGGAGAAGCCCAGAAGCGACGGACCAACCGCGCGGACCGTCGCGGCCATGGCCGCCGCCGACAGCGTGTAGTAGGCCAGGGGTCTTCCTGTCCCTGCGAAGGACCTCAGACCCAGCCTCCTGACCTTCAGCACCACGAACAGGAGGTTCAGGATGAGCTGGCCAGCAGCCCAGAGCGTAATGATGAGCGGGTAGGAGTACCCGAAGGAGATGCCGAAGTAGGCGACCGCCGCGACGCCGGCGAGGTAGATGACCCCGTAGGTCAGGTTCATCACCGGTACGAAGAAGAGGTTCCCCTTCAGGAGGTTTCCGAACCTGTTCCCTTCAGCTATGTCCGACTTGTCCTTCCCTATGAGGGAGTAGTCGAGGAGGGAAAAGACTGCGCTCGCAAGCGCGGAGAAGGCGAGGATCATGAGCGGGACCGACGTCACCACGTACTGCTTCGACAGCAGGTAGAGGAACTCCGGGGCAAGGGCCGAAACGCCCACCGCCATGGGGATCCCGACCATCATCATGAGGTCGAAGAGGACCCCGATCACCCTCTCAGCCTCCCCCTTGAGCAGCATGGGGTAGAGCGCATAGGACAGATATCGCGAATATCCGACCATCGACGCGATAACGAAGGCGGCCTGGTAGTAGCCTGAGACCGTGTACCCTCCCGTCACGAGGAACACCACATAGGTGTCGGCCAAGATGACTATCGACGGGGTCATGTCCAGCAGCGGGAGCCACGCGCTTCCGAACCAGACCTTGAGCTGGTCCAGGGAGAGGGAGCCTTCGAAGGTCCCCCGGGCAAGGTAGGTCCCCAGCCCTGCCTGGACGACGTTGGAGAGAGACAGCGAAAGCAGGACCCCAGGGAGACCCCATCTGAGGACAAAGATCAGGAAATAGCCCGCGACCAGCTTCGAGGCCTCCGTGGAGAGGAGCGTATAGGCCGTCGCATGTGGCTTGGAGACAGAAAGGATCGAGTTAGCAGTCCGGTACCAGTAAGCCAACGGGACGAGCGCGAGCGCCGAGAAGAACAGGGCGATGCTCGAGACGACGGCGCTGTTGCCGACGAAGGCGAACAGCCCGAAGACAGCGCACCCTCCCAGGGAGACGGCGAGGTTGGCCACTATGGCGGTCTTCCCAAACTTCTTTCCCCGCCCTATGTCTCTCGGGGCCCAGTAGCTGACGATGGACAGGGGGTAGCTCGCGAAGGCGACGATGTCAGTTATGATCTCCAGGAGCCCGAACTGCGAAGCGGTCAGACGGTGGGTGACCATGGAGATGAACACTATGCCGGTGAAGATGCTGACTATCCATGCGCCGAAGACGACCACCCCGGTGCGGCGTGGAGCTATCTCAGCCACTAACGGTCCGACATCCTGGTGGCCACGGGGCCGTCGGCCAGCAACGTGCAGAGCCCTTCCCTGTGAGCAATATTGTCTTTTCCGGAAGCCCCGCCTGGGGAGCGCCGCCTCTGTCGGAGATTCTGCATGGACGCCGTAAAAAGCATAAAACCTACCGGGGAAGGCAAGAGTCCCAGAAGATACAGGTTGCACACCAGCACCTCTGCTGAAGAGACGGAGGCGTAGGTCCGCATCCTTTCGGACAGGCGGAAAGCGCCCAGGCCATCGCAGGGGGTCCGACGCCGTCTCCAGAAGTCAGGGAGGAAGTTCGCACCTCTTGGCTCCCCGACCGCAGCGCTCCGGAGCTTCTACTGCGCAGCAGCCGGGTTGACGGCGGCAGGGTCGGAGCACAGGGAGGACAAGAGGGCCCCGGCGGGAGACCTCGCCAGGAGAGTTCGCTGGTTGTCCAGGCCCGGTTCGGCTGCCACCGGGGATCCTGACTGCCCTCAGTGTTGAGCTTGAGAGCGCTCATTACCGGGGTGACGGGGCAAGACGGGGCCCTGCTGGCACATTTGCTCCTGAAGAAGGGATACAAAGTCTACGGGACGTACCGCAGGGTGTCAACCCCGTCCTTCTGGCGCCTCCAGGGGCTGGACATACAGGACAGAGTCCGACTAATCGCGGCAGACCTCGCCGATGCCGGTTCCCTCGCCCAGGCCATCAAGACGGCCGACCCCGACGAAGTCTATCATCTAGCCGCCCAGAGCTTCGTCGGCACCTCGTTCGACCAGCCGGTGTTCACCAGCGACATTTCGGGGGTCGGGGTCACGAGGATGCTCGACGCTTGCAGGATGGCAGGCACGAGCCCCAAGTTCTACCAGGCGTCTTCCAGCGAGATGTTCGGAGACGGCGCCAGCGCGCTGCAGAACGAACGGACCCCTTTCGCGCCGGCTAGCCCGTACGCCGCGGCCAAGCTTTACGGTTTCTGGATCACGCGCATCTACAGGGACGCCTTCGGCATGTTCGCCGCAAACGGGGTACTCTTCAACCATGAGTCGCAGTTCAGGAGCCTCGAGTTCGTCTCGCGGAAAGTGACGAACGCCGTGGCCATGATAAGCGTTGGCGTCGGCAAGGAGGTCAGGCTCGGCAACCTCGAGGCCAAGAGGGACTGGGGATATGCGCCGGAATATGTCGAAGCGATGTGGGAGATATTGCAGTGCGACAAGGCGGACGACTTCGTCATCGCCACGGGGACGGAGCACTCGGTGCGCGAGCTCGCTGAGGAGGCGTTTGCCGTGGCGGGGCTGGACTGGAAGGACTACGTCAGGGTGGACAAGAGCCTGCTGAGGCCCCTCGACGTGCCATTCCTGAAAGGCGACTACTCGAAGGCGAAGAGGGTTTTCGGCTGGCGCCCGAAGACGGAGTTTTCCAAGCTGATCCGGACCATGGTGGAAGCAGACCTACGCAGATGGAAGGATGCGCTGAACGGGAAGGTGTTCCCGTGGGACGTGACGGTCTCCACGAATCTCGACAGGATCACCGCCCAGGACGTTTCCATGCCCAAACGCGAGTCGTGAGGGTCGAGATGAAGGCTTTCAGATACCCGCTCGCGCGCCCTAGCCTCCCCCCATCAGCGAGAGAGAATCTCCTGCGGGCGTATGACTCCGGGTGGATAAGCTCCAAAGGCGAATTCATCAGGAAGTTCGAGGACGGTTTCGCGTCGTTCGTCGGGGACCGTCACGGAGTTTCGACATCCAACGGCACCACGGCCCTCCACCTGGCCCTGGCGGCGTGCGGTATCCGTCCTGGCGACGAGGTCATCGTACCGGATTTCAGCTTCGTGGCGGTAGCAAACACGGTGGTCTACACGGGAGCCAAGCCGGTCCTCGCGGATGTCAACCGTCAGTACTGGGGGCTCGACGTCGACTCAGTCAAAGCCAGGCTGAGCAAGAAGACGAAGGCGGTCGTGGTCGTCCATCTATACGGGCACCCCGTGGACATCGACCCCATCAAGGAGCTCTGCGCCGCCAAAGACCTGCTCCTAATCGAAGACTGCGCGGAGGCGCACGGCGCCAGATACAAAGGTAGGATGGTGGGCACATTCGGAGACGTAGCCTGCTTCAGCTTCTACGGGAACAAGATCCTGACGACAGGGGAAGGGGGGATGTGCCTGACCAAGGACGACCGTCTTGAGAGCACGATGCGGCTGCTCCGAGACCACGGGGCCAAGCCGGACAGGCACTTCTGGCACCCGGTAGTGGGATTCAACTACAGGATGACGAACCTCCAGGCCGCCATCGGATGCGCCCAGTTGGGCTCGCTCGACTCGAGGATCAGAGGGTATCGGAGGGTCGGGAGGTGGTATACCGACATCCTGTCCAGCGCCGGTCTGGAGCCTCACCCTCAGATGGACTGGGCCACCTGCGTCTACTGGATGTACACTACGATGATAGAGAAGCTCGGTGTGCCCGAGCTGGCGAGCCTGGCGAAACGACTGGAACGGGAAGGGATTGAGACCCGGCCGTCGTTCTATCCCATCTCGGAGCTGCCCCCCTACAAGGGCACGCGATACCGGAACCCTACGACCGCATATCTGTCGAGGCACGGCCTGAGCCTGCCGACCTACTACGGCATGGTGGAAGACGACGTCCGGCAGATCTGCGAGTCATTGCTGAAGTCCGTCAGATGACCGCCGCAGTGAAGAGATGGTGACACTCACGTATGGAGAGGGCCCAGCTCGCACGGAGAGAAGAATGCGCAGGGTTTTCGACGTGCTGCCATCAGTTCTAAGGACATGGCGGCTCCCGACCCATGTCTGGGGGCGTCCCACGACCGGCGCCGCCCTCGCGGACGCGGGCGGGCCACCTGAAACGTCAAATGCCGACCGCGCGCCCCCCGTTCGCTCGAAGTCAGCGCATTGAGAATCCTAAACGTGTTCGACTCGTTCGATTCCGCCACGCCTTCCGGCGGAAGGACGTACACCCGGATCATCAGCCGGGCGCTCACCGCACGAGGGCACGAAGTCACGGTGCTCACCCCGCGAGCCGTCTACAGGTCAGGACCGGCCGCCCTTCCGGCTCGGTCGGGCTCGACCGTAGGGGGGTCCAAGCCGACCAGTGGAGCAGAAGGCACCATGGTAACGAGCGACTTCGCGCTCTGCCTGAGGGGCTCGTTCAAGCCCCCACGCGCCTTCTGGAAGAGGGTCCCCGACCTGGTCAAGCTGCTGGGGGATTGCGACATCGTCAACGCCGCGCCCCCCGGGTCGTCGTTACCCTATGTGACGCTCCTCTCGCGTCGCGCCGTGGGAAGGAGCCCCCCGTTCATAACAATCGGATATGTCCATACGGAGACCCACGATGTGGCCAGGCCGGAACGCGAGTGGCTGTACAGGAAGGCGGACGGGATACTGGTCGAGACCCCATATGAGAAGGGGTACCTGACGTCAAAGCTCGGAGTCGAAGCCGGCAAGGTCGCCGTGATAGCCTCTGCCGTCGACATGGAGCTCTCTGAAGCCGGCGCGTACGGGCGGATTCCCCTTCCGCAGGACGTGAACGAAGGCGCGTACAAGGTGCTTTGGCTGGGGCGTCGGGCTTACAGGAAGGGATTCTACCACGTCCTGTCGGCCATGCCCTATGTCTGGAGGCACCTACCGGATGCGACCCTGATGGTGGCGGGCCCCGTCGCCGGGAAGGGTTTCAGCGGCCCCCTCGCCGAGGCCTCCAACGAGGTCCTGAGCCGGAACCTCAACAGGCGTATCTTCGACTTCGGGGTGGTCGACGACGACACGAGGAAGAAGCTCCTGGCGAGCTGCGACGCGCTGGTCTTGCCTTCCTTGGGAGAAACCATCCCCGAGGTGGTCCTTGAAGCTTGGGCCTTCAACAAGCCAGCCATCTGTGCGGACATCCCCACGGTGCGATCGGTCGCCGGAGAGGGCGAAGGCATCCACTACTGCAAGTTCGGGGAGGTCGAGAGCATCGGCAGGGCCATCGTCGAGATGGGTGACCCGGAGGCTAGGAAGAGACTGGGAGACGCGGGGAACGGGATTGTGAGGAAGACGTTCACGTTCGATTCGTTCGCCAAGCGAGTGGAAGACGCGTACACTTCGTACGGCCTTAGAGCATAGGTCACCAGACAGACCCTCGTGGCTCCGCGCCCGCCCAGCAGAGCGGCTCCCCCGGAGCGAGACCGGAGCCAGGTCATCCGGCCGGCACGTCAGGCGTTCTTCGCGGACGTCCCCCCTGCGAAGTGCTTAATTACGTGTAATTATAGCGTCTCACCATGACAGGGTGCGCCCCGTGCGTGGAGTGAGCATGCCGAAGAAGATCGCGGTCATCGGGCTCGACTCGGTCCCCCCGGCGCTCCTCTTCGACAAGCTCCTTGGAGAGCTCCCGAACTTCGAAAGGATGTATCGGAGGGGGCTGCACGGGACCCTCGAGACATGCGACCCCCCGATAACCGTCCCGGCGTGGATGGTGATGCTGACCGGCCAGAATCCCGGAAAGCTCGGGATCTATGGGTTCAGGCACAGGAGGGGGGCGTCGTACACCGACGGCTACGTGGTCAACTCGGCCCACGTCCGCCTTCCCACCGTGTGGGACGTCCTCGCGAGCCACGGGAAGAAGTCTGTGGTGCTGGGCATCCCACCAGGATACCCACCCAAGCAGGTGGAAGGGGGGAACCTCGTGTCCTGCTTCCTGACCCCGAGCGCCGACAGGGAGTTCACCTACCCCGCATCCCTCAAAGAGGAGATCATGGACGTGAGCCGCGGCAGGTACCTGTTCGACGTCACCTTCCGGACCGAAGACAGGGATCGGCTCAAGCAGGAGCTCTTCGAGATGACGGAGGAACGCTTTCGGGTGGCGGAGTACCTCGCACGGAAGAAGCGGTGGGACTTCTTCATAATGCACGAGATAGGGTTCGACAGGCTGCACCACGCGTTCTGGAAGTACTTCGACCCATCACACCCCAAGTTCGTCTCCGGGAACAGGTACGAGGGGATTGACCTGGAGTATTACAGGCTGGTCGACGAGAAGGTCGGGCGCCTACTCGACATATTCGGGGAGGACACGACCACGTTCGTCCTCTCTGACCACGGCTCCAAAGCGATGAAGGGGGCGTTCTGCGTGAACCAGTGGCTCGAGAGGGAGGGATATCTCGCCATGAAGTCAGAGCCAGCGTCTCCCACCGACCTCGAGAAGGCCGAGGTAGACTGGGAGAGGACACGGGCATGGGGGTGGGGAGGGTATTACGCGAGGATATTCTTCAACGTAAAAGGGCGCGAGAGGACGGGGACCGTGGACCCTGACATGCTGGAGGAGGAGAAGTCCGAGCTGACTAGGAAGATCCTGGCCGTCACGGACGGGTCAGGGAGGCCGATGTCCAACCGCGTCTACGAGCCGGACGCGCTCTACGGCTCTGCCGTCGGGGACAAGCCCGACCTCATGGTGTACTTCGACGACCTCGACTGGAGATCCGCAGGGACGGTGGGGCACCAATCGATCTACTTATCAGAGAACGACACCGGCCCCGACGACTCCGTGCACTCCAAGTACGGCGTCTTCCTCATGTCCAACCCGCGCAGGGACCTGGGCGGCTCGGAAGTGAAGGGGGCAAGGATAGAGGACATAGGGCCGACCCTGCTCAGGGCGTTCGGGCTCAGCTTCCCCGACCACCCCGCGGTCGACGGGAAGGTCCTCCCCGAGGCGGTCGAGGGGTGCAGTTGAAGGCGGAGAAGCAGGGAGCCAGAGAGCCCCGTCCCGAAGGGTTCGCTGTCTGGATGACCGGGCTCCCCGGTTCGGGCAAGTCGACCCTGGCGAAGCTCCTGGAAGCGGAACTCAGGGGGAGGCTCGGCCGCTACGTCGAGGTGCTCGACGGGGACGAGGTTAGGAAGGGGCTTTCCCGCGACCTAGGTTTGTCGAAGGAGGACAGGGAGGAGCACGCCAGAAGGGTCTCCTATGTCGCGAAGGTCCTTGCCAGGAACGGGGTGGTCGCCGTCGTCGCGCTCATCTCTCCCTACCGGAGCTCGAGGGCGGAAGCCCGCGAGATGATAGGCGCGGAGAGGTTCGTGGAAGTGTTCGTGAAGGCGCCCCTTTCTGTGTGCGAGCAGCGGGACCCCAAGGGGCTCTACGCGAAGGCGCGCCGCGGCGAGATAAACAACATGACCGGCATTCAGGACCCATACGAGGCGCCGGAGACCCCCGACCTTACAGTAGACACGACAGCTGGGGGACCCGAAGCGAGCCTGGAGGGCCTGGTTATGGGGCTGCGGCGCCTGGGTAAGATCTAACAGGCTTCGGCGGTCAGTCCTTCTTCGCTTCGGCAGGCGTCCCTGAGTCCCCAGCCGGCTTTTCAGGAGCCATCTCTGGGATGTCGGTTATCGGCTCTGGAGGGGGGGTCGTCGCCATGGTGTATCCGATCCAGGCGAGTATCGCAAGGAGTATCAGCACGCCTACGAAGGCGGTTATCTCCACCACCAGGGTCCCCCAGAAGTAGAGGAGCAGGCCGTACACGATTATGCCGATGACGCTGCCCGCGAAGATTCCGCCGCCGATTGCCCTATCGTTGGCCATGAAACGCGTTGCGCTCCGGAAGCGGAAATATAACGGTTATGGAAGAGTCCGTCACGTAAGGAGCCTCTCGGCCATGGACGGCACACCCCGGGTGCTCACGTACACCCCCGGGAACCCTCCCTGGAAGATCCGCTCTACCACGGCCTTCGTCAGCGCGAAGAGCGCCTCCTCTCCTCCGGATGCGGCGGCGTGTAGCTCTTCGGAGAGTTTCCAGCCGAACATCCTCTCGTAGAGGGCGAGGTCGGCGGCGTCCTTGAACGGGAAGACCCCCGGGAGGACCCTCCCCTCCAGCCCCGATCGCCTGATCGCGGACGCGTGCCTGTCGAACGTCCTGTGCGGATCTGTGGTAGGAGGCTGCGCCAGGAGGAGGTCAGCCCCCGCCTTCAGCCGCCCGGCCGCCATTGCGCTTCTTCCCCCGCCGCCTAACCTCCTCATGTCCACGGGCGCCAAGAACCTGATCCCCGACCGCGACCTCTCCCGGACGATGGACGCTTCCCTTATCGCCTCGGCCAGGTCTGTGAACCCCCCCGGGCCCGTCCCCCTCCCGGAGGCGGGGAAGTCGTCTCCCCAGGCGATCATGGCCGAGCGCAGCCCCGAAGAGATCGCGGCCACGAGCGAAGACAGGAACTGTGCCCTGACCTGGTCCCGGACGACGATGACGGGCGCCGCCTCGACCCCCGTCCTGCGCTGAGCAATGACCGCCGCCTGGACGGCGTCCATCTTGAGGAGGTGGGGGTTCTTCATGTTGGCAACCAGGACCACGTCGGCGAAACGGCCGACCGCGCGGACCTCGGCGACGAAGCGCTCCACCTCCCCTTTCAGGTCCAGCCTGTCGCGGCCTGACCCTGACAGGGGGAACCTGGGGGGGAGCACCTCTACCACCCTGAGGAACGCCAACGTCCCCTCGCCTCCCCCTCCGATAGAAAACGTTTGGCGCCGGGCCCGGGTCGGCTACCGTTCCTTCTTGATCATGTACCAGGTCCCGAGTGACTTTGCGCACAGCTTCCCGGCGGCGTCGCGCACCTCACCCTCGGCTACGGCTATGGTCCTCCCCGCCCTGACCACCCTCCCGGTAGCCGTGAACGGACCCTTCTCGAGCGGCTCGAGGAAGTTGACCTTCAGCTCCATGGTGAGCTGGTCGGCCCCCGAATTGACCGTCATCACAGCCAACCCGCAGACGTTGTCCAGGGTGTACATTATGACGCCCCCGTGGACCATCCCTCCCCGTCTGGCCACCGCGGGGCCGAAAGGGAAGCTCAGCGCCACTTCTCCGTCGCCTACATTCTCCACCGTGTATCCCACGATCCTGAAGAGCTCGCTGTCTATGCCCATAGCCTTCTGCACCTCCCTCTCCACGTCGAGCCCCCGTTTTCTGGCCGCGCTGAACATGTTCCTGAAGCTCCCGGCCTCCGCGAGGAGCTGGTCGAAGCTCACGAGCAAGCCCGGAGGTTCGCATGGGTTTAACCGTTGCAGATGGGCCCGGCTCCACAGACGGCCCGGCGCGACGGAGACGGAGGAGTTGGGGCGGTCAGGTCCAATCCGGCCAGAGCCGCCTTCCAGCGGGGAAAGGTCCCGACAAGACGAAGGGAGCGGGCAAGCATATTACACCGACCTCCTCACGGCCTTCACATGAGATGGATGAAGCTCCGGCTACTTGTTATGGGAGGCGTCATCTCGTTCCTGGGAGTAGCGCTAATGGCCTCCAGAGGGGTCAAGGCGGAATACGGAGGGCTCCTGGGGGTCGGCGTCGTCTTCCTCGTGCTCGGGCTGGTCTGGAAGTAGCGCGTTCGGCCCAGGGGAGAGGGCGGACGGTGTGATCCCCGCGCATCTCCCCCCGGAGACGCGCCTTCAGCTTGACCGAGAGGGAGCCCCCTCTTATCGCGCGCGTCGGCGTCCAACTATGCGCTCGCGCATCAGGCCGTAGTCAGGCCGGGGGTCGAAGATGAGTTCAACGCGGAGAGGCTACAAGACCGGAATCGAGTGAGGTCACCCCCCGGTGTACGCCAGGAGGCGCTGAGGGCACTTTCGACCGGCCCCGGCCACGTCAGGGAGCGCGGGGATGCCCGTTAAAGCCGGGAGACGCCTTCCGTGTGCGTGCGAGGGTTCTGTTCGCGGTGCGGGCGAGAGATAGGCGGCGCCCTGAAGCCGAGGCTCTGGATGTGCCCGAAGTGCAGGATGGTCCTCTGCGATGGATGCTGCCCCGAGAAGAGAGTGGGGCTGGTGTTCAAGAAGCCGGTCTGCCCCGACTGCCTGCTTGAGCTGGTCGAGGGGGGTTTCTACGTCACGGCGGCGAGGAAATCGTAGGCGGCTCTCTTTGGAAGTGCGGGTCCCTGAACTCACTTTCACGTGACCCCGCAGACGTTCCCGGTCGGACTCGGAGGCAGTTCATAAGCGAAGAAGAGTTCCTTGGGCCTTTTGATGACGCTAGAAGAGGGGCCGAACGACGCGCCAGCAGGCCTCGCCCGCCCTCCACTGGATGGCAAACGGCACCGATGGCGGAGGGACGAGGAGGATGTCAGGAAGTGGGTGGAACTCTTCAAGAGCGGGGTGACCATCGTCCCCATCGCACGGCGGTTCGGCGTCGCACCAAGCACCGTGAGCAAAGAGATTCACAGGGAGGGCGTCGTCATCATACCCGGGCACCACATGGTGGAGCAGCGGCCGCTAAGATACTCGCACCAGTTCGTCCAACTCGTCGATAAGGGACCCGATGCTGTGCTCAAGTTCGTGAAGAGCCGGGTATGGGGCATCAAGGCTAGCCCCTTCGGCGTGAAGCAACTGAGAAGATTCTGCGAGTTCGTGGAGCTACATCAACAGGGTGTCGGCGTCAAAGAAACCGCGCAAAGGTTGTCCGTGCATCGTTCCACTGTCGCGGAATGGAGAGAAGGAACGGATCAGCCATACCTCACCAGAGCCGCCAACGACTCATTGCCGCTCGTGCCAAGAGCAGATTGGAAGCTGCTCCCGATGCATCTCATTTCAGGAGGAAACGAACCATCAGGTTGGATTCAGGTTCCACTGACGATACAGTCATACAATGACGTCTTAAATGTCATCCAACAAGTCCAGCCACGCAACGAGACATACGAACTTGCAAACAATTTTGCTATATTGCATCAACAAATTCAGGTTCTGCGGCCCGAGTTGTTTGCTTACCTTCTCGGGATGATGGTAGGAGACTCTGCGAAACTCGGCGGAGAGCAACAGCGGTACGCGTCGATGCACCTTGACCTCCAGCTCACCCTTGGGCAAGAAACCAATGCCCAGCTCGGGGAGTTCGTGACCCTGTGTGTCAACAGCATCGGTCTAGAAATGACAAGAATCAAGGACAAGTCGCCTTCCGGAAGGCAACTCTTGGGAAGGAATCCGATACCAGCTTACCGATGGTCAACGGAGCGTTCGCCTCTCTTGGCATGGATGTTCTCAGTCGGTCTCGGGCTGAACTGGGGAGAAACCACCACAACGAACATGTTGCGCATGGAGTGGATCTTCGATATGCCTGAATCCTTCAGGAAGCGATTCATTCAGGGTGTCGCTGACTCTGACGGCTGTGTAAAGAGATATGTGGTCGAAATCGCGAGCGTACCGAACTCCGAATTCATCACGCGAGTCCTCCGAAGCTTGGGGATGACGTCTGCCCACGTAGCCTTCGAAGGTGGAGAACCATTGAAGGCTAGACTCAATCGCAGAGAGGCTTCTACATTGCCAGTTTTCAGTGAATACGTCAAGAGCTATCGCTTCCAGAAAATGATGGAGCTAAACAAGCCTGGCCCCTTTCCTCGTTCTCGGCATCCGCTAACAGGAAAGGAAAACGGGCAGGACTGAGGAAGTCTATGCCTTCGCCGCGACTTTCTCGGCAGAGCCTTTCTGCGTGACTTCCTGGACTATGCCAGCTGCGACAGTGCTCCCGCTGTCCCTGAGCGCGAATCTCCCCAGCTCCGAGTACTCCTTGAACGTCTCGAGGACTATGGGCCTCAGCGGGGTGATCTTGACGATGGCGGAGTCCCCTGTCTTGAGGGTCTTCGGCTTCTCCTCTGTGGCTTGTCCCGTCCTCGGATCGATCTTAGCCACCAGCTCGGAGATGGTCGCTGCCACCTGTGCTGTGTGCGCGTGGAGCACCGGAGTGTACCCTGCGGCTATCGCCGTCGGGTGGAAGACCACGATTATCTGTGCCCTGAACTCCTTGGCGATGGTAGGCGGGCTGTTGGAGGGGCCGAGGACGGACCCGCGCCTGAAGTCGCCCTTCGCGACGCCCCTGAGGTTGAACCCTATGTTGTCTCCCGCCTGGGCGGACTGCATCTGAGTGTGATGGGTCTCGATGGACTTTACTTCAGCGGTGAGCCCCTCGGGCATGATGGACACGCTGTCACCTACCTTGATCTTGCCTGTCTCTACCCTTCCGACAGGGACCGTCCCGACCCCCGTGATGGTGTAGACGTCCTGAACCGGGAGCCTGAGCGGCTTGTCGATGGGCTTTGGCGGCTCGACGAACTCGTCGAGCGCTTGGAGGACCGTTGGCCCCTTGTACCAGGGCATGTTGGTGGAGGGCTTCACGAGGTTCTCGCCAGTCCAACCGGAGGCCGGGATGAAACGTATCTTTGAGACGTTGTACCCGACCGTCTTCAGCAGGTTCTCTATGTCCTGCTTCGCCTCGTTGTACCTCTGCTCGGAGTACTTCACCGTCTGGTCGTCCATCTTGTTTACGAGCACTACCAGCTGGCTGACGCCGAGGGTCCTGAGGAGGAAGGCATGCTCCCTGGCCTGGCCGCCTGCCGCTATGGCCGCGTCCCCCTCTCCCTTCTTCGCGGACACCACCAGTACGGCCGCGTCCGCCTCGGAGGCGCCGGTGATCATGTTCTTGATGAAGTCCTTGTGGCCGGGAGCGTCGATGAGCGTGTAGAAGTACTTCGGGGTCTCGAAGCGCTGGAAGGCGAGGTCGATGGTCACACCCCTCTCCCTCTCGTCCTTCAGCTGGTCCAGGACCCAGGCGAACTTGAAAGAGTCACCCGCGCCGGTCTTCTCGGACTCCTTCGCATACTCGTCGATCATCCTCTGATCGACGGCGCCGAGGTCGAAGAGGAAGTGCCCCATGGAGGTCGACTTCCCGTTGTCCACGTGGCCGGTCACTATCAGGTTCAGGTGGGGCTTATCTGCCAAGCTAGCTCAGTCCTTACAATGAAGCGACCGCTTCTCAGCGTATTTAAGCGTAGCGACCCATGAGACGTCCGACGGCGAGCCGAGGGCCGGCCCCTCCCTCACTCCCGCATTCCACTCTCCTTCTCCAGCCGACCCGGCTGGAAGCCATATCTAGTGTCGGCTCTCCGGAGGGACCGTCATGGGTGAGGTCTCAGAGTTACAGAAGGTCGCGTCTATGGTCGACCGAGACGCCCGGGCCATGCAAGACTTCTTTGTGAAGATGCTCAGGATAAGGGCGGTCAACCCGAGGATGGGCGGCGAGGGGGAGGCCGAAAGAGCCTCGTTCCTGGAGGGGTTCCTGAAGAAGGAAGGGTTCGACGTGACGAGGATCGACGTGAAGGACGGAGAGTCCCCCGGCGGGGTCAGGCCGAACATCTCGGCGAGGTTGAAGGGAAGGGGGAAGCGAACACTCTGGTTCATCTCCCATATGGACACGGTCCCCGAAGGGAGCCGGGACCTCTGGAAGACAGACCCCTTCGAACCTGCGGTCAAGGACGGGAAAGTATTCGCCCGGGGGGCCGAAGACAACGGCCAGTCCCTGGTGGCGTCCCTGTTCGCGCTGAAAGCGCTGAAGGAGCTGGGCAGGGCGCTCCCGTTCAACGTGGGGGTCTGGTTCGTAGCAGACGAGGAGTTCGCGAGCAACTACGGGGTAAAGGCGCTCCTCGAGAGGAGGCTGTTCAGCGGGTCGGATCTGGTGGTCGTCCCCGACGCCGGGACCCCCAGAGGGTCGGAGATCGAGATAGCGGAGAAGGGCCTCCTCTGGATGAAGGTCACCACGAAGGGGAAGCAGGTCCACGCCAGCCTCCCAAAGAAGGGGCTCAACGCCCACAGGGTCGGGATGGAGCTGGCCCTGGAGGTCGACCGCCTCCTCAACGGGGAGTACAAGAAGAGGAACCCGCTCTACGACTACCCCGTCTCCTCATTCGAGCCCACCAAGGTGGAGGCGAACGTGGGGAACGTGAACACCATCCCGGGGGTTGACGTGTTCTACTTCGACTGCCGGGTCCTCCCTGAGTATGATCTGGACAGGGTCGTCAGGGACGTGAAGGCGGTCGTCAAGCGCTTCGAGGGGAAGCGCGGCGCGAAGATAGAGCTCGAGGAAGTAGAGAAGGAACCCGCCGGACCCGCCACAGCCCCGGGGAGCGAGGTCGCCGTCCTCCTCGCCAGGGCGGTTTCGAAGGTCGCGGGAGTCCGCCCGAAGTTCACCGGCATAGGGGGGCAGACGGTCGGGAACCTGTTCAGGCGAGAAGGGATCCCCACGGCGGTCTGGAGCACCATCGACGACGTCCCCCACGAACCCAATGAGTACTCGCGGATAGCCAACCTGATCAACGACTCGAAGGTCTTCGCGTCAGTCCCCCTGTTAGCCTCGTAAGGGACACGACGGGTCGGGCAAGCCGCGTGAGGAGGCCCCGGCAACTAGAGCGTGCGACGAGGACGGTTGCTCGGTTTCAGCCACCCATGGTGCCAGCCAGCCAGCACCGGCTGACGAGAAGGGGCGGCGCCTAACCTCGGGACAGGAGCAGAAATACGGGAGCGCGAGTCGGGTCGAGCTCCGCTCTGCGCTCTAAACCTCGCGTCTAGCTCGACGAAAGGTAGCTCCACATGATCACGCCGACGAGCATCACCAGCGAACCGGCGAAGCCAGTGATCAGGGCCCCCGCGGTGTCAGCGCTGAACCCGAAGTTCTCGATGAACGAGATCACGGGCGCTCTGACGAGCCAGGCGAAGAACCCCAGGGCGTAACCCAGGAGCCAGAATCCGAACAGTACGAGTTTTCTTCCCATGCTGTTTCGATGTCCTGACCATGGCCAGAGTCGGTAAATTGGAAAGAGACAGTATCCCTTTACAGGATAGTTGAATTGTTTACAGCAGGAGTCCGGCCAGGCTCAGGAGATAGGTCGTCACGACGCTGCTCACCGCTCCGAGGGCCAGAAAGATGACTCCTTCCGCCAGGACCTTCCTTTCCTTTTGGAAGTCGTCCCGGACACAGACGGACAATAGGCCCCCGAAGATGGACCCGGGTTCCTGAGGCATCTTCGGTCCTGAAACGGCCCCCGGGTTAGTTAACGGTTGTGGAGCGACGGTCCATCATCCGTGCGGGGCCCACTCCCCGAGGCGCTTCAGGACCCTCAGCGTCCTCAGGGTGACCATCTTGCTGGGTTCCCCGGCTTCCTCCAGGGAGAACGGGACCGTAGCCTGTTTTGGATGCCCCCGGTCCCACGCCCCCTGAGGGCTTTCAGGGTCAGGGTTGACTGAGTCCAGGTTCCACCTTCCGTCGGACCTCCTCTTCTTTTTCAGCAGCGACACGGCGTACCCCAGCCTCTTGTCGGACACGTACCCGAGGGCCGTCATGAAGTCGAGTCCCACGAGGAGATCATAGTAGTAGTGCACCGGATAATGGAACCGGTACCAGGGATCGTATCTGCCTCCCTGGACGTGCAGTTGACGCTCAAGGAAGAACTCTGCCCCCTTCTCCACGGCGCCCTTCATCCCACGGGTCCACTTCTCCCGGGGGTAGACGGCGAACGCGCTCATGGGCTCCCACGAGTCGAGGTTCCTCCCTCTGGCGCGTTCACCGTAGTTGAAGCAGGACCAACCGCCGAGGCTGGCCTGGTTTTTTACGAACCACTCAAACGCGCTCCTCACCTTCGGGTGGTCGGCGTACCCGAACTTGACCAGCGCCCTCGCGGTGTTCCCGGTCGTGCAGAGGTGGCCCTGCTTCGCCCCTCCCTTGTTGGAGCCGACGAACCCACCGTCCTTAGTCGCGAAGAGGTCCATCCACCTGCGGCAGGCGGCGTCGACCCTCCGGTCAGCCTTCGTGAGCCCGAGGTCGGAGAGGACAAGCAGCATCCAGTTCGTCCCCGTGTACTTCGGCCGGTAGAGGCTACTGCCGCTCTCCCAGAACCCCGAGGGGTCCTGCCTGTCGAGTATCTCCTTCCCCCACCCCTTCTTGACGACCCCGGCCCGGGCTGCCCTGACGTCCGGGTCCCCCTCTGGCCTTCCGAGCAGCTCCGTGAGGGTCAGGTAGCGGATCGAAGGCTGTTCCTCTTCGAGCAGCCAGGACGTGGCCTGGTCATTCGGGTTCATGGCTGCGACCGCCGCTCCATCCTTGACCGGGGACTAGGAGAGGGCGACGAGGGCGTCTGCCGTCTCCTTCGGTTTGGTTATCATGGGCCAGTGGCCGGCCTCGATCAGCTTGTGGGGGCCCTCAAGCTTCCCCCATTTGCCCGCGACGATCTCGTCTACCGGGTCTCCAGAAAGGGTGCAGAACACGTAGGCCTCCTTGACGGAGTCGTACTCCTTCGACAGCGTGATCGGGTCCGTGGCCAGCTTTACTGGCCATGGTGTCGCCAGCGACATCATCCAGTTCCTCTTAGCCCCCACCACGTCCTTGCCTATGGTGTCTATGGTGAGCACCGTGAGCGGTACCCCCAGCTTGTCAGGGGTGAGCGCCGGGAACTCCCTGGTCGGATCGAAACCGGCCTGCGGGGTTCTCACCTTCTCTGGCCTGAACGCGTCGAGGTAGATCACTTTCTTCACCTGGTCGTGGGCCCTGTCCGCGACCACCGCGGCCACCTTCCCGGCGAAGCTGTGCCCCACAAGGACGTAATCGTCGAGCTCGTTGTACCGTATGACGTTGAGGACGTCGTTTACCGCGGTCTCCATCCCCACCTCCCTGGACATCAGGTGGACCCTCTCTCCCATCCCCGTCAGTGTGACAGGGTACGCCTCGTGCCCGTCCTTCGCGAGTTGGTCCGCCACCCCCTTCCAGGCCCAGGCCCCCAGCCAGGCGCCCGGCACGAGCACGAACTTTGTCACGGCGCGGTCCTGCGCTCCCGGTTAGATAAATCTCCGCAAGCATGGATGGCGCTCCACGAGAGGGGGCGATGAAACTGTCCCGGCCCGGGCTCCGTCGGGTCCGCCCAGACGGGGGTCAACAAAAAGAGACACAGGGGAGCATTGAAATACCCAACGCGAGTCCAGACTTCGGCAAGGCCTTCGCCTTGCAAACACCCTTCATCAGCAAGCTTGAAGGAGCCCAGCGGGTATTCACTTTCAGAGATTTCATACTCCTCCCTGGAAGGAGCGAGGTCGAGCCCGCGAACATCGAGCTGTCTACCAGGCTCTCCCGGAACTTCAGGCTCCGCGTCCCGCTCGTCTCCTCTCCCATGGACACGGTGACCGAGTGGAAGCTCGCCCTGGAGATGGCCAGGGTCGGGGGGGCGGGGACGATACACAGGAACATGCCTGTCGAGAGGCAGGTGGAGCAGGCGAAGAAGGTCAAGGCGTCGAGGACCGAGGCGCTCAGCGTCGACGCCAGCGGGAGACCGCTGGTCGGGGCGTCGGTTTCGCCGATGGACAGGGAACGATGCCTCGCGCTGGACAAGGTCGTGGACTTCCTCGTCGCCGACGTCGCGCACTTCCACACCTCCAAGGTCATGGAGGCGGCGAAGAAGATCATCCCTGACATCAGCGCGGACTTCATAGCCGGGAACGTCGGCACGAAGAAGGCGACCTTCGACATCGTAGACGAGCTCCCTAGGGTGGACGGCTTCCGGGCAGGGATAGGCTCGGGGTCCATCTGCATAACCGCCGAGGTGACCCGGGTCGGCGCCCCTACCCTCTTCGCAGTGGCAGAAGTGGCGAGCGCGCTCCAGGAGCGGAAGCTCGACATCCCTGTCATGGCTGACGGAGGGATAAGGGGGCCGGGGGACGCCGCATTGGCGTTCGGAGCGGGGGCGTCCGTGGCGATGCTCGGGTCGATGCTCGCCGGGACGGACGAAGCGCCGAGCAGCGTCGTGGTCCGTGAAGGAAGGAAGTTCAAGACACACAGGGGGATGGCGAGCGCAGCTGCGAGGAAGGTCCGCTTCGCCATGGACAGGTACTCGGTACCAGCCAAGGGCCTTGACGAAGGGGTGGAGGCGTTCGTCCCCTACGTAGGTCCTGCCGAGGGGGTCGTCGCCACGATGGAGAACGGGCTGAAGGCGGCCTTCGGATACGCCGGGGCCAGGACCGTCGGGGAGATGTGGACAAAGGCGTCGTTCGGCTCCGTGAGCGCCGCCGGCTCGGCCGAGCTCGGAGCGCATTCGCTCGAGGTGAAGAAATGACCGCACAGGGGCTGGAGGGCGGGATAGCGGTCCTGGACTTCGGAGGCCAGTACGCTCACCTGATCTGCAGGAGGGTCAGGGCGCTGGGGGTCTACGCCGCCCTCCTCCCGCACGACACCCCCTTGGAAGAGCTGTCGAAGGTAGGCGTGGCGGGTGTGGTCCTTTCTGGGGGGCCGGCCAGCGTCTATTCCGACGGGGCGCCGGAGGCGGCGCCGGGACTGTTCGATGGGAGGATCCCGATCCTTGGTATCTGCTACGGATACCAGCTCATGGTGAAGGCCCACGGAGGGGAGGTCAGGAAGGCCGGTCGGAGGGAGTACGGACGGTCGCGCGTGAAGGTCGTCGAAGGGGGAGGCCTCTTCGACGGGCTGGTCTCGAAAGACCTGGCCTGCTGGATGAGCCACTCCGACTCGGCCACGAAGATACCCCCGACCATGCGGGTGCTGGCTACCACAGACGGATCCCCTTACGCGGCGGTGAGGCTGTCCGGGGCCCCCCAGTACGGGGTTCAGTTCCACCCAGAGGTGTCTCATACCGAGAGGGGCCAGGACGTCCTCTCGAACTTCGTCCTCGGGATCTCCCGGGCCCGCAAGACGTGGAGCATGGAGGGGTTCCTGGAGAAGTCGGTGGAGGAGCACTCAAAGCTCGAGGGGAGGGTCCTTTGTGCGGTCTCGGGCGGGGTGGACTCTTCCGTGACGGCGGGGCTCCTAGCGAGGGCGATAGGGGACAGGCTCCAGTGCGTCTTCATAGACACGGGGCTCCTCAGGAAGGGGGAGGGGGACCGCGTCAGGAAGCACCTCGGAGAGAAGCTCGGGGTGCGCGTCGCGTTTGTGGACGCCTCGGAGAGGTTCCTCGGGGCGCTCGCCGGGGAGCCCGACCCCGAGCGGAAGAGGAAGATCGTCGGGAAGGCGTTTGCTGACGTTTTCGAGGAGTTTGCGCGAGACAGCGGCCCGTTCTCGTATCTTGCCCAGGGGACCCTCTACCCTGACGTGATCGAAAGCGGGAGGTCATCGGGCCCTGCCTCTGTGATCAAGACGCACCACAACGTCGGGGGGCTTCCGGCAGGCCTCTCGATGAAGCTGGTCGAGCCTCTGAAAGAGCTGTACAAGGACGAAGTGAGAGAGCTGGGAGCAATCCTTGGGCTCCCGAAGGCCATGGTCGAGGCTCACCCCTTCCCGGGGCCCGGCCTCGCCGTGAGGGTGATCGGGGAGATCACCCCCGAGAAGCTCAGGATATGCAGGGAAGCAGGTGCCATAGTGGAAGAGGTCCTCAAAGAGGAGGGGATCCAGGGCGAGGTCTGGCAGGCATTCGCCTATGTCGGCGACGACCTGGTGACTGGGGTCCTGGGGGACGAGAGGACGACGGGGCGTCAGGTGACCGTGAAGGTCGTCGAGTCGGTCGACGCCATGACCGCGGATTGGAGCAGGCTGAGCGCTCCGGTCCTGGAGCGGATTTCGAGCAGGATCACCAACGAAGTGGCGGGAGTGGTAGCCGTCGCCTACGCCATCTCTTCGAAGCCCCCGGCTACCATCGAGCCCCAGTGACCGCGACGGAGAGCGTCGGCCCTTCGACGGAGCTCGCGGAGCTGCACGTCCACCTGGGAGGGTCAATAGACCCCTCGGTCATGTGGGAGATCGCCACGCCCAGGGGACCAAGCTCCCGACGAAGGACTGCTGGAGGTTCATGGACCTGGCGACAATTCCCTCTGAGGAACGGCGTCCTCACCAGGGAACGGGTCCTGGAGGCGAACAGGGACGCGTTCAGGGCCTCGTTCGTAAAGTAGCGAAATAGGAAGGGTTGAAAAGAGACGCGGCCCGGGCGTGTCAAAGTTGGAAGCGGCTGAGAAGAAGGTCCCAGTCGGGGAATACACCGTAAACTACGCTTCAGCGGGGAGCGGAGACCCTGTCGTCCTCCTCCACGGGAGCGAGCCGAACGAAAGCTGGCGCGTGTGGGAGCCTCTCCTCGCGCTCGCTGACTCGCGGAAGGTGATAGCCCCCGACCTCCTGGGGTTCGGGAAGTCGACGGGGCCTGAGGAGACCCCAGACCACAGGGCGCAGGCGCAGATGCTGCGGGACCTGCTCGACAAGCTCGGGATAGCCAGGTCAGCCGTCATAGGCGGAGGGTGGGGGGGCCAGGTCGCGCTCGAGCTAGCCCTCGAGTGGCCCGAAAGCGTCGAGTCCCTCGTCCTGGTCGCCAGCTCCTACGACGAAGAGCAGATCCCCCGGCTCCAGAAGCTGAGGAAGCCGACCCTCGTGATATTCGCGGAAGACGACATGGTCACCCAGCTGAAGGCGGGGTACCTGCTGAGGGACGCCATCGGCACGTCGCGGCTCGAGGTCCTGTCACCCGTCGCCAAGGACCCACGATACGACTTTCGGATGTCCCACAGGCTTCAGAAGTTCAGGGCGCCACAGATTCTGCAGCTGACTAGGACGTTCCTGGCAAGACCAGAGGCCATGATCTCCGAGCCCCCGGAGATGGAGAACGCGCTGAGAGGGAAGGCGCTGAGGAAGGAAGACGAGAAGGACGGCCCTATCTGGAGGCCATAGCCACGCGTTCCTGCTCGTTCTTCTTTTTCACCGCGTAGCTGTTCGCGTCCCCGGACGCAGCCAGTATCACTTCTTCGGCTAGGACCTCCTCCACCGTCTTGGGGGAGTTGAAGGCAGCCTCCCTGACCCCTTCTGAGATGAAGCGGAGCGCGAGGTCCACCCTCCTCACCGGAGAGATGTCCACGGACTGGTGGTAGACCACACCACCGTAGCTCAGCCTCGTGGTGTCTTCGTTGGGGGAAGAGTTCTCGATGGCTTTCACCAGCTGCTGGACGGGATTCTGCCCGGTCCTCAGCTCGATTATCGCGAATGAGGTCTTGACTATGTTCATAGCCTTCTGCTTCTTCCCACCCATCCTCCCCGTGTTCTTGGCGTACTTCTTCCCTGAGTGCATCAGAGAGTTCACGAGCCTCTCTACTATGCTGATCTTGGTCTTCCCGAGCCTCTTGTGCTCGTGCCTCCCTCCCGAGTGCGGGATGAGAGTCGGCTTCACTGCTATGACCGTCTGTAGCCCCGGGTCTGTCACCTTCACCCCGGTAAGGTCCCACCTCTCCCAGAGGAGGAGGTTGGGGTACTCGAGAGATTGCCTGCTCAAACGCTATCTCCGCGGTTTCTCCTTGCGGCCGTAGACAAGCTCGTTCAGTGACACCCCGTTCACCTTGAAGACCGTCCAGCGGACGCCTGGGATGTCTCCCATGGCGCGCTTCATCGACCCACCGATTCCCTGCAGCAGCACTTCGTCGTGCTCATCCACGAAGTTCAGCGCTCCGTCGCCGGGGAGGAACGCGGTGATCTGCTTGCCGTTCTTGACCAGCTGAGCGCGGATGCATTTTCTGATGGCTGAGTTCGGCTGCTTCGACTCCACCCCCACCTTCTCGAGGACGATCCCTCGGGCCTGGGGCGCCCCCTCCAAGGGGTCGGCCTTGTAGTCTAGGCCGAGCTTCCGCCTCTTGTACCACTTGTTCGACCAGCGCAGCTTCTGCCTCTTCTGGAGCATCTGGCGGCCGGCGAACTCCCCCCGTGGTGAAGCCATTCTCAGACGCCGCCCTTTTCCACCGTATATAACCGCTTCAAAGCTCTGACGTTATCTGTAGGTTGCTCACGTCGAAGTACCGCTTCGCCAAGAGCCTCACCTTCTCGGCGTTCTTCCCTCCCAGCCCCAGGACAGCCCCCTTCTTCCTGGAATCCACCACCACGACCACCCCCTTAGTCCCGTCTAGTCTGTCGCTGACCCTGACCTCCTGGACGAACTTCGTCCCGAGGGTGTTCCTGACGAGCCCCTCGACGTCGTCGGCCCATTCAACCACCTCGACGGGCCTCCTGACCGCCCTCTCGATCTTCTTCACCGAGGCTCCCTCCTTGCCGATTGCGAGCCCCATCTGTCCCTGGGCGACGACGAAGATCACCCTGTCCCTCTTCTCGTCGACCAGGCAGTCCCTCGCCGTGGCCCCAGTCATCCCCTGGAACATGGACATCAGGGACAGTTCATCAGACGAAAGTTTGATCTCTGGCACCCGCACAGTCACCGCATAAGCAGTCTGACGTCTGAGTCGCTGACGTTCCTCAGTGCCATGGCCGAGACCTTGTACGGTTTCCCGACCAGGCGGGCGAGTTCTGCTGACGACTGCTGGAGCTCGACCACAGGGACGTTGTACTTGTTCGCTTCGTCCCTGAGCTTCGAGCCGAGGGCTGACGGGATGGACCTTGTGATCAGGACCCCCTTGCTCCCCTTGACTCCCGCGATGCTCTCCTTGGCCCCGACCGCTGACTTCCCCCCCTTCAGGGCGTCCTTCAGAACTTTCTGGAGCTGGGCTGTGTCTGCCAAGGACATCAGCTCATGTAGAGATCGATCATGCCGGTCCCGACAGGTATCGGGAGCCCCACGATGACGTTCTCCGTGACCCCTTTCAGGTCCTCGACCTCCCCCTTCACCGCGGCTTCGGCGAGTGTGGGAACGGTGATCTCGAACGCGGCCCTAGCCAAGACGCTGCTCTTCGTCCCTGCGATGCCGTGCCTGCCGATCTGTTGGATGTAGCCCTTCGACGTCATGAGGTCTGCCACCAGGAAGATGTGACGGACGTCCACTTCAAGTCCCTGCTCGTCAAGGGTGCTCATCAGCTCCCTGACCAGCGTGGCCCTGGCGGCCTCGATGCCCAACACCTGGGCCACCTCGTGGACGTTGTTCGTGTAGACCCTTGTCGGGTCGACCCCCTGCACCTGCACCACCTTCCCCAGATTGGACCCGGCGGTCTGGATGAACCATTCCTCCCCCTCCTTCACGACCGTGACGCGCGTGATCCCGGGGATCCCCTTCAGCTTCATGTTGAGTATCTTGTTCCTCAGTGTGAAGAGTGCCGAGAGGTCGGAGTCGGGCATGCTGACGTGGATGACGTTGGCGTTCCTCTTGTCCTGCTGGACCTTCCGCTTGCCGGTCTCGATCACCTTGGCGATTTCCTCAGGGTTGGTGTCCCTGTCGGCCATGAGGTCCGGGCCGAGATGGAGCTTGATCCCCTCTGTCGGGTCCACCTCGCTGAAGACCACCACGTTCCCGACCTTGGTGAAAAGTATCTCCTTCGCCACCTTGACCGCCTTCTCGTTCACCGCGGCGTACTCCTTGGTGAGATAGATGTCCATGGAAGGCGTGGCAGGGATCTTCCTCGCGTCCACCAGCTCCATGAGGCGCGGCAGCCCGAGCGTCACGTCCCTCTCCCTGACCCCTGCGAAGTGGAATGTCCTGAGGGTCATCTGCGTGCCAGGCTCGCCTATGGACTGCGCCGCGACTATCCCCGAGGCCTCTCCAGGTTCGACCCTTGAGTAGTCCATGGCTTCATCCACCTTCTCCATGGTCTCCTTCAGCCCCTCCTCGGTGAGGTGTGAGGCGCCAAGCTTCTCCCTGAGCTCCTTGACGAGCCTGTCGTTGAGGGAGCCCTGGTACTTCTTCAGGAGCTTCTCGATCTCGGCATCGTCGGCAGTCGCCTTCGACTTGTGCGAAAGCTCCTCGGTCTCCACCAGCCTGTCCAGGTTGATGGGGCGGCCGTGGTCGCTCTTCGCCGGGTCGACCCCGTCCTCCCCGTAGAGGAACTGGATGATGTGGCCGTGGGGGTCCCTGACTGTGAGGTCGTACTCTACCTTGAGGTGCTCAAGGGCGTTCACCAGCCTTCTCTGCATGTACCCGCTCTGCTGGGTCCTGACGGCCGTGTCGACCAGCCCTTCGCGGCCTCCCATTGCGTGGAAGAAGAACTCGGTCGGGGACAGGCCGTCCCTGTAGTTGCTCCTCACGAACCCCTTGGCCTCGGGGGCGGGGTCGTCCCAGGAGAAGTGGCTGAGGGCCCTCCCCTTCATGCCGTGGGTGATCCTCTTCCCTCTGACCGACTGCTGGCCCAGGGCTGCGGTCATCTGCCCTACGTTCAGGCTAGACCCCCTCGCCCCCGTCCTTGCCATGATCATCCCGGAGTTCTCAGCCGGGAAGGACCTGTCGGCAATCCTCCCCGCCCTGTCCCTCGCCTTTGCGAGCTCGTTGACTATGTATGCTTCGAGGGTGTCCTCTGCCGAGAGCCCCCTGGTGAGCTGGAGGCTGCCTGTCTTGTACTTCTTCTGCAGGTCGGCGACGCTGGCGTACGCTTCGTCCAGAGCGTCAGTGATCCCCTTCTTCGCGTCGGCTGGGAGCTCCAGCTCGTTGAAGCCGTATGTGAAACCCCTGCGCGTCAGGAAGTTCTTGAGGACCTTCAGTATGGAGTTGAGGAAGTTGCGCGCTTCCTCGTTGCCGTAGTCTTTGGCAATCCTGTGCAGGAGCGAGTCGGGCTCCTCGGCGCCTATCACGGCCTTGTCCACCACGCCTGACAGGAGCTCCCCGTTACGGATGACCACGTCGTTGGTGCTCCCTGTCCTCTGGGCCTTCGCCCACTTCGAAGTCAGGACGTAATTCATCCCCTTCGGAAGGAAGAGGGAGAAGAGCTGCTTCCCGGTGTACATCGGGTGGGCTCCCTTCACTGCAGGTTCGGGGAGGTCCCCTACGTAGTCGCCCACCAGTGCGAGGTTGGAGAACTCGGCCGGGGTGAGCTGCGCCTCGTCCCTCGTGAGCATGAAAGCCCCCGTGATGAAGTCTCTGATCCCGCCGATGATGGGGCCGCCGTACCTGGGAGAGAGAATCTGGTCCTGGACCCTCATCAGCATGAGCGCCTCTGACCTCGACTCCTCGCTCTGGGGGACGTGCAGGTTCATCTCGTCCCCGTCGAAGTCAGCGTTGTACGGGGGGCAGACCGAGGGGTGCAGCCTGAACGTCCTGAACGGGAGCACCCTGACGAAGTGAGCCATGACAGACATCCTGTGGAGCGACGGCTGCCTGTTGAACAGGACCACGTCCCCGTCCATCAGGTGCCTTTCGACGACGTACCCCGACGCAAGGGAGTCGGCGAGGGCCTTCCTGTCGCTGGCGAAGTCCAGCCTGATCTTTACCCCGTCCGGCCGGATGACGTAGTTGGCACCGGGGTGCTCGAATGGACCCTTGTTGACGAGCTCCTTCAGGTGCTCGATGTTGAAGGGAGAGACCTTCTCCGGGATGGTGAGCTTCTTTGCCACTTCAAAGGGGACGCCGACGTCGCCGATGTCGAGGCTGGGGTCCGGGCTGATGACCGTGCGGCTCGAGAAGTCGACCCTCTTCCCCGACAGCGACCCTCTGAACCTCCCCTCCTTCCCCTTCAGCCGCTGGCTGAGAGTCTTCAGGGGCCTTCCGGAGCGGTGGTGGGCCTGGGGGATCCCCGAGACCTCGTTGTCAAAGTAGGTGGTGACGTGGTAGTGGAGCAGGTCCACAAGGTCCTGGACGATCAGGTGGGGAGTACCGGACTCTTTCGATTCGCGGACCCTCTGGTTGACCCTGAGGATGTCCACCACCTTGTGGGTCAGATCGTCCTCGGACCTGATACCCGACTCGAGCGTGATGGAAGGCCTAACGGTGAGCGGCGGGACGGGGAGCACCTGGAGGACGAACCACTCCGGGCGCGCTGCCTTCGAGTTGAACCCAAGGAGCTCTAGGTCGTCGTTGTTCAACCTCTCCAGCCTCTCGCGGATGGCCACCGGGAGGAGGCGTGTCGCCCCCCCTTCCTCAGTTATCTCGTGGAATATGGTCGGTTTCGTGAACTCTATCTGGTACTGCTGCTTCCCGCAGTGGGGGCAGAGCTTGACCTTCTTCGCCTTCGTGGCGATCTCCTTCGCCACCCCCGCCACCAGCGAGGGGGTGAAGTCGGTCTGGCTCCCAAGCTTCGTCCTGTATGCGTCCAGCTCCTGCTGGGTGAGGAGGATCCGGCCGCACGACCTGCAGGTGGTCTGGACCAGCCTGTTGATCTCGTCTACGAAAGCGATGTGGAGGACAGGCTCGGCGAGCTCGACGTGTCCGAAGTGTCCCGGGCATCTGCCCGCCGTGCTGCCGCACGTCCCGCACTTCTGTCCTGGCTCGAGGGTCCCCAGCCTGCTGTCCATGAGCCCTCCCTGCACCGGCATGCCGTCCTCGTCGTAGGTCTCGGGCTGGGTGATCTCGGCGACGGAATACTTGCGGACCTCTGCCGGGGAGAAGACCGCGAAGTTGATCCCCCCGATCGTCTTGAGCGCCTGTTCCATTGACATGACTCTATACCTTGTCCTTCAGCTGGAGCCTCGGGGCTATGTTCAGGCTCATCATCTCCTGGAGCAGAAGCTTGAAGGCGTACGCCACCACGACCGTGGATATCTTCGCCTGGTCACCGTCTATCTTGCAGGTGTACTTCCTCTGCTTTGCGTCGTAATAGGCGATGAGGCCGCACTTCTCGCAGACGTAGATCTCGGTCTTGTCAGCCTCGTCGAGTAGCCTGTCCTTCAGCACCATCGACGCCCCGTAGGCGATGAGGCAGTCCCTCTCCATCTCCCCGAACCTGAGCCCGCCCCCGCGCGCCCTCCCTTCGGTGGGCTGCTTCGTGAGCATCTGCACCTGTCCCCTCGCTCTCGCGTGGATCTTGTCGGCCACCATGTGGTGGAGCTTCTGGTAGTAGACCACCCCGACGAAGACGTCGGCGGCGAACTTCTTCCCGGTCTTGCCGTCGTACATCACCTCCCTCCCTGTGGGCTCAAACCCCCTCCCCCTGAGCACCTTCTCCATCTCCTCGATGCTCTCCCCCGCGAAGGCGGAGCCATCTACCGGAGACCCCCTGAACGCGGCTGCCTTCCCGGCGATCGATTCGATGAACTGCCCGACGGTCATCCTGGACGGGAAGGCGTGCGGGTTGATTATCACGTCTGGGACGATCCCCTCGGCCGTATAGGGCATGTCCTCCTGGGGGACGACGAGGCCGATGACCCCCTTCTGGCCGTGCCTCGAGGCGAACTTGTCCCCGATCTCCGGGACCCTCATGTCCCTGACCCTGACCTTGAACATCTTCCCTCCTTCCACGTTCTCCGTCATGAAGATGGAGTCGACCACCCCCGCCTCCGAGGGCCTGACGGCCACCGAGGTGTCCCTTCTGTAGGGGCCCTTGATCTCGAACTCCTTGTACTCCTCCATGAACCTCGGAGGGCTGGTCCTCCCGATCACGACGTCGCCGCCGGCCACCTGGGACTCGTGAGCTACGACCCCGTCTCCTTCCAGAAGGCGATAGAACTTCTCCCCCCTGTAACCGCGGATGTTGGACTCGGCCGACGGGACCTCGAACGCGTCCCGCATACCGCCAAGGTACTGCTTCGCTTCTCCCTCGTAGAGGCGGTAGAAGAAAGAGCGCGCCATCCCTCTTTCGACGCTCGACCTGTTCATTATGATGGCGTCTTCTATGTTGTACCCTTCGAACGAAAGAACCGCCACGACGCAGTTGGTCCCCAGGGGCCGCTCGTCGATCTTCAACAGGTCGAGGGTCCTGGTCCGTACCACCGGTGCCTGAGGGCTGACAAGGAGGTGCTGCCTTACGTGGGGAGAGATGGGGTAGGTCGGAGAGCTGAACCCGAGGCTCTGCTTCGCCATCGCCGACTCGTAGGTGTTCCTGGGAGACTGGTTGTGCTCAGGGTACGGGATGATGGAAGCGGCGATCCCGAACATGGCCGCTGGGAAGAGCTCCATGTGGCTGTTCTTCGTGGTGACGTCCTCGGGTCCCATCGCCACGAGGCAGTTCTCCTCCTCGTTGGCGTCGATGAGCTCGAGGGTCCCCTGGTCGACCAGGTCCCTCCAGGAGAGCTGGCCTCCGCTGACCTTGCTGATCATCTCGGGGTTGAGGAGCGGCCTGCCGCTCTCGACCACCACCAGTGGCCTGAGGACCCGGCCTGAGCTGAGGCTGATGTATATCCTCGGGTACGCGTTGTCGTTTACCGGGGAGATGTAGAGGACGCTCGCGCTCGGGTTGATTTGCCCCTCTCTCCTCAGCTTCCTGAAGGCCTTGGCGAGGCGCTCGCCGTCGTCCACATAGCCGAGGAAGCGCCCGTCCATGAATATCCTGCACCCTTCTACCTGAAGCTTCTCGTCGGAGTCGCGGATCTGCTTCGCTCCCAGCTCCCAGAGCTTCCCCTCCACCTCCTGCGACGGGACGCTGACGGAGATGATCGCCGAGAGGGCGAGATTCTTGACGAGGCCGCAGTTGACCCCTTCCGGTGTCTCTGACGGGCAGATTCTCCCGAAGTGAGTCGCGTGGAGGTCTCTGGCCTCGAAGTTGGGCTGGCTCCTGCTCAGGGGCGACTGCACCCGCCTCAGGTGGCTCAGGGTGCTGAGGTAGTTGGTTCGGTCGAGGAGCTGGGTCACGCCCACCTTCCCTCTCCCCCAGTTCCCTGTGGCGATGGCGTTGTTCAGCTTGTCAGTGATGATGCCCGTCCTGATGGCCGCGCCTACGACGTTCCCTCCCCTCTTCTGCCCCGTTCTCTCCAGCTGGTACTTCATGTCCCGGACCAGGTTCCTGAACGCGGTCCGGAACAGGTCTGCCAGCATCTGGCCTGCGAACTTTATCACCTTGTTTCCGTAGTGGTCCTTGTCGTCGGCTTCGATCCACCCGAGCCTGAGCTCGAGGAGCTTGCACGCGGCTTCTCCCATGAACATCGACTTGTCGAAGCGCCTGTCCTCCGTCTTCCCGAGGTGTGGGAGGAGCCCCCAGTCGAGCGTGGAGAGCGCCCTCTTCACCCTGAACTCTTCGAGCATCCCGTGGGCGACCCTGTTCCCGATGTAGACCAGCGCGTCCTTCTCGGTGGGGGCCTCGCTCGCCTTGTCGAAGGAGACCTCCAGGAGGTCCTGGATCTCCTGTTTCGGCGAGACGGCGTTGGCGATGTCCCTGTCCGACTTTATCCCCAGGGCGCGCATGACTATGACGTAAGGGAGGTCCACCGGACAGCTCGGTATCTTCACGTTGATCCCCCCGTCCTGCTTTAGTGTCAGCTCGAGCTTGGACCTGTAACCTACCACCGACGAATATACCCTCGACTTGTAGGTGGTGGCCCCTGCGAGCTTCTCGGCGTCCACCAGGATCTTGTTGGGGGATAGGTCCTCCAGCCCAACGATCACCCTCTCGGCGCCGTGGATGATGAAATACCCTCCCGGGTCGTTGGGGTCTTCCCCAGACTCGATCAGCTGCTCTCTGGAGCGGTTCGAGAGCTGGCAGAGCTCTGACTTCACCATCACGGGGAGGTCGCCTATGTGCTGCCGGGTGGTGTCCCGCGGCAGCCCCTCCTCTTCGATGGTCATTTCGAGAAGTATGGGAGCAGAGTAGGTCAGGTTCCTGAGCCTTGACTCCATGGGTAGTATGCTGCTGACCGAGCCGTCGATCTCTACGACCCGGGGGGACCCGAGGGTCACCCTGCCGAACTTGATCTTGTACGGGGTGCTGACAGTCTCGACCTCGACCTCGCTTATCTCGTCCGCTATGTTCTGGAGCCCCCTGGTCACGAACTCGTTGTAGCTGTTGAGGTGCTGGCGGGCCACTCCTTCCCTCTGGAGGAGGTCGCTGAGTATCACCCAGGAGTTGGAGGACGCGAACGGTTTGCTCAAACTCTAGCCCTCCACCACGTACCTGTAATAGACCGCGGACCCCGCGGTCTCGCTGGTCCTTGTTATCCTGATGAAATCGCCTGGTTTCGCCCCTATCTCCTTGGCGATGGCGTCAGTCGCCTGGATGTACGGGAACTGGGAAGGAGACCCGTTGAACCTGGCCACCACCTGGGAAGCCTCGTCCTTGGTCAGCAACTCGTGCTTCGGGATGAGGAAGTGGGTGCTCACTTTGAACGCTGGGACCTCGTCTTCCACCTTCTTCCTCCGCACGGTTTTCTTGGCAGGGGGTGTCAAGCGCTTCTATCTCCTTTGATAATACAGACTAGTTGGCGCGAACAATACACGTAACAGGGCCCTCGGGCCCCGATTTTCGGCGCGTATTTGAATATTGCTAAGCTAAGGCGAGGGTGTCCTCGTCAGGGCCCATTTTTCTCGCCGTTTTCGTCTGTAGCAGACTGATTCCTGCTCCTTTTATCGGTCAGGGCCCAGACCCTGCTATGTCAGCTCCTGCGGGAGCTGTCCCGGGCGCCGCGTCGGCGAGATAGGCTGGCGGGTCCGGATGACCGGCGTTGGACGCTGACGGATTCTGCCTCGTAGACCGGGGTCCCCTCCTCTGGCCTCTGGACCGTCTTGCAGAACTCCTCGTACAGTTTCTTGGTCAGCTCTCCTGCTCCTCCGCTCCCGACCTTTACCCCGCTTATGGAGCCGACCGCCCTTATCTCCGATTTGGTTCCGACCAGGAACACCTCGTCCGCCGAGGTGAGCTCGTACGGGGTGACGTCCCTCTGGGCGACCTCGATGCCGAGGTCTGAGCAGAGCGAGATGATGCGGGCCCTGGTGATGCCGTGGAGTATCCCGGCCGCTGCCGAAGGGGTCGTTACGTCGCCGTCCTTGACCAGGAAGATGTTCGTGACGCTCGCCTCGGAGACGAACCCCCGGTGGTCGAGGAGGATGGCGTCGTCCGCTCCGGCGCTGTTCGCCTCCACCTTGGCGAGTATGCTGTTCATGTAGTTCAGGGACTTTATCTCGTGGGAGGTCGCGTCTACAGCGTCCCTCCTGTAGGAGGAGACCATCACGCTGACGACCCTGGGTTCCCTGGGCCCGAGCACGCTCTCCATCGGCTCGGCGATTATGAATATGGTGGGGTCCTTACAGAGCGCCGGGTTGACCCCCAGGTCCCCTACACCCCGGGTGATCACCAGCCTGATGTAGGCGTCCCTGAGCTGGTTCTTCCTCATCGTCTCGAGTACCGCTTCGGTCATCTCGCGCTTCGTGAGCGGTATCGTCAGGCGGATGACCTTCGCCGAGTCGTACAGCCTATCGATGTGGTCGACCAGCCTGAAGACGCTGCCGTTGTAGGCGCGTATCCCCTCGAAGATTCCGTCGCCGTAGAGGAGGCCGTGGTCGAATACTGAGACCGTCGCCTTCGACTTCTCGACGAAACTGCCGTCGAGGTAGACCAGGGACTCCTTGTGCATCGAAACCGGACCGACGGCGGAGCCATTAAAACGGTTGCGCCGATGCACAGAAGCGTGCATGCGCCACCCTTCCGGCGCTTCAGTGGTTCTTTCGGCCCCGACACGGGAGAAAGGACTAGTGCGCTGCGTCCGTGAGCCGCCCAAAGACGTACGGCAGCACTCCGCCTGACCGGAGATACTGCATCTCCGTAGCGTTGTCTACGCGGACGAGCGCCCTGAACTTCTTCTCTCCCTCCTTTCCCCTGGCGACGACTTCTACCCACTCCTTCGGTGACTCCATCTTCTCTATTCCTGCGACGTCGATGGACTCCTCCCCCGTGAGGCCGAGCTGCTTCACCCCTTCCCCTTCCTTGAACTGGAGGGGGACCACTCCCATCGCCACGAGGTTGCTCCTGTGTATCCTCTCGAAGCTTTCCGCTATGACAGCCTTCACCCCGAGCAGCCGGGGGGCCTTCGCCGCCCAGTCCCTCGAACTCCCCGCCCCGTACTGCTTCCCGGCGAGGATTACCAGTGGCACTTCCTCCTTGACATACTTCATAGCCGCGTCGTAGATGGTCATCACCGCGCCGTCGGGGAAGTGCTTGGTGTACCCGCCCTCTTTCCCCCCCGCAAGCAGGTTCCTGAGCCTGATGTTGCTGAACCCGCCCCTGACCAGTATCTCGTGGTTCCCCCGCCTGCTCCCATAGGTGGAGAAGTGGACGAAGTCGACGCCGTGCCCTTCGAGATACTCGCCGGCAGGGCTGTCGACGGCGATCGTCCCCGCAGGTGAAATGTGGTCGGTGGTTATCTTGTCCTCGAAGACTGCGAGCACCCTGGCGCGGCAGATGTCCTCCTTCGACGGGTCCGTCAGGGGGGGCCTGAACCAGGGAGGGTCCCTGATGTAGGTCGACGACGGCTCCCAGTGGTAGACGTCGTCAGCGTAGGAGGCGAGGCTCTGCCAGCGCTCGTCTCCCTTCATTGCGTCCGCGTAGCGCTTCTCGTAGAGCCCAGAGCGCAACGAAGCCTCGACGGTCTTCTTTACCTCTCCGAGAGAGGGCCAGAGGTCTTTTAGGAACACCGGCTTCCCGTCACTTCCTCTTCCAAGCGGCGTTGACGCGAAATCGAAGTCGATCCTCCCCGCGAGGCCGTACGCGACGACCAGCATGGGGGACATCAGGAAGGACCCCTTCGCCAGCGGATGGATCCTTCCGTCGAAGTTCCTGTTGCCCGAGAGGGCGGCGACCGCATAGACGTCCCTCTCCCTGATCTCCTTCTCGACCTCGGGGGCGAGCGGGCCGCTGTTCCCGATGCAGGTCTGGCACCCCAGGCCTGTGAGGTAGAAACCGAGGGCGTTGAGGTGGCGCAGAAGGTCCGAGCTCTGGAGGTAGTCGGTGACGACCGTGGAACCAGGGGACAGGCTGGGCTTGACCCAGGGCTTCAGGGCGAGGCCCGCCTCCACAGCCCTCTTGGCGATCAGGCCGGCGCCCACCATGACCGTCGGGTTCGACGTGTTGGTGCAGCTCGTGATCGCGGCTATCACCACAGCGCCATCGGGGAGCGCGCCTGGCGCTTCGTTCGCCTTGAGCACCAGCTGGCTCCGGCCCGCTCCCACCACCCCTCCGGACTCCGACGGACGCCGCTGGTCGAGGAGCGCCCTGGTGAACGAGGGTACTGAGACGAGCGAGCGCCTCTCTTCCGGGTTCCTGGGGCCGGATATCGACGGCTCAATCTTGTCCAGGTCGACGTGGATGACTTCGGAGTAGGTCGGATCGACGGCGCCCACGTAGAACCCATACTGCCTCGCGTACCTGGCGACAAGGTCGACGTGGGCCCTGGGTCTGGCCGTCCCCGAAAGATACCGGATCGTGGCCTCGTCCACCGGAAAGAACCCTGCGGTCGCGCCGTACTCAGGGGACATGTTCCCCATGGTGGCGCGGTCCGGGACAGAGAGCTGACCGTACCCCTCCCCGAAGTACTCCACGAAAGCCCCCACTACGTTCTTCTCTCGGAGCCGTTCTGTGACGGTGAGCACGAGGTCAGTGGGGGTCACCCCCTCCCTCAGAGTCCCGGTGAACTTCACCCCGTAGACCTTCGGGACCGGCATGTGGTAAGGCTCCCCCAACATCACCGCCTCGGCTTCTATCCCTCCTACCCCCCACCCCAGAACCCCCAGCCCGTTGACCATCGTAGTGTGTGAGTCGGTCCCGACCACCGTGTCAGGGAACACTTCTCCGTCCCTCTCCGTGACGACCTGTGACAGGTACTCGAGGTTGAGCTGATGGCAGATCCCCTTCCCCGGCGGGAAGACGCGCATCCCCTTGAAGGACGACTGGGCCCACTTCAGCAGGGCGTAGCGCTCCGAGTTCCGGTCGTAATCCCTCTCGAGGTTGATGGACAGGGCCAGGTCGTTCCCCCAGGCGTCCACCTGGATGGAGTGGTCTATGACGAGGTCGACCGGGATCTTCGAGTTGACGGCGCCGGGGTCCACCCCTGCCGCCTTCGCTGCGTCACGCATCGCCGCGAGGTCTACTATGAGAGGGACCCCGGTGTAGTCCTGAAGGAGGACCCTTCCAGGCATGAAAGGGGTCTCAGAGCCGACCGACTTCGGCCATTGCGCGAGCTGGTGAGCCGCATCCAAGGCTCCGTGGACCTTCCCGGAGTGGCGGACTGCGTTCTCCAGGAGCACCCGTATCGAATAGGGAATCCGGTCGACGTCGTATCCGAGGTCTTTCAGCTTCAGCACGTTGTATGCGGTCGCCCTCCCCCCAGCCGAATCGAACTTCTCTTTGACGCCTTCGAGGCTTTCGAGAGGCATGAAGATGTTCGATCACGCCTCCTCCCCGTATTTGAATGTAGGTCGGATGATGCCACGAGTGGAACCGCACAGAAGCGCGCCGAAGGGTTCAAATCTCAGACTCGGGCCGCCAGAGATGAAAGTGAACATCTCGCTTCTTTTCAGGATAACAGGGGCGGCTCTGGCAGTCCAAGTCGCTCTCGGGGGGCTGGTCTCCTTCGGGTTCCTTGATTCTTCCGCCCACATCGTGTGGGGGGTCGTCCTCGGGGTCCTCGCGATAGTCTCGCTCGTCTACGTGGCGAGGATGTCGCCACGTCCGAAGAGGCTCTTTGGGTTGACCATCGGCATCGGCGTAGACATCCTCCTCCAGGCGCTGATAGGGTTCGCCGTGCTGAGGACGTCGGGGGCCCTCAGCAGCGGCATAGCGTGGGTCCACCTCCTCAACGCCTTCGCGGTCTTCGCCATGGCGATCATGGGATCCGGGATGGCGATGGCAGCAGGAAGGATGGCCGCTCCTTCGCCTGCGACGACGGCCGGCTAGGACCCCTTAGGTTTCAAGGGGCTCTGCGGGCCAATGACTCTGATTGCGAAGTGAGCTACTCGAGCTCCAGGCCGGTCATCGGGGGGCCCGGAGAGGCGGCGTCCGTCGTCCTCTTCCCTCGGAGGACAGACGGGGCTATCGCCAGGGCGTTGATGACAGCGGACACCTGGAAGGCGTAGTCGAGCCCCTTCGCAAAGAGCGCCTTGTCCACGCCGGCTATCGCAGCCGGGTTAGGGGAGGAGATCACCGCGGTTATGGTAGAGTATGGGAGGACGGCGGTCATCACCAGGATGGCGACGTTGAAGCTCAGGACGTACCCCACGTTGAAGAACGTCGCCCTGACCCCGGAGGCCACCCCTCTGTCCGAAGGAGGGACCGACCCCATTATGGAGCTCATGTTCGGGGAGCTGAACATCCCGACCCCCATCCCGAAGACGACGAGGTAGAGCGCGAGCACCACGTAGGGGGTGCCGACGGTGGTGGTGGAGAGCAGCAGGAGGGAGGCGCTCATGACGGCCAGCCCTCCGGTGGTGAAAGGCAGGTGACCGTATTCGTCCGACAGCTTGCCGCTCAGCGGGCCGACAGCCAGGAAGGCGGCGTCGAAGGGGAGGATCGAAATCCCAGCTGCGAATGGAGACAGCCCCTTGACGAGCTGGAGATAGAGGCTCAGAAGGAGTATCACGGCCCCCCAGGCCAGGGAGTTGAGCATCTGGGCCACGACGCCCCCGGTGAACTCCTTGATCCTCAGGAGCTTGAGGTCCAGGAGAGGGTGGGGGACCCTCCGCTCCCTGTATACGAAGAGCACCAAGAAGACGGCGGAGGCTGAAGCCAACGCTGCGGTACCTCCGATGGGGAAGGTGCCATAGGCGGCGTAGGTCAGCGCCAGGAGGATCGAGATGGAGGCCGCAGTGAAGGCTAAGAGCCCAGGCCAGTCCATGGGGACCCCCTTCTCGGGCTTTGAAATCTCTTTCAGCCGCCTGTGCGCCCAGTAGGTACCGAAGATCCCAATCGGGATGTTGATGTAGAAGAGGGCGCGCCAGTCGAGGAAGAGCAGGATGAGCCCGCTTAGGGTCAGCCCGGCCATGGCGCCGACCCTGAAGGCCACCTGGTTGATCCCGAGAAAGAGCCCCAGCTCGTCGCTTGGGGTCGCGTCCGTGATTATCGCGGCGCTGTTGGCGAAAAGAGCGGCCGAACCGAGCCCCTGGAGGACCCGGAAGACTATGACATAGTCGGGGGAGACAGAGAGGCTGGTCAGCAGCGACCCGACAGTGAAGATGGTGAAGCCGGCGGTGTAGATCTTTACCCTCCCAATCATGTCGCTCACCCGCCCTATGAAGAGCAGGGCGACGGTGCTCCCGAAGATGTACGCCTGGGTGAACCAGATCGCCTGCTCGGCGTCGGCATGCAGCGCGGCTGCCACCTGCGGGATGCCTATCACGATTATCCGGGAGTCTATGCCGGACATGAGAACTCCTACGGTGGTGACGGTGAGTACCGTCCACTTGTACTGCGTGCTCCCAGCTCCTCCAGAAGACTTGGTCCGCCCCCAGATTGGAATGTAAAGTCTCGCCCGCGCAGACAACTTCAATTACGAGAAAGGCCACGCACGAGAAAGTTGCCCGAAAAAGCGCCCAACGGGCTTGCCGGCGAGAAGAGCCCCTACCTCCTCGAGCACGCGTACAACCCGGTGAAGTGGCTCCCCTGGGGGAAGGAGGCGCTCGCGAGAGCCAAGAACGACGGGAAGCCGATCTTCCTGAGCATCGGATATTCGACGTGCCACTGGTGTCACCAGCTCGCCAGGGAGTCGTTCGAGGACCAGAAGACGGCAGCGTACATCAACAAGAACTTCATACCGATCAAGGTCGACAGGGAGGAGCGTCCGGAGGTGGACGCATACTACATGACGGCCGTGCAGGCGATGACGGGCGGGGGCGGGTGGCCCCTGAGCGTCTTCCTGACGCCCGACCTCAAGCCGTTCTACGGAGGGACGTACTTCCCTCCGGAGCCGCGCTTCGGCATGCCGAGCTTCATGCAGGTCCTCGAGTTCGTCGCCACCCTCTGGAAGGAGAAGAGGGACGAGGTGGCAGCCAACACGGAGCAGGTGGCGAAGGCGGTGGCGGAGGCCAGCTCAGGGGCGCCGGGGGAGCTTGGAGGGTCTGCGCTCGATGACGGGTACAACTCCCTCATCTCGGCCTTCGACCAGGCCCACGGCGGGTTCAGCACGGCCCCGAAGTTCCCTCTTCCCGTCTCGCTCGCCTTCCTCCTGAGGTACCACTACAGGACTGGGAAGGGGATGGCCCTTTCGGCGGTGACGAAGACGCTGGACGAGATGATGGCCGGGGGGATAAGAGACCACGTGGGCGGGGGGTTCCATCGGTACTCGACCGACAGGGTCTGGCTGGTCCCCCACTTCGAGAAGATGCTCTACGACAACGCCCTCCTGGCGAAGCTCTACGCCGAAGCGTATCAGCTGACGGGAAAACCGGAGTACGCAGACGTCGTCAGGGAGACCCTCGGCTGGATCACGGGGGAGATGAAGGGGGAAGGAGGAGGGTTCTACTCCGCGCAGGACGCAGACACGGCTGAAGGAGAAGGAGCCTACTACTCCTGGACCCCGGAAGAGGTGAAGGAATGCTTGGGCGTTGCCGATGGCGAGACGTTCTGCGCGCTCTACGGGGTGACCCGGACGGGCAATTTCGGCGGGAGGTCTCTCCTCCACCTGGGGCCGGGAAAGGCGATGGGCGTGGGAGAAAGAGAGGCGGTCGCCCGGCTCAGGCCACAGCTCTACCGCGCGAGGCTCAAGAGGTCCCGGCCCGCCACCGACACGAAGGTCCTGACTTCGTGGAACGGGCTCGCCATCTCGGCTCTCGCCTTCGGCAGCAGGGCGCTCGGCGAGCCTTCCTATGCGGTCGAGGCGGCCGATGCCGCCAGCTTCGTCCTCGAGAGGATGACGAGCGGGGGAGAGCTTCTCAGGCGCTTCGCCGGCGGGGAGGCGGCGCTCCCCGGGACCATCGAAGACTACGCCTACTTCGTCCAGGGGCTGCTGGACCTATTCGAGGCGACCGGAGCCCCGGCCTGGCTTGCGGAAGCGAGGAGGCTGGCAGAGTCGATGGCACGGTTCGAAGACGTCGAGGGCGGAGGGTTCTACATGACCACCGACGGGGTCCCTGCACCCCTGAAGCTGAGCTACGACGGCCCGGTCCCGTCAGGCAACTCGGTGGCGGCGCTCGACCTCGTCAGGCTCTCCGAAATCACTGGGAGGGCCGACTACAGGGCCCAGGCTGAGCGGACCCTGAAGACGTTCGGGAAGGACGTCGCCGGGAGCCCGGCTAGCCACACCGGCATGCTAGCCGCGCTCGACCTCCTCCTGAACGGGACCAGGGAGGTGGTCGTGACGGCATACGACGAGAAAGGGGCCGAGGCGATGATGTCAGGCATATACAGGGCCTTCATCCCTGACAAGGCCGTGGTCCTGGCCACCGGGAAGACGTTCGGGGCCCTCTCAGGTCTCACCTCCCTGCTGCAAGGGCGGGAACCATCCAAGAAGCCCAGAGCGTACGTCTGCAAGAACTTCTCATGCGACCTCCCCGCAGACTCGGCGGAAGATCTCGCATCCCAGCTCTCGGCTAGGTAGAGTTTTATCGCCCCTCCGGGGGCCGGTGATTGATGGCTGGCGCCTGGGAGGTCAGGGGGCTCTTCGGGAACGAATATGCGATGGAGCAGGCGATAGAGGAGTTGAAGAAGCACCAGGGGTTCGAATGGGCGGTCTTGGACAGGAGGAACCTATCGGTCAGGTTCGCCAGACGCGACAAGGAAAGCGAGGAGATAGTGAAGAGGACCCTAGAAATGCACCACGGCTACGTCGAACACCAGGGGCCTCTGGGCGAGTACGACAGTCTGCGGCGCAAAGAGAAGCAGAAGAAGCTGGAGAAGGAAGCAGAGAAGAAAAGGCGCGCTGCCAAGAAGTAGCGGGTCAGCTATAGCCCGGGTACGCCGCAGGATAGTCTCCTATCAGGGCGAGGTTCAGCGCTAGGACGTTGACATATGGGGAGCCCCCTATCCAGATGGTCCACTGCACGTGTGATGTCACTATCGCGACGAGGCTCGCCTCGGGAATCCCCGTGGCGTTGTGTATCCGGGGGACCTGAGAGAGCGCATAGGACAGCGGGATATCGGGGTCGACCCCCGAAGCAGAGGCGTTCATCGGGTTGGACTCGTTCCTCCCTTGGAAGAAGACAGGGATGGTGAAGTTGTTGTCGACGAGGTATGACCCGACGCTCCTCCCATTCAGGGTCGCCTGACTCCCGTTCGCCTGGTAGGGGAAGGCCCCCTGTGCAATCCCGGTGACGACCAGGGGGAAGACGAGCCCGCAGACCAGCATTGAGAGCACGGCCAGGACCACTATCGGCCTGTAGGTCCCAGACCGGGGCCGCTTCGGCTCCACCTCGGTCGTCATCCTAGAGGGCCCCCAGAAGGACGTCGATCAGCTTGATTCCCAGGAACGGGACTACCACCCCCCCGACACCGTAGATGAGCACGTTCCTCAGGAAGATGGTCATGGTGTCAGACGGTCTGAACGCGACCCCACGCATCGCCAATGGGATGAGCATCGGGATGATGATGGCGTTGAAGATCAGGGCGGAGAGGACGGCGGTGTGCACGCCTAGCCCGAGAATGTTGAGAGAATGCAGGGCAGGGAGGGTGGCGGCGAACATCACAGGGAGGATCGCGAAGTACTTCGCGACGTCGTTGGAGATGCTGAAAGCCGTGACGGCGCCTCTCGTCATGAGCAGCTGCTTCCCCAGCAGCACCACGTCTATGATCTTGGCAGGGTTGGACTCCAGGTCGACCATGTTCGCCGCCTCCTTGGCCGCTTCCGTCCCCGAATTCATCGCGAGCCCGACGTCCGCGGCTGCCAGTGCCGGGGCGTCGTTGGTCCCGTCGCCGATCATGGAGACCACCCGGGTCTGCGCCTGTTCTTTCTTTACGATGTTGAACTTGTCTTCCGGCTTGGCTTGCGGTATGAACTCATCAATGCCCACCTCGGACGCGATGCTCTTCGCCGTGAGCGGCTGGTCCCCCGTGATCATGACCGGCCTGATCCCCATCGCCTTGACCGCGTCTATCTTCTCCTTTGTCCCCTCCTTCAGCACGTCCTTGAGCCTGATGAGCCCGATCACCTGGTGGTCTCTGGCCACTGCCATGGGGGTGTCCCCGGCAGAGGAGATCTTCTCGACGAGGCCGGGGAACTCCTCTGGGATGCTGAACCCGACCTTCGTGAACGAGTCTGGCGCCCCCTTGACGATCTCGCTCTCCTCGCCCGAGAGGTGCATCCCGCGGTCGCTGGCGTCTTCCACGAAGAACTTCCTGCGCACCCTCTGCATGCTCCCCTTCGGCAGGACGAAGCTGGAGCCGAAGTGTATCTTGACCCCGCTCGTTCGCGTGTTGGCGGAGAAGTCGTAGACCTCCGAAAGGGCGAGGGCGTTGAGTTCCCGCGGGACATACCCCCTTTCGTATGCTACGCTGATGACGCTCCGCCCCTCAGGCGTGTCGTCGAACCAGGAAGAGAGGAAGGCCGCCTCGCCCACTTCCCTTTCGGTGTGCCCGCCCAAGGGGATGATCTCCACGACGTGCCTGTTCCCCACCGTTATCGTCCCTGTCTTGTCCAAGAGGATTACGTCCGTGTCTCCTGCCGTCTCTATCGCCTTCCCCGACTTCGCCACCACCTTCCGCTCGTAAAGGCGGGTTATCCCCGAGAGCCCGATGGCAGGAAGGAGGGCCCCTATGGTGGTCGGCAGCAGACAGACGTACAGGGCTATCAGGACGGAGAGGTCTGTGTTCAGCCCCAGCTCCACCGAGAGCCCCAGCATCGAGAGGATGATTATCGTGAAGATGGCCGTGAGCCCGAATAGGACCATGGTGATGGCGGCCTCGTTCGGGGTCTTGGGGCGTTTGGACGACTCGACCAGGTGCACCATCTGGTCAAGATAGCTCTCGCCCGGGTTCGCGGTTATCCTCGCGGTCATAGTGTCGCTCACGACGGTGGATCCGCCGATCAGGCTGTCCCCGGGGGACTTGCGGACAGGGGCGGACTCCCCGGTCACCAGCGACTCGTCCACCATCGCGATCCCTTCGAGGACCTCGCCGTCCGTAGGGACCACGTCTCCCTTGTCGAGCCTTACGAGGTCTCCTTTCAGCAGGGTTCTGGAGGTAGCAGGGACCACCTTCCTCTCCCACCCTTCCGTCACCACCTTCTTGACGGGGACCTCGGTCTCCAGCCGCTTCAGGCTGCTGGCCGTGTTCTTCGCCTGCTGTTCCGCCAGCGAGTCTGAGAGGGTGCTGAACCAGACCGTGACCAGCAGGATCGCCGCCACCTGGACGTAGAAGACCCGCTCGGCGGGGCTGGCGACGGGGATGAACGCGTAGGGGTCCACGGCCATCGCCGTGACCACGAAGAAGGTCAGCTCTACGACGAACATGACCGGATTGCCGAGCAGTGCGACGGGGCTGAGCCTCACTACGGAGTCCGAGAGGGTCTTCGCTGTGAGGGCCGACGGCCGCCTCGGGAGCTTGACCCTTCCGAGGACCCTGTCGAGCCTGGGGACGCGACTAGCCAAGGAAATTCACCAGGCCTTGGAAGTAGGTCAGGATGGGCCCCAGCATCAGGAAGGGGAGGAAGGTCAAGACCGCGAGCAGGAGGATGCTCCCTATCAGCACCAAGGAGAACGACCCGCTGTCCGTGCGGAGGGTCTGGGATTCAGACCTCTTCCTCCCTATCATCGAGCCCGAGAGCGCAAGGAGGACCATGATTGGAGCGAACCGTCCCACGAAGATGACCACCGCCGTGGCGACGTTGAAGAAGGGGGTGTTGGCCGCGGCCCCCAAGAAGTCAGACCCGTTGTTGGCAGCCGATGATGTGAACTCGTAGAGGATCTGGGTGAACCCGACCGACGCCGGGAGCGACGAGAACCCCGGGATGGCGTTCACGGCCTTCGTGGCGTAGGCCAGCACGGTCGGGACGAGTATGATCACCGGATGGATGAAGAAAGCGACCATGACAAGCTTCACGTCCCGGGCGGCGATCTTCGCCCCGAGGTACTCGGGGGTCCTGCCGGTCATCAGACCGACGACGAAGACCGTGATGACCACGTACATTATCAGGTACATGACCCCGATCCCCTCTCCCCCGGGGGTCGCCTGGATCACCATCCCCATGAAGGCCGACAGGATCGCCAGGGGGTTGTTTCCCGCGAGAGAAGAGTTCACTGACCCCGTCGTGACGGCGGTCGTGACGACCGTCCAGAAGGTGGAGAAGAAGGCCCCGAACCTGGTCTCGATCCCAGGGCCGACGGCCGCCACATTGGGGACGAATGCGATAACCAGGTCGATGGCGAGCAGGCCGTAGGACGCGATGAGGATGGGGAGGGTCTCCCTTTTCTTCCCGACCAGTTCCCCGAAGGCGAAGACGAGGGTCGTCGGCAAGAGGAGCATCAGGTAGATCTGGAGGACGTCTGTCGCAGGGGTCGGGTTCTGGAACGGATAGGCCGAGTTCGCCCCGAAGTAGCCGCCGCCGTTGGTCCCTATCTGCATGATCGACACCAGGGAGGCCACGGGGCCGACCAGGAGCCTCTGGGTAGCCCCTTCCACCGTCTTCACTGTGATGTACCCGCCCAGGGTCTGCGGGACGCCGAGGGCGACCAGGACCACGGCAGCGACCAAGCAGAGAGGAAGGAGGATCCTAGAGATGACGCGCACGAAGTCGACGTAGAAGTTCCCCATGTCGGCTGACCCCCGCTTGAACCCTCTCACCATGGCCGCCATCACGCAGACCCCGGTCGCGGCAGAGGTGAACTGCAGGAACTGGATCGCCCCCATCTGGGAGAAGTATGAGAGCGTGCTCTCCCCCGCGTAGTGCTGGAGGTTGGTGTTGGAGGCGAAGGAGACGACGGTGTTGAGGGCGAGGTCCCAGTTCATCCCCGGGAACCCCTGAGGGTTGAGGGGGAGGGCTCCCTGGCCCACCAGGACGAGGAATGCTATGGCCATCTGGGCTATGTTGAGAAGGAGAGCCGCGAAGAAGTACTGCTTCCACCCCATGCCGGACGACGGGTCCGTCCCGATCAGTCTGTAGAGCCTTTTTTCGAGCGGGCCAAGGAACCTGTCAAGGAAGGTGGGTGCCCCTGTGAGGACCCTGACCACGTAGGGCGCAAGCGCCCACCCCGACCCGAGGGCGACGCCCAGGACGGCGACAACCACGAACGCCTGTAGCGCGTCTATCAACTATCTCAGGTTCCATCGCGGCTCCGGTGCCTCTGATGAGAATCTTTCGCCGGGCGCCTAGCGCCCTGACGCCTTGGGTTTGGAGTCCCCGTTGAATCTCGGCCCTTTGTGGGTGTAGAGCACGATGGCGCTCACGGTGCTCTTTACCCCCCGGATCTTGAGAATCCTGTTCTTCAGTATGTCCCGGAACTCTTCGATGTCCCCCGCGGACACCAGGGTCACTATGTCGAACTCTCCGGTGACCTCATAGAGCTCTTCCACGTTGGGGATTTTAGACAGAGCCTGGACCACGTCGTCCATGGCAGGGGAGTCGACGAAGATGTCCACGAAAGCTAGCATGCGCGTCATAGAGGGTCAGAACCTTGGCCGCGGCCTCTCCGGTCGCGATATATACGTTACTGGAGCCCGCTTGACGCCTGCCCTCGACGAGGGATAAATACGAAGGACCGGTCCCCGGACCGTTGGACCCCCTGATTTGGGCCGCCGTCTTCATACTGGTCATTTCGTTCCTTGCTAACGTCTCCCCTTTCGTGGGCGGGTCATACACCCTGATCGCAACGCTTCAACTGATACTCATCGGCTTTTCCCCGACCGCCTTCTTGGTCGTGGTGGTGGCGTCTGCTGTGGGGGCGACAGCCGCCAAGCTGGTCATCTATTTCGGCGCCTTCGGGCTCAAGAAGTACATCGTCAGGAACAAGAACGTGCGGCTGTTCGCAAGATACACGTCGAACTGGGGGCTGTATGCGGTCCTCTTCGTGGCCGCTTTCGTTCCGGTCTTTCCGTTTGACGACTACATGTTCGTCGGAGCAGGGGCGACGTCCACGTCGCTCGGCCTGATGTCGACTGTCACATTGGGCGCGAAGCTCCTCAAGAGCGCGGCCGAGATCGGCCTGGAGTTCACCGTCCTGAGAGGGGTGTCAGAGGTCCTCGGAGCCAACCAGCTGTGGGTCACGGCGGCCCTCGCGGTCGTCTTCATCCTCATCGGAGCGGTCCTGTTCAAGGTGGACTGGGAGGGGATCCTCAGAAGAGCAGGGGTGAAAATCCCTGATGAACTCCAGCCTGCCGACACTCCGGCCAAAGCGTTATAGTTTCAGGGTCAGGCCGGCTTGTCACCGCGGGGGTCGCCCAGCCTGGTCAACGGCGCGAGGCTTAGGACCTCGTCCCTTAGGGGTTCGTGGGTTCGAATCCCACCCCCCGCACTCGCTTCTTCTCTCTCTCTCTCGTTTGTGCCTGTTCCTGTTCCTGCCTGCGCCTGCCCGTGTGCGTGTGTGTGCCCGCGCGAGAGACCGAGAGAGACCGCCTGAGAGAGCCCGGGAGGGCGCGTGAGTGTGTATGAAGAGAGGTCACCCCTTGTCCCTTACGCTTAAATCGAACAGGACGATTTTTGGAAGACATGGTCAAGAGGTTCAGCATAATCAATTTCAAAGGAGGCGTGGGGAAGACAACTCTAGCCTTCAATGTAGCTTGTAAGCTCTCTAAGACAGACGGCTCTCGTGTGCTCCTTTGCGATGTGGATCATCAAAGCAGCCTTTCCATCGTATGCATGAGAAGGCGAAAATGGGATGAAGCTGTCGAACAACACAAGACCATCAACAGAGTATTCACTCACATGACGAAATCAGGGCAGCCGATGCCTGGGCGTGAAATCATTCACAAACCCCATCCAGGTCTAGAGAGGCTATACCCCACATTGGACATAGTGCCATCCGAACTGGCACTCGATGAGACGGAAATTGATCTCAGTGGAACTACTGTGGGTAACGCTGTCGAGTCGGACTGGCGGCGGAGGACGCTAATCTGCGAGTGGCTTGAGACGAACGGAATCCACCGTGATTACGAATACATAATTTTTGACTGCCCTCCGGCCACAAAGATAGTAACGCAGAATGCCTTGGCGGCCTCCCATGGCTACTTGGTCCCAACAATACCCGATGCGGTTTCGGTAAGGGGCACACCGCATCTAACGAATCAGATGATGAGCAAGATTGAGGATCAACTTAGGGACTACTCTGGTCTGTTAAGGACCAAAGGTTACAAGCTTGTCTCAACATACGTTCCAACACGTGCATTCATTGGAATCGTCATCACCAGAATCCAGACCTCCCGTGGGGCGAGCGGCTGGACCAACGACGCCACGGAGAATCTTGCAGCCTTGAGGGGACAATACCCAGGGAATGAGATTATCGAACCTCTCATCAAAGACGGGGTGGGAGTGAGCGAGTCTCTTACGAGGGGATTCCCTGTCTATCACTACCCTCGGGAACAAAACATTGGAGGGCAGGGGTTTCCGAGGGTATTCTCTGAAGTTACGGCAGAGATCAAGAGGAGAGTCGATGCCATTTGAGCCCAGACAGTAGGGATGGCGCATCCTCGGGTTCGGTCTCGCCTGAACCACCGGTCAGAGTTGCTCGTCTGCTAAAGACACTAGGAGCAGCAAGGCAGTTCTTGAAAGCCATGTCTCCGAATTCTGCCGACGAATTGAGGCAATTGGACTTTCTCATCAGAACGCTGAGACCCTACAGCGGGCTAACCTTGGATAAGTTAGCGGATATGCTCGACACCGCACGCAAGGCTTCCCGAAGTCCAAACAGCCAGATTGGGAATGTTAGTCTGTCCCAATTGATGGACCCCATATTGCGTGGACAGCTTGGCCGAGAGGCGCTGGCATCTGCGGCTCAAAGAGAGCTCGGGATATCAAAGTGGAGGCTTCTAAAAGCCGATAGAAATCAGATGGATGAGATAATAGAGAATGCGATAGAGAACAGAAGGACTCTAGATACCATCGCAAGACGAGCATCTTCGAAGTAAAATATAGGGAGGGGAGCTTTCGCTCCCCCTCTTGTCTGTATTATGCCAAATGCTATTGATATCTGGAACTAGTCGTCCTTTGCGTATTCATCGTTGTTGGGGTTCTCTTGGTCCGCGTGGTTGTCTGCGTCGTATTCCTCTTTTGTTTTATCCGGGTCGTCATCCTTGTGGCTGCTCATTTCCTTCCCTTCGCCTTGTTCGCCGCAATCTGTCTGCTCCTGTTGTCGAGCATCGCCTGATGCGCCTGTGAATTGGGGTCGTGGATTTGCGCTTTGTGATCCATGGCGGCTTTGTACTCTGCTGAGGTGTCGTTCCATCTGTCTGATTTCTGGTCGTTTGGAGTCCGCTGTTTGCCTTCAGTCAAGGCAGTCTGTTTGCGGGCGGCTCGCCTAATAAGCGTTCAAGGGTCTCTGCTCACTTTCGCGAAAGCCTCCCGCTCAGAAACTCGGTTCGAAACGTGTCCTGCCTTATAGACCAGAAACGGAAACTTTGGTTTCATGCGCAGCCAAAAGGCAGTGACGATGAAGTATCTTGCCGACATTGCAGGAATCAACCCGGGCCTTGTGAGAAAGTACGTCAAGGCGCTTCGAGAACTGGTTGGTGATTATCTCCCTGCAGCCCAAGAGGGGTTCCCTAATGAGTGAGCCAAAAGAAGCAGGAGAGGACGACAAGTACGAGTACTACGTCATCCACGACGGGCTGGAGATTTCACACTTCCTGAGGAGGCCGAAGGGGGTCCACCCCTCGATTAGGTGCGAGAACTGCGACTGAAGGCTAGAGCCTGAAGACCTTCTTGGCCAGCCTCCTGAGAGGCGAGCTGTGCGAGACCTTCATGTGTTCATCGAACTCCTCGGCGGCGTCCGTGACACATCCGCACTTCGGGCAAACGAACACGGGTTTATCTCCGCGCCCATATCTGCACGCCGTTGGTGCAGAGGACAGACCTCGCGCGCGACCTGCCAGCGATCATGTTACTGAGCATCGTGAGCAGGTTGCGTTTGGTGATGTAGCATCCGCACTTGCACCTCCCCGTGAACCAGGGGTCCACCACAAAATAGTGCCGCCTGCAGTTGTGCGAGCACATTACATTTTCACTCCTACTTCCTTCAGTCTTGTCGAAATGAAGCCCCACTTCATTCTATGCCCCTTTACCTGAGCGAGGTGGCGGCAGTTCCCGAGCTTCTTCCGCTTCCAAACCCTCGGGCAACTGCACATGATGTCGGCCCTCCTCCAGTGGGGGACTCTGTGGCCATACTCAATCAACAGAATGGGATAAGTCGCTCCAGCAAGGATACGGCTCATGTTGGCCAGCTCCCGCGACTTGTCGCTCCCGAGGAATGTCTGCAAAGCCGAGATGTTTGCCCAGGTCTGTTTCTTCTTGAGCCGGAGGAATGTATGATAATGGTGGGGCCTTTCTGCAACGATAACAATCTTGGTGACGAGTGGGAGCACCAGATACAGCCTTGAGAGAAAGACCCGAAAAGAGGAATCAGAATCATGGTCGAGCATTGCCTCGTTCTGCCTGGCGAAATAGGTCCGTCTCAGACTCTATCTCCTCCTTTGCCTTCTCACCCAGCGACCAGTCCGCATGTCTCTGTAGCGCACCACCTTGTGGCCGAAGATCCTTACCACTTCTCTCCTGATTGTTGGTCTCCTCTTGGCAAACCTCTGCCTCTCAGGAGTCCTCTGCAGAGCTTCCCAGATTTCCCTCTCGTTGGTCTTGGCCGTCCCATATTCGCGCCAATACATCTCGAACCATACCACCTGCTTGCGGGTGAGCACTCCAGACGGGCCACCGAAGAACCGCTCTAGCTCGGGAAGGGCATCTGGAAAAGGCTCGCTGATGAGCCCGTCAATCTTGTCCCTGGCTTCCCGTTTGAAGTCGTCAATGTTTGTCATGGCGGGTGGTCGCAGCCTTCCCCTTGGGAGCTGGCTTGGTGCGCTCCTTCGTCTTCTTGGTGGCGTGGTCTTCATTCTTAGTGGAGTCGGTCCCCTTGGTGGAGGCAGTCCCGACTGAACTTGCAGAGGATGTCGTGTCTGCCTCCTTGGAGGGAGCTTCCGTCTGGTCCAGATACTCCTTGGCTAGCCTGCGGGCCTCAAGGGTCTTTGATCTTCTCGACCTCCTCGGGGCTCATGGCTCCCTCGCTCCTCCCCACCTTCTTGCGCGGAGGGAAATCCTTGGTGACGCTGTCTACTGCCTCCCTGAGCTGTAGCGTCACCGCGCGGACAAACCTGTTCACGGTCTCGCGTTTGTATCCTCTGCTTTCGAGGAACTCCCGCACCTCATTGATTGTCCATTCTCCCTTGCGCACCTTCTTGGCCATGGAGCCGATGAACCAGAGGTTCTCCTGGATGACCCAGTGGGCTTGTGGGATCTCCACCCCCGAGCCCGCGAAGCTGTCCAGGGTGGCGTCTACTTCCTTCTGTTCTTCTTCCATATCCTGATCGCCACAATCGAATATTCTCTACACTTGTAGTAGTTCGACTCTGGGTGCATGTCCTGGACGATGGCGATGACTTTCTTGAGGTCCCTGGGGTTGGTCTCGTCCAGGTCTCTCAGCCTGTGTTTTCTCAGTTCCTCGACGATATCGTCGATGAGATACTTCCGTTTCCTGGCCGCCACCGATAAGAATCCGGCAGCTGGGTCAGGTTCTGTTTCTGCATTCACTTTAGCCATTGTGAATGTAGGAAGGGCCCAAATGGCTAAACGATAGATAGTTTATTGGACTACCAGTATCATCCGATGAAAAAAGTTGGCTGGAAGCCTAGCGACTGGAACAGATACATTGATTTCGTCAAGTCCCAAAGCCAATACAAAATACTCAAGTCTCTTTACGAAGAAAAGGAATTCGATTTCATGACCTACAAAGAGCTTATGCAAGTAACGGGTCTTTACTCACTGTCGCTCACCAGGAATCTCAAGGAGCTTTGCCAGAGTGACCCAGCGAAAGTCGCCCTCGTGCAGGAGTTGAAACTGGCCAAGAGACCAGAATCCATCACGGCGGGTCAGTATCGTAAGATTCTGTCGGAGCTGGACGAACCTACAATTGTTATGACCAAGTTTGGGGTCTACAAGCTGCGTCCTCAAATGCGAAGGCGGTTTGATGAGATGGGCGGCGTTGGTGTTCTGAGGCCATTGGGGGTAAAGCGCCCTCGGTCACACACACGAATGTCCATGCGTGATGACGAGAGGTCTTGAGTCGTGCGGCCATTATACATAGACACCGAAGTCGTCAGCCTGAGCATCAAAGATCACTCCTTGGTCGTCATGGACAGGAAGGACGAGAAGGTCATCGAGGAGTTCAGGCCGAGAGAGATCCCATACGACAGCATCGTAATTCAGCGGGGCCAGGGCTGGATTTCCTTGGCTGCAATCAACTGGCTTGTCGTCCACAACGTTAGCGTGACAGTCCTGAACTGGAAGGGGAACGTGCTGGCACAGCTTCTTCCTGACGAGCCTACCTCAAACGAGTTGAGGGTCGCACAGTATCAGAGCTACCTTGACCAGGGCAAACGCCTGAAGATCGCCAGGTCCATCATAGAAGCAAAGGAAAAGCGATAGCAGGAGTTCCTCAGCAGCCTCGCCAAGAACCACCCCGTGAGGGTTCCAGTCATCCCTCCTTTCACACAATCAAGGCTCGGCGACATGGACTACCTCAGAGGCCACGAAGCAGGGTATGCGATTGAATACTTCAGGCAGATTCAGAGAGTGTCCAACAAGCTTGGGTTCGAGTTCAGGGGCAGAACCAGCACCGAGCACAACCAGAAAGCTCCTGACTTCGTCAACGCGCTGATGAACTACTCCTATGCCCTCCTGCAGACCTACGTCAGGCGGGCGACCAACGCCATGGGCTTGGACAACTCCATCCCCTTCGTCCACGCGATGGGGAACAGCAGGGGGCTAGTCTACGACTTGATGGAGCTGTGGCGGACCAACTCAGATTATGCGGTGATTCAGACCTTGGAACAACTCAATGCCAAGGACAGGAACCACTTCCTGACTGATACTTACGAAGCCATGTTGTCTCAGAGGACGATCAGCCTGCTCTTCATGAACTTCAAGCTCGGCCTGAAGCTAGAGGAGATCATCCAGAACACGCGGAGGTTCGCTAATTTCCTCCTAGGGAGGAACCAGAACATGGAGTTCGTGCTGAGGCCAGTCAAGGTCAAAGAGGCGTTCGAGAAGGACACTGTAAAGGAGATGATCCTCACGAAGTCGCATCGTGAGCTCGGGATGGCTAAATCCACGCTTTGGTATCAGAAGAAGCGCCTAGAGGAAACCGGGTCAGTCAGACTTTACGAGAAGACCAGGCAATTCTTCCAGTGATTAGTTGGATTCACTTCTCTTCCTATCCAAGCGGTCATCCCGATAAATCTCTGAAAGAAGGTCTGATTTGGCCTTGGGTGTAAGTTGGAACAAGGCGCGGAGCGAGAAGTTGGGTTCAATCCTCAGGTCGTCACCGATACTCCACGGCAAGGTTACCCCTAGGTCTGGATGTTTCTCGGCATCCCAAAGGAACTTCACTCTGATACGATAGGGGTACTTGTACGAGTCTAGCCTGTCAGTCTGATAGATGCTAGACTGGACTCGGCAGTGACCAATGACCTTGGCGATATCTCCTGGGGCGAACACAAATAGGTCATCGCCCGGACGAATTAGGTTCAACCTGCTTGCATCGCGCTTGCTGACGCCGTAAATTCCCATGCCCTTCATCTTCCTCAGATTTCCGGGCTTACTTACGCACAACCAGCCTTTGCTATTTTGCTTGGGCGATCTTACGTCATAAACCCTAGGATTTGGCAGGTTGACCAACCCAACCTTTGACGCACAAGCTAGATGGCGCACTTTCCCGCTACGATTACCCTGTTTGAGAACAACCCACTCACCTTGCACTATTGCCTTTCCACATGTGTAACACACTACCTTGCCTTTCCTTTGAAGTCTTGCCAATCGTCCCGAGTCAATGAGATATACGCGGTCACTTGGGTTCAGGCCACTGTTGACTCTCAGGAAGCGGTCGTCAATTGGCAATGAATCAATGCATCAACTATGCCCCTCAATAAGCTCTGATTCGCTATGTAACTTGCCCACTACTGAGTTCGGCGTCTTCTGGATATCAACATCCCAAAACCTGACTACCTTGAAACCTCTCTTTCTCAACTCCGCCGTTACACGGCGATCTCTCTGCCTGTTTGCATTGATATGCGAAACCCAATAATCGGAATTACGACCCAACAGCAGTTTGCGGCGTAGTCGGCCCCAATTCTTACCATGCCAAAAACTGCTATCGCAAAAGACGGCAATTCGGTCCTCCACTAAGAAGTCGGGCTTTCCGAAAAGGTTCGGATACATCTGATATCTCAAACCCGATTTGGCGAGGATTTTCTTCATCCTAATATCCAGCCTGCTGTACTTGCCCCTTATCCTAGACATGACATCGCTTCGCTTTTCAGGTGAGAAGATGTCACGCCTTTTCGGTTCCATACGAGGCTCACATGGCACTTCGGCCTATTAATTCACGACATTATACTGTGTACCACGCGCTTGCAGGCTTTCTGTGTGGTTCGAAATGCTCAAGAGACCGGTCTTCACGGCCGTGTTCTTCATATTGGAAAAGGAACACAACCTACTTCAGTTATTGGTCAAAGCTACTGTGTCCGTGATTAGGGAGTCCAGATTCAGCGGACTAGGTGCCAAGAAGATACCCACAGATGTGGATGGACTTCTGCGGTTCCTCGACGAGAATTCGATGACAGAGTATGTCTTGGCTGAGGCCGCACTCGACATCCACCAAGGGGGAAAGTCTGGAAGTTCAAAGCGGAATTCCATTGAGTTCAACGTAAACAGTTCGCGATCTTCATCCGAATTGCTGTATACTCAGAACTCAGCGGCTAGATGGGGTCTGGACGCCACCACAATAAAGAATTGCCTTATCGGCGCTAGCAGGGTTACGGAAAGACTGCAGGTTTTCTCTTCGCTGTATGAGTTCGACCTCTTCGAGTTGCTAGGTCTCAGGAACCTGAGTGCTTTAATGGGCGAAATCTTCGCAAAACAGGTATTACTGGCGCACAGGGACAAATTCCTGAAGAATCAGAACCAAGACGGCTACCCAGACCTTTGTGCTCTCACTCCCGAGAGCAGGACATACTTGAAGAAGCTAACTGATTCGAGAGGTAAGATTAACACAGACAAGAGGTACTGGAGTCCATATCCTTACGGGGGAGTCGAAGTCAAAGCGACTTGCGGGAACACTCCCGTGGCGAGCATCAAACCAAAGCCGGCAATCGGCATGTCAAGAATCGAGACGGGGCTCGTCAGCGCAGAGTGGAAGGCTCATCATCGCGAGACCAAGAGTCTACTTGGTGTGTATTGGGACTTCGTAGAAACATTGCCCACATTCCTCGCCGCCTTCTATCGGAATGACCTGACTGTTGACGATTGGGGCAATATGGTCGTTCCCAGAGAGGACAGCCATGCTACGAGCGTCTCCGTAATGAAGAGGAGCGGCGTTAAGAGAATGGGCGAAGGCTGGATGGTGCTGCCGAAAGACGATTTCTATCTCAAGCCTCTTTCCGAAGTGTTTGGAGTTCCGAAGCCTGTGCCTGTTTGAGTTAGCTCAGCTTCGACTGTGTTATTTTGCTTCTTCGCACCAAACTTGTTTGACCTTCGCTAAGGTTCAAGAGGTGTCGACCAAGAAGTTCGAAGAATCTGGGCGGCACGCTTTCGCCGATAACATCGGCTATGAGGGTATCAGGCGCAGCATCTGAAATCCTCCCTTGTCTGCTTCTGAAAGGTCCCCAAGAGTAATGATAGTCAGCAATAGTATGGATTACAAGCGCTTCTGCTAGGGAGAGAACCCTGTTCTGGAAAGGATGCACCTTGTTGTCAGATGAGACATAGAAGAGATTACGAGTCAGCGCTGGGACTGGAAGGTCGGGCTCCATTCGTTTGTATGCGCTTGTGTAACCAGACATTATTCGCATCTTGCCGTCGACCCCAATGGTGTAAGGCCTAGGGAGGAGACTACCACACTTCTCGCAATACAAAGGAGTGTCCTTCTTCGCTTGATTGATACCCTCATGATTCCGTTCTGCCCCATGAGCCCTATTGAGTTGATACATGCATGATGGATTGATGCATTGGTTGTCAAATGCAGATGCACCTGGGGGCGCGTACTTGATCCAGTTGTACTTCTTGGGGTCCATTACCGCTACTCTATGGAAGGGAATAGTCTTGTCTGAAGCAGTGTCTTCGCCCTTTGCATCAAGCTGGGGGAATCGCGATAGGACATCCTTCGCTGTAATCCAATGCCCAAGTCCAGGCTTGGGTTTTGCCGAGTGGGTCGGAGCGGGCAATAGCGATACACCTCGTTCGTAAGCTGCAGCAGCATTCTCGTCTCTGGTGTAGATAGTAATCAGTCGCTTTCGGCGCTCAGGAATTCCGTAGTCCGCGAATTCCACATCGTAGGCTTCTCCCGAGTAAGTCCGCCCTAACGCCTTTCTGATTACGTCTAGAATCAATCCTGCTTCGCCATTTTCGACTTCGATCACCGTGTTACGCATCTCGCAGACGTTCTCAAAGACGACGAACTGAGGTTTCAGCGCAGAGATGATTTCGAGCGCAGGAAGGATAAGCCGATTTCTTGGGTCAAGCTTTGGCCGCTTCCCCTCTCGTATCCTTCGAAGAAGTGTTCCTTGACCACTCTTCGACATCCCTTGACAAGGGGCAGTGCACACCGCAAGAAACGGGTTCTCGCCAGGGCCCAAGGTTTTCCTTGTGACATCGACGAATTCATTCTTGCACTCCCATATGTTTTGCGAGATTACCTTAGTGTCCGGGAAATTCAACTTTGCAAGTTGAGCCCGGTCGGCATCGATTTCGCACATAGTCGTGTAAGTGTAACCTGCGGCTCGAAAACCAGTATCTCCAATCGCACCACCCGTGAACAAGCTTACGGCCTGTTTCATTGACGTCGATTCACCAAGCCTTCAGGTGCTTTAAGCGTCTCCCTGCTAACAAGGGAACATCGCTTACCTGTTTCTGAAAGTGTAACGTTCCCCAATATGTATATCCTACGGATATACATATACTTAAGTGTATATCCCTTGGATACACGTTAGTGCCGGTAGAATTCGAAGTAAAAGTCGTGAAGGTTGGAAACAGTTTGCGGATGACTATACCCAAGGAGGTGTGTAGAGCCTTGAGCCTTTCTGAGGGTTCCACAGTGGGAATCGTCGTGTCTGATTCCACGTTTCACGTTCGAAAGGTCAAGTAAGTTTAGTTTCTCTTCATGCACACTCACGCGCCCTCCCGGGCTCTCTCAGGCGGTCTCTCTCGGTCTCTCTCGCGCGGGCACACACACGCACACGGGCAGGCGCAGGCAGGAACAGGTACAGGCACAAACGAGAGAGAGAGCGCACTCGCTTCTTCTCTCACACGCACGCGGAGATACAGGCGCACGGGCATGCAGTCACAAACGAGAGGGAGAACCCAATGCGAGGTCGCCCGGATTTGAATTCCAGCTTCACTGTGCATCGCCTGCACTCTAGCAGCCAGCCCCTCCACGCTGTCGGGGAAGCCCTCGAGGCGCCTTCGTCTGTGGGGCCTTGCCGTCGTTCTCCTTGCACGCCCCTTTCGCGCCCCCGGTTCGTCGTGGGTTCTTTCGGGGGCTCAGGAGCCTGTAGCGGGGACTTGCGCGGGAGCCCCTTCCGGTGCCTCAGCCCAGGGGGAGGATTTCCCGAAGAAGAGGAGGTAGCTGACTACGACGAAGTCCAAGACGATGGCTACGTGCATCATGGTGCAGTACACGCAGATGGCCCGGATGACGTAGAGCTCGACGAAGAGCAGGTAAGGAACTATGATCACGCCGATGAACCGCCAGCCGAAGAGCGCCTCCAGCATGAAGTCCGAGACCCGCGCGGACCCGAACGCGATGAGGTAGACCATCCCGAGGTTGACCATGAAGTACGCCATGGCGAGGAGCTCGAGTGGGACGCCGAACACCCTGCTGTACGGGCTGCTCAGGACCGCTCCGCAGTCGAAGTGCAGGCCGAAGAAGGTGCCCGTCGGGCAGAAAGGGAGCTGTTGGTTGAGGGTGTAGAATATCAGCAGGACGGTCCCTGACGCCCAGAGCCCGAAGGCTGACATGGCGACGAGAATGAGGAGCTTGAGCTTCGATATCCTCAACGCGGCACCCACCCCGTGAGCTTCCGGCTCCACCCGCGTTGCGACCCCCTGCCTGAAACCCAGACGGGAGAGCCGTTGCAGACCCCCGTGTTGGTCTCACGAGTCAAGTCATGCACCGACCCCTTCCCTGACGAGCGCATTCGGTTCCTTTTCCCTGCAGTGGTGACGTGTCGGCCGCGAGGGAGCAGGCGACCACATAACTCTTGCCGGTGCCGAGCAACGGGACCCTCCTCCGGCCCTGTTCCCAGACCGCGAGTGACTGGAAGGGACGGCCAGGGAAGCCGGGAGGGGCCGGACGGCCGAAACGCGGGATGGCACCGACGCGGCCGCTCCCTCCGCCCTGTCAGGATAAGCGTCCTGACCCACACGAGACCACGAAATTTCCCGGTCGTTTAAGCGGAGTCCCGAATCGGGGAGGCAAGGCTTTTAGTCGAATCTGGCCCGCACCGGTCTGGTTGCTTTCTTCCGGGTTCGAGGCCAGGGAGTATCAGAAGAAGATAGCTGACACGGCGGCCTCGGAAAACACACTGGTGGTCCTCCCCACGGGCCTGGGCAAGACGGTGATCGCCGTGATGGTGGCAGAGCGGCTCCTTTCGAAGCACCCTGAGTCGAAGGTCATGGTCCTCGCCCCTACGAGGCCCCTGGTCCTGCAGCACCAGAGGGCCTTCGCCTCCGCGCTCAAACTCCCCCAGGACAGCCTGGTAGCCCTTACAGGGACCATCGACCCGAGCGAGCGCGAGCTCCTCTGGTTGAAGGCCCGGGTGGTCTTCGCTACCCCCCAGACAGTCTACAACGACGTCAGCCGTGGAAGGGTCTCCATGAAGGACGTCGTCCTCGCCGTCTTCGACGAAGCACACAGGAGCGTGAAAGATTACACCTACACAAAGCTCGCCGCCGCTTACAGAGAGAGTGCGGCAAGTCCGCTCGTCCTCGGGCTCACGGCGTCCCCCGGCGCGTCGAGGGAGAAGATCAATGAGATCAAACGGAACCTGTTCATCGAGCGGGTCGAAGCGAGGAGCGAGGAGAGCGAGGACGTCAGGGAGTACGTAGAGAAGACCGACGTAGAGCCAATCAGGGTGAAGGTCCCGGACGAGTACTATGAGACAATCCTCAGGCTGAGGGAGCTTTACAACGACAAGGTGCAGAAACTCCTGAAGGGAGGGTTCCTCCGCAGCAACAGGGTGTCGAAGAAGGCGCTGCTCGAAGCGCGGAACGCGATTTCTGCCAGGTTGAAGTCAGCCCAGGCGAACGGCGGGCAGAAGGGGTACATATTCGGGGCCATCATCAACCAGGCGCAGGCGGTCGCGATCCTCCATGCCTTGGAGATGGTGGAGACGCAGGGGGCGCCGCCGCTGCTCAGGTACCTCGAGAAGGTGCGCGAGAGGCCCGACAAGGGGAAGGCGATCGCGTCCCTCGTCAGAGACCCGAAGTGGCAGAAGGCCGAGGAGGAGGCCGCCAAGCTCGCGTCGGTCCCCCACCCCAAGATGTCAGTGATCCTTTCTGTCGTGGGGACCCAGCTCGCCAGGAAACCCGACTCCAGGGTGATAGTCTTCACCCAGTACAGGGACACGATTGAAGACATCGTAAAGGCCCTCGACGGGTCTGGGGTCAGCGCCAGGAGGTTCGTCGGTCAGGCAGACAGGGAAGGGAGCGCGGGGATGGACCAGCAGATGCAGACTGAGGCGCTCGAGCTGTTCAGGAAGGGAGAGTTCAAGGTCCTAGTGAGCAGCAGCATCGGGGAGGAGGGGCTCCACGTCCCGGACGTGGACCTGGTAGTGTTCTACGAGGCGGTCCCCTCGGAGATCAGGTACATACAGCGGCGCGGGAGGACCGGGAGGACGAGGGAGGGGAGGGTGGTCATCCTGCTGGCGGAGGGGACGGTGGACGAGTCATACTACTACAGCACGCTCATGAAGGAGAGCAGGATGAAGGAGCTCGTCAAAGGCACGAGCCAGAGGCCGTCCAGAAGGAGGGCGAAGGAGCCCACCCTGATGGACTTCCTGGGCTAGTCCTTGCGCCCGACCACCGAGACCTTGATGTGGTTGGTGGTCCCTCTGACCCCCGGGGTCCCGGAAGTGACCACGATCCTGTCCCCCTTCTTGGCGAGCCCGAGCTCCTCCGCCACGGCGTCCGCTCGCTGGAAGAGCCAGTCGACGGTCATCGCCTGCCTGGAGACCACGGACACCACCCCCCAGTACAGGTTCAGCCGCCTCGAAACCCGCCTGTCGGCGCAGATTGCTATTATCGGCTCGCGGGGCCTGTTCATGGAGACCCTCCTGGCCGTCGCACCGGTCTGGGTGGGCGCGACTATCGCCTTGGCCCCTACGTACGCGGCGAGCCCGCAGGCCGCCCTCGCTATGGCGGGTCCCGTCTCCCCTACACCTGACCTGAGGGGGCGCTGGTCGTAGGCGGGGAGATACTTCTCCGTGGTCCGGGCGATCTTGTCGAGCATGCGGGTCGCGTCGACCGGATACTTCCCCACCGTCGTCTCGTCAGAGAGCATCACTGCGTCTGACTCTTCAAGGATGGCGTTCGAGACGTCTGTGACCTCTGCCCGGCTTGGGACAGGGGAGCTCACCATGCTCACCAGCATCTGCGTCGCAACGATGACCGGCTTCCCCGCCTCCCGGCACTTCGATGTTATCCTCTTCTGAATGGCAGGGACGGTCTCGATGGGGACTTCGATGCCGAGGTCTCCCCTGGCGACCATGACGGCGTCCGCCTCCGCCAGGATGGCGTCGAAGTTCTTCACCGCCTCCGATTTCTCCACCTTGGCCACTAGCATCGGCCCCTCCTTGGGGATCAGCCTGCGCATCGCCTGGAGGTCCGAAGGGGTCCGGACGAAGGACGCGGCGACGAAGTCCACTCCATGCGTCAGCCCGAAGCGAAGGTGAGAGACGTCGCGCTTCGTCGGGTAGTCGATCTTGAGCTTCACTCCGGGGGCGTTGATCCCCTTCCCCGACCCCAGGACCCCCCCGGCCAAGATTGTGCAGGCGACCGATTCTCCCGAGGCGTCTTCGACCCTGAGCTTAATCACCCCGTCGGCCAGATGAAGGACGTCCCCCCTGGCCACGGAGTGAAGCAGCGCAGGGTAGTTAACCGGGACCCGGAGGGGAGTCCCCTCATCTGATGAAGCGTCCAGGACGACCCTCGACCCCTGCTTGAGCTCCACGGCGTCTCCCGCTATCTTCCCCACCCTGATCTTGGGCCCCGGGAGGTCCTGCAGTATCGCGACGCTCTTCCCGAGGCTCTTGGACTCCCTCCTGATGGTCCTGATCTCCTCGACGTGGCTCGCCCTGTCTCCGTGCGAGAAGTTTATCCTGAAGACGTCCACCAGAGGTATGAGCTTCCTGACGGTTTCGGGGTCCCTGCTGGCCGGGCCGACCGTCACGACGATCTTTGTCTTCCTCAACCCGGGCCTGTCCCTCCTACCGGCTCAGAATAAACGTAGGCCCTCATCCGACGGCCGGAACCCTGTTCTGGCGCCTCAGCCTCGTGTTCATGGAGACCGTAAGGAGGGCCAGGGCGACGAAAGCCAGCAGCCCCGCGAAGGGGACCAGATAGCTCAGTGCTGCGTCAGCGACGAAGAGCGGGCCTATCGTCAGCCTCTGCCTGACCTCCCTGGAGAGTGCACTCTCCGTCTGCAGGGAGAGCTCTCCCCTGTATTCAGCCACTATGAACCTGATCAGGAAAGCCCAGACGATGATGAGGACCCCCACGACGCTCGCGATGTAGTATGTCTCCCTGAGCTTGAGCGCGAACGGGACCAGGGAGATCAGGATCAGGATGAGGATGTCGAGGAGCGGGAACGCCATAGTCTTCGGGGGGAAGGACAGCCTGTCCACCACGTAGCCCCACCAGAACCAGATCACCACCACGTTGGAGAAGATGTAGGCCACGACGGTGTTGATGTCGAATGATGCCACGAATGTCGCCGTGAAGGCCAGCGAGATTGCGACCACCATCGTCGCCAGTTCGAGCACCAGCACGTTGACCGTCTGCTTGTCCTGCGCCATTTGGTGGGTGGCCCCGCTCCACAAGGCGATGAGGTTAAGGCTTTGCGGCTACGGCTTCGGTCTCCTCGGTAGGCGCAGCCGCAGGGCTGGGAATGTGCTCCTCCCCGTGGACGTACTTCTTCCCCCGCAGTGCCGAGGCGACGGCGGCGGCAAGCGAAAGCCCGGCGCCGATGTAGAAGGTGAGCCTGAGAGCGGCCATGAACGCCGGAGCGATGGCCGTCGGGAAGAAGACCTTCCCCGTGAGGGTGCTGTAGGTGCTGGCGGGGAGGGAGCTCGCCGCGCCTGTCGCTGCCAGGACTGACTGCATCGGGTTGATGCCGAGGAAGGCGGCGAAGAGGGCGCTAGTCGGGGGGAGGTTCTGGAAGTAGGCTGCGAGCCCCGGGACCCCGGCAGTGGCGAGGGCGCTGGCTATCGCCCCCGGGAGCGAAGCGGCAAGAGCGACGAGCACGATTGAGAAGAAGACTGCGAGGCTCGCCGTCTGCCCGACGTTCTGTATCGTAGCCCTCATCCCCGAAGCAGCCCCCCTCTGCTCAGGGGGAGACGCGTTCATGATGGCAGCTGTGTTGGGGGCTGCGAACATCCCACCCCCCAGTCCCATCACGAATATGATCACTGCGAAAACGGGGAAACTGAAATCATAGGGGAGGAAAGACAGCATGAGGAAGGTGGCTGCGGTTATGACCATCCCTGTGGTGGCGAGGAACCTGGCACCGTGCCTGTCTGCGATCCTGCCGCTGAGAGGGCCCATTATGACGAATCCCAGCAGCATCGGCGTGATGTAGATCCCCGACCAGAAGGGGGTTGACTCATACGAGTACCCGTGCAGAGGGAGCCATATCCCCTGGAGAAGTATGATGAGCATCAGCTGCACCCCTCCCCTCCCGATGGAGGCAAGCAGACCGGCGAAGTTCCCGGCGCTGAAGGCCTGGCTCCTGAAGAGGTTGAGGTGGAACATCGGGTCCTCCACCTTCATCTCGATGAAAGGGAAGATGACGAGGCATGCCAGCCCTCCGAGCAGTGACCCGACGACCCAGGGGCTCCCCCACCCCATGTCAGAGGAGCCATAGGGGAGGAGGCCGTATGTCACGCCGACGAGTATGAGTATCAGACCGGCGGCGAACGCGAGGTTCCCCCAGTAGTCGAGCTTCTGGTGCTTCCTGACGGCCACTATCTCCTTCAGCCTGAGGTAGGACCAGGCCGTACCGAAAATCCCCACGGGGACGCTCACCAGGAAGATGTACCTCCAGTTGAAGACCGCCAGGACTCCTCCCATGATGATCCCCAGGAGCGACCCTGCTAGGGCGGCGACCATGTTGATCCCCAGGGCCTGGGCCCTTTCGTTGGGAGGGAAAGCGTCGGTGACTATGGCGGCGCTGTTGGACCATAGGAACGCCGCTCCCACGCCCTGGACGATCCTGAACACGATCAGCTCGATGGCTCCCAGGTTCCCCTGGTTCGGGGTGAAGGCGGCCAGGAGAGAGCCCACGGTGAAGATGGCGAACCCCATGTTGTAGAGCCTCACCCTCCCCAGCATGTCGGAGATCCGGCCAAAGGTTACCAGCAGGGTCGCCGTGACGATGCTGTACCCGAAGAGGAGCCAGAGGAGGTACTCGAAGGAGCCGTTGGCGAGCGGGTTGATGTCGATCCCCCTGAAGATGGCCGGGAGCGAGATCATGACGATAGTCCCGTCGATGGTCGCCATCAGCACGCCGATGGTCGTGTTGGAGAGGACGGTCCACTTGTACTCCATAGACTAGGCGCCCTCCTCCATGTAACAGACTAAGCGGAGCTCTGGCGTCGGGACTCTCCTCTATTGCCTGTGTCGGGCCTTCAGCACAGGCCCCCTGATAACCACCTTTTCGTCGAGCTGGAGCTCGACCCACCGGAGCTGGGACTCCAGCACGAGTTTCAGCTCCTTTAACTGGATGAACCTGTCTGCCTCAGGGACTTCGAGGATTTTCTGCCTCAGAAGGTCGATTCCCTCGCGATATCTGTTCACCATCGCCGGCACGTACACGGACGGCGGAAGCAAGTCCGCGAACAGCCTCCCCACCACCTTCTCCCTTCGGCCGGCCCCCGCCAGGTTCTCTCGCATCTTCTCCAGCTCCCGCCGTCCCTTCATGGTAATGGAGTACGCCTTCCCCGACCCTTTGGCGGCAGGCGCAGCCTTCGCCAGCCCGTCAGAGGCGAGCCCCTTCAACATCGGATACATCGTCCCTGGACCGGGCCTCCAAGCGCCCTCGGTCATGTCAAGGATCTTCTGTGTGATCGAGTAACCGGTCTCGTCGCCGCGTGAAAGAAGCGTAAGGATGTAGAGCCTGAAGAACCCTCTGGGGACGGCCTGAGGGCGGAGCCATTTCCGCCGGAGGTTCCTGGGCATTCGTTCGTGCACCTGGTGAGGACTATAAAAAGTGTAAAGGATATCGTATTCGATAATACTTAAATGGCCACCACCGGACCGCCTCCCCAACTTCATTTTGCCATCTCTTGAAGCAGTGCAGCTCACCAAGACGTACGGCAGCTTCATGGCCGTGTCCGGGCTCAACCTCAAGGTCGAAGGGAAGAAGTGCGTGGGGTTCCTGGGACCCAACGGGGCCGGGAAGACGACCACCATGAAGATGTTCACAGGACTCATCTCGCCGACCGCCGGCTCGGCGCAGATAGGCGGGATAGACGTGAGCAAAGACAAGAAAGCGGCGCTCTCGTCGTGCGCCACCCTGATCGAGACCCCCGAGATCTACCCTTCCCTCACTCCGAGAGAAGCCCTCTCCATGCTCTGCGAGATAAGAGGGGTGGCGGCCGGCGAGAGGAGAAACCGGATAGACGAAGCCTTGGGGAAGGTCAAGATGACCGAATGGGAGGACAAGAAGGTAGGGAGCTTTTCGAAGGGGATGAAGCAGCGCGTCAATGTCGCCTCCACCCTCCTGAGCGACCCAGAAGTGATCATACTGGACGAGCCTTCCACCGGCCTGGACCCGCGAGGGATGAGCGAGGTGAGAGACATAGTGAAGTCCCTGAACGACAGGCTGGTGTTCATGAGCTCGCACCTCCTCGCCGAGGTCACCGAGGTCTGCCACGAGGTAGCCATGATAGACCACGGGAAGCTACTTGTCTACGACACCATTGAGAACGTCACCGCGAAGTTCGCAGGCGGGGGCGGGGCGGTGGAGATCGGCTTCGCGAGGAACGTGGACGCCCAGACGGAGGCCATGGTCCAGAAGATAAACGGGGTCAAAGAGGTCACCAGGTCCAACGACAGGCACCTGATAGTGAGGTTCGACGCAGGGACCATATCCCAGGATAAGCTCTTCGAAGGGGTGGCGGGACTGAAGGCAGGGGCGGTCAGTTTCCAGCCTTCAAGCGGGCTAGAGGACGCATACCTCAGCTTGATCAAGGAGACGCTCTAGGATGGGGACGAAGGCGAGCGCGACCCGGGTCGGGTCCCTTTCGCAGGTCGTCACGGTGACGAAATACAACTTCCTGAACTACTTCAGGGCGAGGCGCTTCTATGTCATGCTGGCCATCATACTGCTCATCTCAGTCCTTCTCACTGCCCTCGTCGGATACTACAGGCCGGTAGCCTTCCTGGGGCTCCCGGGGACCCCGGCTTCGCAGGCGGTCCTCGGTTTCTACGGGGCGGCCTGGGGCGGGACGGGCGGCTTCCTCAGCTTCTCCAGCCTGGTCGTAATCCTCTCCGCCGCGTTCTTCGGAGGAGACGCGATTTCAGGCGAGTTCCAGAACAGGACCGGTTACTTCCTCGTCCCCAACCCGATTCGGAGGTCGGCCATCTACGTGGGGAAGTGGTTCGCCGCGCTCATAGCTTCGACGATAATTCTCGTCGTCTTCGCTGTGATAGTGATGGGGAACGGGCTGTTCTACTTCCCGGGGACGGTCCCGTGGGAGTTCGAGCAGTCGCTCCTGTTCGCTTGGGTGTACCTCGTCGCCGCACTGTCGCTGACCTTCGCGTTCAGCTCCCTGTTCAAGAGCAGCTCAATCTCGATACTCATGAGCGTCATCCTCCTGCTCTTCGTCTTCGGTGTGATTGACGATGTCTCGATGTTCGTCGCCGGAATCGAGCCCTGGTATTCCATAACCTATGGCGCGGGGATCATCTCCAGCATACTCGTGTCCCCCTACCCCCAGCACAAGGTGACCGAGTCCCTTGGCGCGGCCCTGGGCAGGAACCAGACCAACGCCAACTCCCACTTCGCCATCTCAACATACTCCGCCACCGTCCCCGAAGGGCTGGAGATACTCGTGGCCTACTTTGTCGTGATGGCCGCCCTGGGGCTCTGGCTCTTCGTCAAGAAGGAGTTCACCAGCTAGCCGCTGGTAAGCACGAAGTCGTGAACATTCCCTTTCCCAGGCTGCAGGTTCACTAGCGCTCCCCGGAGCACCCCATCGGAATACTCGCTCCCCGGGTTGAGGCAGAGGGTCCGTCCGATCCTGGCGAACCCCTTCGACTCGTGTATGTGACCGTGGAGCCCCAGGAGAGGGACGTGGACTTCGATTGCCCTCCTCACCGCGGAGCTCCCAACATGGATGACCTTGATCCCGAGCCCTTCCTTGACGTAGCTGAAGTCGTGGCTGACCGCCGGGGCCTTGTCCAGCTCTGTGTTGACCGGCGGGACGTGGAGGTTGTACACGGCGTCTTCCGGCCTGTTCACCTTAGAGGCCAGCGCCTCTATCATCTCCCCGAGCTTCCCTTCGCTCACCTCCCGCGGGCTCTTCCACGGGGTCGGGTTGGCGTATCCGAGAGTGATCATCTCGAACCCCCCGTCCAACTCGACCACCCTGTTCTCAGGGTTGACGAACTGCCCCGAGTCGACCAGCTCGGAGTCGAGCTCCAACCTGTCGTCGTTTCCCGGGGACACATAGCACTTGACCGCCGTCCCCTTTAGTTTCTCCTCTGTGAGCTTCACCCATGACCGGAGGACCTCCGCCATGGCCCCGTTGAACACCGCCTCCTCCCTCGCTCGGTCGGCCTTCATCTCGGAGAGCCCGGCTTCGGTCGTGACGAAGGAGTACTGCCCCGCGTCCTGGAGGGTCCGCCTAGTCTCGGCCAGCCTGTCCGAGCCGAAGACAGCCCGCTCTCCGAAGACCGAGGCCTCGTATTTCCCGTCGGGGCGCTCGACGATGGGGACCAAGAGCTTCCCGGTGATGTCTCCCCCGAGTATGAGGACGTCTGCCTTGTAGAACTTCGCAGCGTTGAGGAACTTCCTGTAGCACGTCTCGGAGCCGTGGACGTCGGTGGTGAAGAAGATGCGGATCATGGAAAATTGTGGTGCCGCGGACCGTCAGTCCGTATTTAACGCTCGCTTGGCATTCGCGTGTTGAATCGGGCGGTCCGAGCACAGCCGAGGGGGCAGCCCTAGGCAGCCGGGTCGACCGCTTTGGTGATCCCATCTTCGCCCTGCGGATTTGACCCGCGTCGATGGCGAGCTTTTTCTAGCAGCTTGCAGCCAACTGCCTGTGGATGGGACGCGACGGCGTTGGTGAGATGAAGACAGACGTCTCCCCCCTGTGGCTGACGTATTTCATGCTCGACTGGGGGAAGGTCAAGCAGTACGACTCCGGGCAGGAGTGCCTCTCCTGCGGCCGCCCCCTGAAGAGGACAGAGCCGGTCACCGACAGGAAGGGCGGCAGCTTCGAGGGGTATGTCTGCCACGCTGACAAGCAGGTTACTTGGGTGAAGACAGGCTAGCCGGCCTGCTTCGAACGGAACCCTTCCCCATACTGGAAAGGTCGTCCCATGTTCTTGGCCCACTTCTTCTCGAAGACCTCGTCCATGTTGGCGTCCGGCGCTATCAGCCTCGAAGCGTCCAGGACATAGAAGATCACGTCTATCAGCTCCTCGATCGTCTCTTCGGCGGCCTTCCCCTTCTTCCAGGAGTCCCCGGCTTCGCCAAGCTCGATGAAGGCGAAGAGCAGCTTGTTGGCTATCTCCTGCGGAGTGTTGCCGAACCCCTTGGCTTTCACTAGCTCTTCGATCTTCTTCTTTGACTCCTCGAGTGTCGGCACGGCCGTCCACGGCAAAGATGTTGTGGCTATGAAGGTTTGCGCTTCACGACCACGTCCCGATAGTAGGCGCATGTCCCTTTGAGGCTGCATGTGGGGCACTTCGGCCCGATGGGTTTGCAGGTGGTCTGTCCGAATCTTACGAAGAGGTCGTTGAGCTCCAACCAGTAGCGCCTGGGGACCGTCCGGACCAGCTCAGACTCGGTCTCTTCGGGCTTCCTTGTCCTGACAAGTCCGAGCCTGTTGGATATCCTATGGACGTGGGTGTCGACCGGGATGGCAGGCTTGTCGAAGGCGTAGACCAGGACGCAGTTCGCCGTCTTCCTCCCGACGGAGTGGATCTTGAGAAGGTCTTCTTCGTTGTCCGGGACGTCCCCGCCGAACTCTGTGACGAGCTGCCTGGACGCCCGTATTATGTTCCGGGCCTTCATGTTGTAGAACCCGGACGGTCTGATGAGGCGGCGCACCACCCTGGGGTCGGCCTTCGCGAGCTCGGCGGGGCTAGCGTATCTTGAAAACAGGTTTTCAGTTGCTCTGGCCGTGTTTTCATCTTTGGTCCTGTGAGACAGGATGGTGCCGATGAGTATCCTGAAGGGGTCCGAGTCTTCCGTTTCCTTGAGGCGGGCAAGCGCGGTGGCCCTCCTGTCGGCAGAGGCATGGACCATCCTCCGCATCTCCCGGAGTATCTCCGGGATGCCTAGGCGCTCTCTGTCACCCAGGGTTCCTTTCTGTACCAGGCCGATATCTCCTCGCAGGCGCCCTTCAGAGTGTAGTCAGGGGCGTAGCTGATATCTTTCCAGGACGGCTGGACGGCTATGCGGAGCGACGCCTTCAGCTGATCCGACGTGTATCGGGGGAGCGAGCCCCCTGTGAACAACCCCTCCTTCTTGATCTGGGTCTCCTTCCCCAAGGCCGAGGCAAGGGCACCTGCCAGCTCCTCGGGGGTGGCTTCGAACGACTTCACAGAATAGACGTTCCCTGTCTGGGGGTTTCCGATGGCCGCTCCGTACATCGCCTTGGCGATGTCCCTGGGATGCGTGTACGACATCTGCTCCCCCTTCGGCACTATGACCTTTCCGCCGCCGACCATCTTCAGCAATGGGACTACGAGCGACTCGTCCCTTGAGCCTAGGGCCCTAGCGGCCCTGATTATCGTCACCCTCGGCGTGCCGCTCCGTTTTGCGAAGTCCTGGAGAAGGCGCTCGGCCTCCGCTTTTGACTTTTGATACTCTCCTGAAGGACGGAGTGGTGTCGAAGGGCCGATCTGCCCCGCAGCGAAGCCGTAGACGTCCAGGGTGCTCAGGTGCACGAAAGCTTTGGCCTTCGCCTCTGAAGCGACTTCCAGGAGGTTCAGAAGCCCTTCCGTGCTCGTCTTCTGGAACCCGTCTGCCTCGCCGGGCATGGGCGACGCGAGATTGTAGACCGTGTCCGCTCCTTCCATGGCTTCGTGGAGGGCGTGGTGGTCTGCGAGGTCGGCCTCTATCCCCTGCACCCCGTTCAGGTCCATTATCTTGAGATGGGACCCCTTCCGGAACACGCCTTTCGAGATCTCCCCCTGCTGGAACAGGTACTCGACCAGGTGCCCGCCGACGAAACCGGTCGCTCCTACCAGTAGGTTCAAGCAGGCTGCTCTCCCAGATGGTGATGATGGTGATGCTCGCCCTTGCCGGGTTTCGCCTCGAACTCCCCCCGGACGAGCCTCATCTGCATGTCCTCCTCGAACTTCGGGAAGTCGCCAGTGAGCCTCGTCAGCTCGTCGCGGGCGCGCTTCGAGAACTGGGGCGAGAAGTTCTGCCCGCCGAAACGGCCGTAGGCTACCCCGGAGAACCTGACCCGAGTACCTCTTACTTCGACGAAACCTTTGATGAGGTTGGCCACCTCTCCTTCGCTCACGAAGTCCACCACGATCTGGTACTCTGGGAGGGTCAAGCGGTTTGTGCCCCGCCCTGAGGGTGCTTAAAGGAAGTTCTCGACGCGTGGGGCGGAGCGGCTGTCACATCTCGAAGTCAGGAGGCCGGTAACGGGCCTCCACCATCTCTTTCAGCGAGGTGACCAGCGAGAAGCTGGAGCCCACGATGTCCGTCTGCGTGATGATCCCGACGAGGGCACCCTTTTCCATAACCGGGAGCTTCTTGACCCTCGCGTCTGACATCATCTTCGCTGCCACCTCGACCTTCTCGTCCTGGGACACAGTCAGCAGCCTCTTCGTCCCAAACTTCCCCAGGGCGGTGGACGGATCCACGCCGTCGGCGACGCTTCTAGAGATGTCCCCCTCGGTCACTATCCCTACGGGCTTGGCCCCCTCGGTGACCACGAGGGCGCCTATCCTCCATTTCGCCATCGCCTTCGCTGCGTCCAGTATTGTGGAGCGCGAGTCGATGGTCTTGACGTCCCTCGTCATCACGTCTCTCACGTAGATCATCGGATCACCTCACCACCAGGACCGGGCAGTGGGCGTGGCTGACGAGCCCCGATGACACGCTCCCGACCACGAGCTTCTTGAACCCTGTCATCCCCCTGGTCCCCACGACCAGAAGGTCGGCATCCTGGTCAGATGCGAACCCCACTAGCGCCTCGACCACGGACGAGGCTTCTATGAGCTCTCCGCCTGCCTTCACCCCCGCTTGGGCCGCCAGCTGGACGCCGCGAGACAGGACCGACCGACCTGTGTCCTTCGCCGCCGTCTCCAGCGCTGAGTAGTCGGGCATCGGCATCCCGGGCCCGCCGGCGAGCGCCATGGCAGGAGAGTTGTACACGTGGGCGACTACGAGTCCGGCACCATACTTCTTTGCCACCGAGGCAGCCAGCTGCACCGCGGTCGCCGAGTCATCCGAGCCGTCGAAGGCGACGACTATCAGCTTGAACCCCGCGTTGTTCGCCATGTTCAGTTTTTTTGGAACCCCCTCACTATTTAACGCGCTCCTCCGATTCCCACCGTTGAGAACGTCAGAATCGCATGAAGCTGTCCTCCGTCCCTGGGGAGTCGCGCAACCGTCACACCCGCATCAAGGTGAGCGGAGGGCCTGGTTCGGGAAGCCCTTTTGAACGGCCAACGAGGCGAGATACGCCCTAAAACTGATTATCAGGCGCGAAAATCGTGTTATGCCGTTATAAGCCCAGGGCACGGGCGCGCCACCCATGGAAAACACGACACGGCCGCTTGCCACCGAGAGCAAGTGGGCCGGCAGGTTCATCCTGGCGGCAATCATCGAAGGGCTGTTCGCGGTGATCGCGACGGTCCTCATCATCGACCCCATCGAATTCTTCACGAGCAACACATACTACTCTCCGTCGAAAGTCATAGCGTCCAACGGCGCTGGGACCTGGCTGTTCGCCGGGTACATCTCCTTCCTCGTCGTCGGCGTAGTCGCCATGGCAGTCACAGCCATCTTCTACCTCTACATCGAAGGAATCCAAGGGAAGCCGTACAAGGGGATCGCCAATCTCCTGGCATGGGGACACCTCATATTCATGAACGTCGGCGCGGCAGGTTCGATGTTCCTTATGATGTGGGGGGGTTACCTCGCAGGGTGGGCGAGCGCTCCTGTCTCGAGCGGGGGCGAAGGCCTCAGCCCGGGCCAGGTCCACGTCCAGATCCTCGGGGGACTCGTAGACCCGATCGGCGGACTGGTCCTCGTCGCTTGCCTTGGCGCGCTGCTGGGTGGACTAGGGTACGTGATGAGAAGTAGGGCAAAATAGGTCCTGCTTCTCCTCCTCCTCCTTTCCGTAGCGGCCGCCATATACTCAAATAAGCTCAAGAAAGGATTCGGAGAGGTTGGAGATAACCGAGCCGTCTCGGGTCCATGCGCTGGTCCAGGGGCTCGCGGACGAATATTCCAGAAAGATCATCCTCGCTGCCATCCCGAATAGCAAGTCCGTCGAGGACATGAGCCGGGAGAATGACATACCTCTGAGCACATGCTACAGGAGGGTCCACGAGCTCCTAGCGGCCCAGATACTCGTGATAGAGCGCATCGTCGTCACCCCCGAGGGGAAGAAGTATGAGCTCCTGAGGAGCGCCTACCGGGCGGTCAACGTCTCGTTCGAGGGAGGGGTCATGAAGGTCGATGCGACCATCAACGAGGATGTGGCGGAGAAGCTAAAGCGCCTCTGGCTCACCATAAGAGAGGTAAAATGATTGCCAATATTGAGAATCGGCCCCAACGCTATAAAGGGCCCGAAGGGTGACTTGAAGTGGTGATCGACCTTCTCTATCTGGACGTGGCTCAGGCGCTCATACTTCTCTTCGGGGGAGTGGTGGTTTACTACGCCTGGAGAGCCTACGCCAAGACGAAGAGCCAGGCGATGGTACTCCTTTCTCTCGGGTTCGCCTTTGTCACCCTGGGTGCCCTTGCCGCCGGGGTGCTCTACAACTTCGGGACCGTAGACCTCGGGACGGTGATCACGGTCCAGGCGTACAGCCAGGCGGTCGGGTTCTTCATCATAGTGTACTCCCTCGCTCGGGCGAAGGGGTGACCTTTCCGGCCTGACCAGCTAGGCTTGAGGAGGCTGTGCCCGAGGACCGGACCCAAGGATGGTCCCTTCGGCAGGTCGCTCGCCTGGGGCATCCGCTGGGCCTGTTGAGATGCGCCGAACCCCTTCATGAAAGGGGTGTTCGGCACGAAGGCGGCTCCCCGGGCATGGCGCCCCCTTCCAGGCGGAAACGGGGTCAGAGGAGGCAAATCGGCCTGAAAGAGACGAAGTCGACGGACTGCCCAAGAAGCCAGGCCCGGCTGCAGGGTCACAGGGGCCCCTGCTAGGGGGCGGCGGTGCGGGTCATTTGGACACCTTCAGCTCTATGATCCCGCCTGTGACGCTGCTCCCTACCACCTTCAAGGAGTAGGCGCTGACGATCCCTCTGATGAAGTGCTCGGCGCATTTCGTAGACTCCATGGAAAGCCCGGCGCCGATGACCCGGATGGCGACTTTGTTGTCATCTTCTACCTTGATCTCGACCCTCTTCACAGGGAGCAGGTTCGCCTGAGACAGCGCTCTCACCTCCGATGAGAGCCCCTCTATCTTAGGCGACGAAAGGTGGAGGTAAGCCCCCGTCCTCACGCCCTCCTCAAACCAGTACTTCAGCAGGGAGTCGCTGTTTGTCGCGTAAAGTGCCTTCACCATCTTTTCCAGAAGGTCCCCCGGAATCGGAACCGAGTCCAGGTCTCGCAGGATACGCGCGAAGAACCAAGACACGTAGACGTCGTCGGGCTTCCCCCCCTCCTCGCAGACCCTGAGGACCGCCTTCATCGCTTCGTTCGCCAGGGCGTAGACCGTCTTGTTCTCCTTCGAGGCTTCGTCGGCGAGCGAGCCTGCTATCTCGTCTTCGACGGCAATGTTAGTACGGCCCAATGCATATGGCCGTATGTACAATCATACATAAGGTTAGTTTCGAATGGCTAACCGTACAGGCCGTATCAAATACCCTGAGCCCCTCCTATCGGGTAATGGAAGTCGAAACGGCCGCAGGGCGGCGGGCGTACAGCAGGGCTGGCATGTCGGACGCGAAGGTCGCTGCTGTCCTGGTGGTTTTGACTTTGGTCTTCATGGCCATAGGGACGGCCATGATTAGCGTGGCATCCAGCCAGCAGGGGACCATACGGACCCAACAGTCGCAGATACAGTCGCTCCAGAGCAAGGTGAGTTCGAGTACGGGTTCTCAGAGCGGCAACGGCACGAGCGGACCCTTCAAGCTTACCCTCCTGATAGCCGGGGCAGCGCAATGGAACTCGACGGCGACGGCGCCGAAGTACTGGGTGCTCACTCCTGACGGCCTGAAATCTTCTGCTAACATCACCCTTCCGGCCCACACCCTGATCCAGCTCACCATCGTTGACTACGACACGGCTTCGCCTCTGCCTTCGGAGTACGGCCAGGTCTCCGGCACCGTAGGGAACGTCGTCTATGTGGTGAACGGGACTGCGGCCCTCAGCAACTTCACCCAGGCGAGCGCGACGGCTGTAAGCTCGCTGAATCCACAGACCCAGATCGGCCACACTTTCACGATCCCGCAACTGGGAATCAACATACCGGTGGCGGCCAACTCGGTGGAGATGGCTGACTTCTACATCAACCAGACGGGGACCTTCGTCTGGCACTGCGAAGACCCCTGCGGCTACGGGCCGAGCGGCTGGCTCGGTCCGATGTCGGCCAACGGATGGATGGGCGGGTCCATAACGGTGAGCTGACGCCTGACGAAGGCGAACCTCGCCCTTGCCCGCTAAGTCTTACGAAGCCAAGGCTGAAACCTCAGGAGAGGCATACGGTCCGGGCGCGGCAAGCAGCGTCCGTCGCTGGATGACATTGGGACTCGGGGCGCTCTGGGTCGTCGACGGCCTCCTGCAGCTTCAGCCTCGGATGTTCAGTCTGTTCTTCGCCAACAATGTGAACAGCGTGCTGGGCAACGCACTCCAGTCGCTGCCTCCTCCGCTCTATCTCGCTTCGATGAGCTTCTTTCTACGGTATATCACCCCCCACGCGGCCCTCTGGAACGCCTCCGTTGCGGTCGTACAGCTCGCCCTGGGCGTCTCGCTTCTCAGAGGCGGCGAGAGGGTCAGACGGGCCGCCCTTGCGGTCTCGGTGGCGTGGGGGCTCACGGTCTGGGTTTTCGGCGAAGGGATGTCAGGGGTGTTCGCAGCGACAATGTCGGGAGGCGTATTCCCCGGGACCCCGAGCATCCTGAACGGGTTCCCAGGGGCAGCCCTGGTCTACGCCCTTGCGGCCCTCCTTCTCCTCCTACCGCGCGGGTTCTGGAACCTTTCCGGACGATTCTCTGTCGTCAGGGACGCTCCCGCTGTCCTCTTCCTTGTCCTGGCAGCGGTACAGGCTGCACCTCTGATGTGGACGACCTTCGGCCAGTCGTCTATATTCGCCGCGAACATAGCGGCGCTACCCAGCCAAGCGACGTACACCCTCGTCCCGATCATAAGGTTCGCAGCCGCTCATCCTGTGCTTTGCAACGCGGCTGAGGTGACCATCACACTTCTGGCTGGCGTGGGACTGCTGGTCCGCCGGTCCCGACTGGGGTACGCCTTCGCCCTGGCATGGCTCGGCTTCATCTGGTGGTTCGGACTCGGCCTCGGAGGGACGCTGACGGGGCTCGGCACCGACCCAAACACTCCCCCCGCCATAGCGCTGCTCATGGTACCGCTCATCTCCGCGTCGAGGGGGCGCGGACGGAAGGGAGTGACGTGACGTGACGCGCAGGTCCGGGACTCCCGTCGGCCAGCAGAGCCTCGAAAGGGAAGTGGGGAGACATCCCGGACGCGCCGGGGCCCGCACCCGCCGGGAAGAGTCCGAGTTCGGGGCCCACCCCAGGCGGGTCGAAGACGCGCAGCTGAAGCGCATCGCAAGCGGAATGAAGCGGTTCCTGCCGCAGAGTCAGCGCCTCAAGAAGGCAGGGGTCACTCGGGTCAGGGCGACCGGGAGCGGCGTTGAGGTCTCGGGCTTCCTCTTCACCTCCTGTGTCGTCGAGGGGAAGAAGTTCGTCGTCGACTTCACCGCCAGGACTGCGCCAGACGGGAGCGTCGTCTCAGCGACCATCAACGGCAAACCGGCCTACTCGCGCGCCTCCTGCACATAGGCGGCGGAAGCGCAGGACGCCGTGGTCCACTCAAGTCACACCCGCCCTCCCGGACTCCGGCACGTAAAGAACGGAAACACGAGGAGAGGCCTGAACACGGCAAACGCCCTTGGCGTCCACCCCCTTGTCGGGCTGGCGGCAGTCGCCGCGGCATAAGTGACGTCCACGCAGTCCTCGGCTGACCAGCTCAGCGCGCAGGAACTGCAGATCTCCTCGATGCAGTCGGAGATCACTCCTCCACGGTTCCGGCCGGGGCATCCCCTTCAGCCCGGGATACCTTAACATCGGAGACAACTACGCCCACACCTTCACGGTCCCCGGAGTCTACGTGTATCACTGCGAGCTCCACCCCTGGATGGTCGGGGTCGTGACCGTGCTGGCAGGCTAGCGCAGGGCTTCGGCCTGGATGAGCTCGGACAGCTTCTGGAAGTAAAGCCGCGTCGCCAGCGGCATGCCGTCGAGGTTTCTGTCGATGGCTTCCGTCACATATTTGATGGCCCGCCTCGACGTCTTGAACTCGAACTTCATCGGGAGGATGGGATCCTGGACCACGTCTATGGACTCTGTGAGGTGCATCGGAGCCTCGGCCCTGGCGTCGCTGGCTATCTTCTGATACCACCCCGCTAGGACGTTCGGATCGAGCCCTAGCTTCAGGTCTTCTATCTCCTGAAGGAGCTTGTTGAGGACCAGCATCTCTTCGTTGGCCAAAGAAGGTTCGCCGTGTAACGAGCCCGGCGTCAGTTTAAGGAAAAGTGTGTAGAGTTGTTGCTCTGGCGGTTAACTGCATCTCATCTGGAAGATCTCGGTCTTCTCATACTCGGCCTCCCACAGGTGCCTGCTGTTCCTCCCCCTGCGGACTGCCAGCAGCGTATATCCCTCCGGCGCTTCCTTGTAGGCGCGCCCGAGTATCGAAGCGGCAGGCTCGTTGTCCTCGTCGAAGCTCTGAACGATGTGCTGCCTGAACTTCTCCACCTCCTTCATGTAGTCGGCCAGGCAGACCGTCCTACCCTGGAGCTTCGCGGACGTGACGCGCTTCACCTCCTCCCCGCAGGACTCGCACTTCACCTTCGTCATCCCGTCGGAGATGCAGACCTTCCCCACCCCGACCACCATCGGGAAGGTCCCTGCCTGGGGTTCGGGGGCGCCGCAAAGGGCGCATTTGGCGAGGCCTCTCGAAGCTGGATGCTGCAAACATGACGAAAGGCAGCGCTAACCAATTTAAGGTTGCCCCGGGCGCGGAGGCAGGATGAGAGTCAGGTCGGTAGAAGCGTTCCCCGTCAGGGTCAAGACCGAAGAGAAGCTGAGAGGAGGGACGTTCAGCTACGCGTCGTATCAGGCGGTCCTGGTCAGGGCTGAAGTGGACGGGGTGCAGGGCTGGGGGGAAGCCATGACGAGGTTCGACCCTGGCGCCACGGCGCTGCTGGTGAGGTACCTCGGGAAGACGGTCGAAGGGAAGGATTGGGACGGCGAGGGGTCGGCTTGGGAGGCCGTCTGGCGGGAGCTCCGAGTCCGGGGGCATACCAGGGGGACGGACGTCGAGGCGCTCAGCGGGATAGACATCGCCCTCCATGACTGCCGGGGAAAGCTTGAGCGGAAGCCTCTAGGGCGCATCCTGTCAGGGGGGCCGGCGGAGGAGGTCCCAGCATTTGCCGGCTCACTGTTCGAGTCCAGAGGCCCTCTGGAAGCGCAGGTCGCACTGTCGAAGGGCAAAGAGCTCTCAGGAGCCAAGGTCAAAGTGGGGTTCGGGGTAGAAGAGGACAGCAGATTGCTGCATCGGGTCAGGGTCCTGTGGGAGGATGGGATGCTTGTCGCCGATGCCAACGGGGCCTACGACTCCTCGGCCGCCCTGAGGGCGTGCGACGCCTTCTCCGACCTGGACCTGGCCTGGTTCGAAGAGCCTGTCCTGTCCGACGACATCGGAGGATACCGGGCGCTGAGAGGGGCCAGGACGAGGATCGGGGCCGGGGAGAGCTGGTTCCCCGGGGACTTCCACGTCCCTCTCGCTGAGGGGCTGATCGGGGTGGTTGAGCCGAGCGTGAGCCGATGCGGGGGGGTGAAGGTCGAGGCAGAAGTCGCACGCGAAGCAGCCGCGCACGGGATATCGTTCTCCCCCATGACCGGGATGAACTCGGGCGTGTCCCTTGCCGCCTCGATTCACGTCGCCTCCGCCTTCCCTTCGGTCGGGGTCGAGCTCAACCCCTTCACCAATCCGCTCCAGACCGAGCTCGTCCGCGGAATCCCCGAACCGAGGGGAGGGAAAATGAAAGTCCCCTCGGGAGACGGCCTGGGGGTCGAAGTGGACGAGCGCTTCCTGAAGGAGCACGGGGCGTAGGCAGGTCAGAGGAGCGGGACTATGCCGTCGACGTTGTCTAGTGTGGCCAGAACCCTGTAGGGCCCGGGGTCCTGGTCGACCCCGCTCCTGACAAGTACGGAGTCGATTCCCGCGTTCGACGCGCCAGCTATGTCGGTGTCCACCTGGTCCCCGACCATGACCGCGTTTGCCTTCTCTGAATGGGCGCGGCCCAGCGCTATCTCGAACATCAGCGGAGAAGGCTTTCCGATGACGACGGCCCTCCTGCGGCTGGCATATTCTATGGCCTTCACAAGCGGTCCCGTCGCGACCGCCGGCCCCGCTTTGTACATGTAGAGACGTGACGCGTGGGTGGCCACGATCTTCGCCCCGTTCCTGGCGAGCCTCGCGGCGTGGTCGAGTTTCTCATACGTTATCTTCCTGTCGAGCCCCACCACCACGAAGTCGGCGGTTTCTCCTCTCACCCGAGTGTGGCCCCGCTTTGCCATCTCCTCTTCCAGTCCTCTCTCCCCCACCAGGAAGTAGGCCACCCTGCCGTACCTTTCCAGCAGGAAGTCGGCCATGAGGAGGGTGGTGGTGAGGACCTCCTCCCTGCGGACCGGGACTCCGGTGCCCACCAGGCGGGACCAGACCGTTTCGGCCGAGTCGGTCGAGTTGTTGGTGAGCACGAAGAGCTTCTTTCCCCGCCTCCTGAGTGCCTCCACGGCGGCGGTCCCTCCGATCTTCACCCTGGTCTCCTTCCCCTTGTAGAAGACCCCGTCCAGGTCGAACAGGAACAGGTCCTTCTTCGAGAGGACGCGCTTCAACCCTGGACCTTCACCTCCCCCCTCTCCGAGTCCACCCTGACCTTGGAACCGGCGACGATCTTCGAGTATGCGTCCCTCGCTATCCCCGATATGACGGGGATGCCTTTGCCGTATACCTCGCGCGCCATCACCGATCCTATCACCGCAGACAGGTCCACCCCCTCGGTGACTATGGCGGAGGGGGCGTTCCCTAGGCGCACAGTCTCGAGGAACCAGGCAGAGGCGGTCGTGGACCCCTTCCCGAACGGGTAGAACAGGACCCGCCCCTTGACGTTGGATCCCCTGACGTCGCTCCTCACGTCGGTCACGGTCCCGGTGGACGGGTCGACCCCGTGTGCGAACGTGAACGCCTTCAAGGAGAGCAGGGCGGGCCCCTCCGCCTTCCCGGGGATCAGCCCCCTTCCTCTGAAGCTCGCCTCGGTCACCCTGTCACCCGCTCGACTATATCCTTCTGCGGCGCGTACCTCATTCTGACCTCACCCTCTGAAGAGATGATCTCCGCGAGCTTGGCCGAGTTGGTCATTACCACCTCGAAGCCGAGCGCCTTCAGCGGCGAGATCTCCGCGTCCGTGCTGTGGGTGATGCGGGCCCCGGACGCTTCGATCACGCTGGCGATCCCGGTCCTCTCGGCCATGTCGTAGGCCTGTGATGAGGTGTACAGGTACATCTTCACCCCCGCCTTCACCCTCCTCCCTTCGAGCAGGTTGGCGAGGGCCCCGAGCTCGTTGGTTGAGAGGTGCGGCACGCCGAGGGCGACGAGGTCCGGGGGCTCTTCCGTCTGGTCGAGGTCCGCCCTCACTTCGTCCAGGTCCCCCCGCGTGACCTCCACCTCCTCGACCTTTTCACCCCCTGACGCGGCCGCGAGAGTAGGTGACCCCGGGGTGATCCCGGGATAGTGTATCATGGTTACAGGCCCGGCAGCCGCGGCCCCGGCCCCCAGGTGCTTGAGGTCGTCGGAGGTGACAGAGCGGGGGAGGCCCTCCAAGGCGGGGACCCTCGACCCGGAGCTCTTGCCCACGAAGTACCCCAGGGACCGGTAGTCTAGCTCCGAGAGCCAGTCAAACCCGACCCTGAACGTCACCTTCGCCCTGCGCCCCTCCTCCTCCAGCATGCCGAAGCTGGGGGTCACCCCCAGCACGGCGCAGGCGACGTCCATCCCGGCCGTGATCTTGTTGGACCTGCACCCCATGACCGAGTTGGCGAAAACGACGGCGCTGGACTCGGCCCAGGCGACGGCTTCCCCTTGCTTGGGGAAGTTGCAGACCTGATATGGGACGCAGCTCCAGCACCGCATCCCTCCCAGCCTGCCGTATGCGTCGCAGAGGCGGAACTGCTTCCGGGCGTACTCTTCCGGAATCCCGAAGCTCTTCCAGTTCTGAAGGTCGATGCTCGCCGGGTCTACCGAGGTGGGGACCGCGAACCTCCCTCCCGACTCTGCGAACCTTTCGAGGACGTCCACCCCGGCGTCATGCAGGCTGCTGTAGTGCGCGAGGACGTGGGCCGACTTTATCGGGACCAGGGAGCTCGCCCCGACGGCGTCCCCCACCTTGGTGACGATCTCCATGGCGAACTGCTTCGCTTCGCCCCCCTCTCCCCGGAGAAGCCTCTCCTGGTCCGAATCGAGGTGCAACTCTCCGTCGCGGCCCGGTATCAGTTAAAAAGGCGTCCTACCTTCTTCGACTGTTGAAGTTCCACTACTTCCTCCCCACAAAGCTGTCGTTCGGGTTCGGAGCCCTGGACGAGATCGGTGCCGAGGCGAAAGGACTCGGCGGGACGAGGGCGCTGTTGGTGACCGACAAGGTGATGGTCAAGACAGGGATAGCGGGCAAGGTTGAGGACGGCCTCAAAGGGGTCAGTTGCGATCTGTTCGACGAAGTGGAAGCCGAGCCGAGGATAGAGGTGGCCCAGGCGGTCGCGGACAGGGTCCGGGCGGCCGGATACGACATCGTGATTGGGGTCGGAGGGGGGAGCTCGATGGACATGGCGAAGGTCGCTTCGGGGCTCGCCACCAACCCAGGGCCAGCGAAGTCATTCGTAGGGAGCAACCTGTTCGCGAAGAGGCCCCTCCCTTCCATCATGGTCCCGACCACCGCAGGGACGGGCGCCGAGCTGACGGTGACTTCCATGGTGACCGTAGACGGGCACAAGCAGTGGATCAACAGCCCGCTCCTCCTCCCTTCCGCTGCGGTGGTAGACCCGGAGCTGACGATGTCCATGCCTCCCGGGGTGACTGCGGCGACCGGGATGGACGCCCTCTGCCACAACGTGGAAGCCTACCTCTCCTCCGCCGCCAGCCCCATAACGGACTCCGCGGCCCTGGAGGGGATCAGGCTGATCGTGGCGAACCTGGAGACGGCCTTCGACGCGGGAGGAGACAGGAAGGCGAGGGAGGCGATGAGCGCGGGCGCGCTGATGGGAGGGATCGCCCTCCAGGCCAGGATGGTCTACGGCCACTCGATAGGGTACACCATCGCTACGCGGTTCAGGTTGCCTCACGGGGTGTCGTGCGGCGTCCCCCTCCCGTACATGATCTCCAACTACGCGGTCGCCTGCGGCCCGAAGGTGGGCCGCCTGGCAGAGGCATTCGGGGTCGACCCCACGGGTGACCCCGCCGTGGTCGGGCTGGCCGTCGGAGAGAGGGCGAAAGGGATCGCGGCCCACATCAAGGTCCCGACCACCCTGAAAGAGGTCGGGGTCGCGGAGGGGGACCTGGCTTCCCTCGCCGAGGAGTGCGTGACGATGTACCCGAGGCCGAACAGCCCGCTGGTCTTCGACGCCAAGAGCATGGCCGGGCTCTACAGGAGGATGTGGGAAGGAGACCTCAGGTCCTGAACAGACAAGTCTTATACGGGCCGGCGGTCTGTCGGAGGGCAGAGAATCCATGAAGATGCTCATCCAAGGCCAGCTGGAGGACGCCCAAGGCGCCGACGTCATACGGGTCGCGAACCCTGCGACCGGGGAGGCGGTGGACACGGTCCCCAAGGGGACCAGGGAGGACGCCCGGAGGGCGATTGACGCCGCCGCCGACGCATTCAAGGTCTGGTCCGAGAAACCGAACATAGAGCGCTCCAGGGTCCTTCTGAAGACGGCCGAGCTGGTGAGGGCCAGCGTCGACGACCTGGGAGCCACCCTCACAATGGAGCAGGGGAAGCCGCTGGGAGAGGCCAAGGGCGAGATAGGCTCATTCGCGAACACCTGTGAATACTACGCAGGGCTGATAGGGCGCGAACGGGGGGCGCACAACCCGTTCTCAACCGGAGAGGGGTTCTTCATAGTCACGAAGAGGCCGTTGGGCGTCGTGGGGGCGATCCTCCCCTGGAACTTCCCCGTATCGCTGATGGGGTGGAAAGTGGCCCCCGGGCTCGCCGCGGGGAACACGTTCGTGGTCAAGCCGGCCAGCACCACTCCTATCACCGACGTCAAGGTCGGCAGCCTGATGGTGAAGGCGGGGTTGACCCCGGGGGCGGTCAATGTGGTCACCGGGCCCGGCGCGGTGGTCGGGGAGGAGCTCCTCGACAACCCCAAGGTAGCCAAGATCGCGTTCACGGGGGAGACCGGGACCGGGAAGAGGATTATGGAGGGGTCGGCGAAGTCGATCAAGCGGCTCACCCTCGAACTGGGAGGCTCCGACCCTATGATCGTCTGTGACGACGCGGACATCGAACTCGCCGTTGAGGGAGCGGCCTGGGGGAGATTCAGGAACTGCGGTCAGTCGTGCACCTCGGTCAAGAGGCTCTTCCTGTTCGAGTCCATAGCGGAGCGGTTCGTGGAAAAGTTCGCGGAAAAGGTCAGGACGATAAGGATCGGGAACGGGATGGAGAAGTCCACCCACATGGGCCCGGTCCACACCGCAGAACAGAGGGGGAGAGTGGAGTCGATGGTCGAGGATGCCGAGAACCGCGGCGCCAAGGAACTGGTGCAAGGTGGGAGGCCCGCAGGCAAGGAGCTTTCCCGCGGGAACTTCCTCTCTCCAGTGGTGCTTACAGGAGTAGACTACGACTCCCAGATCGCAAGGGAGGAGTGCTTCGGGCCCGCGCTCCCCATCTTCGTGGTGAAGGACCTCGACGAGGCGCTGGAGAGGGCTAACGACACCCTCTACGGCCTCGGGTCGTCGGTCTGGACGAAGGACGTAGAGAGGGCATACTACGCCGCCGAACGGATCCAGGCCGGCACCACCTGGGTCAACTCCCCACCCATAGCGAGGGCTGAAGTCCCCTTCGGAGGGTTCAAACAGAGCGGGTTCGGGAGGGAGCTCGGATTCGAGGGCCTGGACCATTACTACGAGACGAAGAGCATCCAGGTCCTGGAATACTCGAAAGGGAAGAAGTGGGCGTTCCCAATCAACTAGTGGCCTGTGACTGAGATGCATGGCGCCGTCGGACATGAACGCCGACGACATCCTGCGAAAGCGTCGCAAGGCTGAGACAGTTACGAGCCGACAATAAGCAGGGCGACTCCCCGTCCGTCAGTTACACCCGCCAGGCTGCCGGCTGCAGGTGACGGGAGCCCTCGTCCGCCCAGTCGCGCCGCGTGCCCACCGGGGTTGGCCCCCACGCGTGGGCCCGATTTCTGTTAACAATCCTTTTAGCGGATTCCATGGCTCGATCCTGACGAAGTGTATTCCCGCCTCGCCACGGGTATGCTCATTCCGCTTCTTCTGATCATGAGTCTTCTGCTTGGCCTTGTTTTTGGCGGGGCAGGGCTCGGCAGTACGCCTGGAGGGACCGGGGGGCAGGTTTCGTCCGCTGCGCCGAATCCTCCCACCGTCACCTCTCCTTACCTCTTGGCCATCGCGGAGAGTACAGAATTCTCCTCGGGGAACGCCACCCCGACCGCGGGAAGCAGCAGCCAGTTCACGACCGTCCCTCTCGCGGGGCTTGGGCTGAGCCTGACCGAGGTCGGTGTTGGCAACAAGTTCAACCGGGGCAGGCCTACGAGCTTTCGGGTGGTCACCAACTCGTCGGGCGAAGTGTTCGCGTCCGTGTCCGAAGGGAACTTCACTGTGACCGCTTTAGGAACCGGATTCAATTTCACGAAGACCGTGGAGTTCCAGGCGGACGTCACCACCGTCCTCAGGCTGGATATAACTCCGGTCGAGAGCGGAGCCAGCCCTGTGGTAGTCATCAACCAGGACACTGTTTCGACCCTAGAGCCGAGCTCGGTCATATACGCAAAGTTCGCTGAGAACTTCACATTCCCTGTCAACTCCACCATCCAGCTGTCAGGATGGACGTCGACAGTATCTGGGGAGACGGGAGCCGGCCTGTTGTACCTGCGGTCCACGCAGAGGGTAGAGGTGCTCTGTACCGTGATAGGGGAGTATGAAGGCGCAGGCGGGACCTGGGTCGCGATGCAACCTTCGGCGCCTTACCAGCCGATTCCCGCGCTAGGAGTGGTGTTCACCAGCTATCAGGCGAACTCGACGGTGAGCTATCTTGCCGATTAGTCTCCTAGAAGGATCGCTGCTGGGAATCGATGTTGCCCTCTTTGCGCTGGCCGGAACAGGGTACCTCCTCTTGAGAAGTCTAGGACCCGGGGTGGTTCCTGACGCGCGGGCTGCCTTTGAGCTGTTGGACCGGTCCATCAAAAGGTACGCCCCGGAACTCCCCCAGGGATACACGTGGACGGAGGCATTCGAACACCTCAGGGAGAAAGGAGTGAAAAGCGACTGGAGAAAGATGGACGAGAAACTCTCTGAATATGAGGCATTCAGATACGGGAGCAACGCCGCCCTCCCCCGCGACGGGACCGATGTGGCGGGCCTGGCGATGAAGCTGAGGAGAAACCCAATTGACAGGAGAGCTAAAGGAGAAGATACTCGAGCAGGTTAGGAAGGTGGTCATCGGGAGGGAAAGGGAGACCGAACTCCTCCTGGTGTCGTTCCTGGCGAGAGGGCACGTACTCCTGGAAGGAGTTCCAGGCGTGTCGAAGACCATACTCGCGAAAGCCTTCGCCAAGTGCCTGGGGGTCGAGTTCAAACGAATCCAGTTCACCCCGGATATGCTCCCCATGGACATGTTGGGGGGCTTCATATTCGACATGAAGCAGAGGGATTTCGAGTTTAGGAAGGGTCCCGTGTTTACCAACCTCCTCCTCGCCGACGAAATCAACAGGGCGCCCCCCAAGGTCCAGAGTGCTCTCCTCGAGTCGATGCAGGAGGCCCAGGTTACGGTGGAAGGGCACACGGAGCCCCTGCCTGACCCGTTCATGGTTATTGCCACGCAGAACCCGCAGGAGTTCCAGGGCGTGTACCCGCTTCCGGAGAATCAGCTCGACCGATTCATGATGAGGATTGAGATGGGATACCCTAACCTCACCACCGAGTCGGCCATCATCAAGAGGAACCTCAGTGACATGGGGACGCAGGCGGTCGAGCAAATCCTCCGGGCCGACGAGCTCGCGAAAACATTCCGGGATGTCGCCGACGTCACAGTCTCAGACGAGATAGCGGAATACATCTCTGTGTTGGGTCTGGAGAGCAGGAATGAGAGCAGGCTGAGCCTCGGCGCCAGCCCCAGGGCCCTGGTCCAGCTCGCCCACTGTTCGAGAGCGGTCGCATTCCTGGCAGGCAGAGGCTACGTGACACCTGAAGACATCAAGGAGGTCGCCCTGTACGTCCTAGGACACAGGGTAAAGCTCGACCAGTCAGCGGTGCTGGTCGGAAAGGTCGATGACCCAGCTGAGGTGGTCCGGGACATCCTCACAAAAGTGAAGCCGCCACGATAACCCTCACCAAACATGGGAGGGACCTGCTCAAGGCGGCGGTCATTGTTCCGCTCGCTAGTGCGTTAGCTGGATTCGGATGGGGGCTCGCCCTGGGATTCGCGTTCGCCCTTCTGGCCTTTGCTTCTCTGCTTTCGCTCGCTGCCTACCCGAAGGAGGGGCTCGACCTCTCTGTGGAGTCTGCCAGGGTCAGGGCCTTCAAAGGGGAGGAGATCATGGTTCCGCTCAGGGTGAAGACGGGATCAGTTTCTGCCAGGATGGATCTCGTCACAGTTCCCGACGGGCTGGAAGCCGAGATAAAGGGCGAGGGGAAGGAGAGATCGCTCGTCGCCAGGTCGAGATATGCGGGGGTCTACACCGGGCTCAAGGCAAGGGTGGAGATAGCCGACCCTCTGGAGATCCTCGCTCGAAGCGAAGTCAAGGAAGTCGGGATAGTGTGCGAGTTCCTCCCGACATCGCTCCTGGGGACAGGGGAACCGATCAGGGTCTCGGCCACGAGGCTGGGAGACCTCCCTGCCGGTCGAGGAGGTTCCGGACAAGAGTTCTATGCAGCTGAGGTATACACAACTTCCAGGAGCGCCAAAGACATAATGTGGAAGCGCCACGCTAGGACGCCCGACGAGTTACTACTTGTCAGGACAGGGGAGGCCAACATCCCTGAGAGGATGAACCTCTGGTTCTACGAGGAGGAGGAAGGCGAAGAGAAGAAGCGGACCCCCGCGCGCATGGACCTAGCTTCCGAGGCCATTGCGAGAGTGGGGCTTCCGGTAGTCTCCACCGGCACCAAGCTCAGGGTGCGCCACATACACAGAGGCAGAGCGACGTTGACCGAAGCCAAAGACCGGGAAGGTCTCGCCGACCTTGTCGCCAAACTTTGGGAGGACGAGGCCGCAGCCGGGGTGGCCGCCGAGTCACCCTCCCAGGCCGACATGGTCATCACATCAGAGGAGGCGGCCCACTCTCCTGAAGTGATGGGGCTGGTCATGAACAGGCCCTCCGTCCTCCTAGTGTGGGGCGAGGGGAGGGGGATGAAAGGGTCGAGCGTCGTTTTCTTCTCAGGTCATGAAGACCTTTCGAGCCTAGTAGGGATGGTCCTGAGCAAATGACCACATTGAGGTCTGCATTATCATTCTCCGCGGCGGGAGGACTCCTGCTCATCGACGCAAACTTCATGGTGGCTTTTGCTTTCGGCGGGCCGATTTATTCCGCGACCCCGTTTGAAATCGTTCTCTTCGGTGTACAACTTGTCAAGACGGTGGCGTTCCTCGCAGCGAAGCCTCTCCGGGGGGCGGGTCCGGCCCTTCTGGTAGACATCTACGGGGCGGACCTGTTCCTCCTCCCTCTCCTTCTGGCCGCCTCCCCGCTGACAGGACTTCCCTTCGCCTTCGCCGCGATGGACCAGGTGTTCCGCGGATGGACGGCCGGGGTGGCGTTCTCCGGGCTCCCCTACGCCGCTTACAGGATCGGAAGGGGGATGCTCCGGTCAGATACCCTCACGGCAGTGATCCCGTCAGGAATCATTGCGTCGGAGATCAGCATTCTGATGACTAACGCAAGCCTCTCCGCTGCGGCGTCCGGGACCGGCCTTTCTGGGTTGGTCGACTCTTTCCTCAAGGGGAGCGGCACTGAACCGCCGACGGGCCCCGCGGCACTCGTGGGGATGGCCGTGGTATACATCTCGCTCCTGACCTATGCCGTACTTGGCCTCGACACCCGATCAGCCATAGGAAGGAACAGGGGCCTGTTGGCCGGACTTTTGGCCACAGGGGGCGCGCTCGCGTTGGCCTTCGGCACGTCCGGCCTCTCGCTCCCCCCGGCGCTGCTGTTCATGCCTCCCACTTTGGTCATGGCTGCTGCTACTTGGTGGTTGACCCGTGGGCATTAGAAGGGGACTTGTGCTATGCGGCGCCCTGGCCCTGCTAGTCTTCCCCACCATCGCCTTCGCTCAGGGCTCCAATGCGTCCCAGGTCCCTGACATCGGGCTCGGGTTCGGGCCGCTTAGCGTCGTCCCTGTAAGCGTCGGGACTCCAATCTACACGGCGGGGGACAGCCTGTGGGTCCAATCCTATCTCACTTCCGTTGGCATCTACGTCAGCCTGGAAGCACCCAGCGGGGTCACGACCCCACCAAGGTACCTCGGGCCGGGTTCGCTCGACTTGCTATACGTATTCCGCACGGCAGACCCGTCCGGGAATTGGACCCTCCTTGTAACGGGCCCTGGCTTTGTCTCCACCACCGTGCAGGTAGCGCTCGCGCCGCATCCTCCGGCCCTGGTACCCCAGTTCGTCGGGTCGAACTTGACACAGAACCTGCTCCAGCTGAGCTACGCCATTCCCCCGACAGACTCCTACTCGATGCAGGGGTGCACGATGGGATACATCGGAGGGTCGGTGGCGACGGTCCAGCTCCCGAGTGGAATCGGGGGGCAGATGAGGGTCGCGCTGAACGGGACCTCAACCTCGGTCTTTCTGCCTCAGGTTCAGAGCGCGTTCAGCGGCTGGTTCGAGCTGTATACCCCGAGGAGCTATCTCGAAGGCGGGGTCGTGGTCTCCCAGGAGGACCTCGCAGCCCAGTCCGGGACGTTCAGCGTAGATTCCGCCTCCGCCCCCCAGCGGATCGGGGCCAATCTTTCGGGAGATCTCTTCCTCAGGGGGGGTCGCTATGACCTGCGGACTTACATCAACGGCCCACAGGGACTGACGGTCTTCGAAACCCCCTTTCTCAGGCTGAGTGGGGGCGGGTGGGTCTCCCTTGCCGGGTGTTCCCAGCTTTCTGGCATCACCTCCCTAGCTTTCACCATGAAGACAAACCTGGACAACGCCAACGCCACCTGGCCCAGGCAGATCTACCTGATGTATGCGAGTGGCGGTGTGGACGGATACACCGTCTCGAACGTAACGGCAAGCGAGGCAAGGATCGACGTCAGGAGCTCCTCACAGGTTGCCAAAGTGCCCGGCATCACGGTGTCCGTGACAGGGAAGGGGGTGGGTTCCTGGGACTTCTACAACAGTGAGGTATACATCATAGGGACGAGTTATCCCTTCACCGCATCTTTGGATCTGAGCTTTGGCGGGGTAACCCAGAAGCGGTACAACGTAGAAGTCGACGGCCCGTTCACCACTCAGGTTCTCTCGGTCCCGGTCGGATTCTTGGATGTGCAGGCGACGTCAGGCGGAGGGCCCGCAGCTAACGCGACAATATTGGTCGCCCCTACAGGCGGAGCGGGGGTTTCGCAGTTACGGGAGACCCAAGGGGGCATCACCCTCACGCTCCCTCCAGGCGAGTACAACGTCACCGCGGTGTACGAGGGGAGAGCGGCATCCACTACGATAGAGGTCAGCGCAGGGGAAACTGCGAAAGCGGAACTCGACCTGACTCCGCCGAGCCCCGCCAACCTCTTCGTCGTCCTGATGGTGATCCTAGCCGTGGGTGTGGGGGTCAACTTCTTCGTTTGGCGCGATTATCTAGGACGGAAGGAGATCTTGGGGAAGAACTCGAGCCCGACTGCGGGTACTAAAGTCGGTGGGTTTAAATCAGCTCGGAGGGCCTGAAATCCGGATGGCCGGGGATTCCGAAGCGGTCTCTCTTATAGCCGGCGTGCCCTTCTTTCAGGACCTCGACGAGAAGACGCGCAGAGCGGTAGTCCGGGAAGGAAAGGAGACGTCGTACGCCTCCGGGGACGTCATCCTCGGGGAGAAGGGGATAGGGGTGGGCTTCTACCTGGTCCTGGACGGGAGGGTGGAGGTGCGGAAGTCGGGGAAGGTCTTGGCGACCCTGAACAAAGGGCAGTTCTTCGGAGAGATGTCCGTCATAGACGGCCAGCCGAGGTCGGCCGACGTGGTGGCCGTCTCCCAGACGAGGTGCTGGATCCTCCCCAGCTGGAGCTTCGCGGGGCTGATCAAAGCGCACCCGGAGGTCGCGATTCCCATGCTGAAGGAGCTCGTCAAGCGGCTGAGGGCGGCCCAGAGCTCCCCTGCGTCCTGACCTGCATCTGTCTCCGGTGGGATGCGTACTGAAGATCGGGCTCAGCACTTGGAGCCTCCTGAGGCTGGACGTCTGCTCCGCGGTCAAGGCGATAGGAGACGCGGGGTTCGAGTTCGTAGAGCTTTGGGGGGAGGTGCCGCACGCCTTCCCCGGGTGGGCGGACAAGAGGCGGCTGAAGGACGCCCTCTCCACATACGACATGATGGTTACCGCGCATGCGCCCTTCACCGACCTGAACCTGGCGTCGCCGTTCCAACCGGTAAAGGGGGCGGTGGAGAGGGCGCTGGAGAATTACGTCGAGTTCAGCGCGTACCTCGGCGCCTCCGTGGTCACCGTCCACCCCGGGAGCGTCCACAACGAGAAACTCGTTCCCGATTCGGCGGCGAGCTCCGCGTCCGCGCTGCGTAAGATGGTCAGGGCAGCCAGGGGGAGGCTTACGGTCAGCATCGAGAACCAGGCGCGGGGGTCCCCGCCGTACGAGTTCCCGCTGGCGAGCACCCGGGAGTCTCTGGAGCTCCTCCTTGCCGAGACCCCCGGGACGAGATGCACCCTCGACGTCGGCCACGCCTATGTGAGCGGCCTGAGCCCGCTGAAGATGGCCGAAAGGGTCGGACGGAAGCTGTCTGAGGTGCACCTCAGCGACAACGACGGGAGGGCGGACGACCATCTCATCCCAGGAGAAGGGACGGCGCCCCTGACCCCCCTCCTAGAGATGCTCTCAGACAAGGACGTCCTGGTCTGCCTTGAGCTGAACCCTCACAGGTACTCGGACGCGAAGGTGCTCGCGGCTGCCGGTTCTCTGCGGGCCACGGTGGGCCTTGGAGCTCGAAGCAGGAAGAAGGGAATACCCGCCCCTCGGTAACCTTTACATAGACTTCCCGGTCGCGGGTGAAAGAAAATGCCCCAGTTCGCCAGGATCAAGCTCACCAGCACCAACCTTCCGGAGCTGGAGAAGGTGGCCAGCGACATCAGGGAGATAGCCGATAAGACCGGGGTGAAGGTGAGGGGCCCGCAGCCGCTCCCTACGAAGAAGCTCAAGATCACCACCCGCAAGGCGCCCACCGGAGAGGGGAGTCACACATTCGACCACTGGCAGCTGAGGGTCCACAGGAGGATACTCGACGTCCAGCCTGACGACAGGACAATGAGACAGATCACGAAGCTCAGGATACCGGAAGACGTGAAGGTCGAGCTTATCCTGACGTCCTAGCTCTGGGATTTCACCCAGTCGATCGTCCGCATCAGCCCCTGCTCCAAGGTGAGCTCCGGAGTGTACCCGAGGAGGCTCTGCGCCTTCATTATGGTCGGGTAGCTGACCTGGGGGTCCTTCTCGAGCTCGCTCCTGGGCGGCAGGAGCTTGAGCTCTGATTTCGAGCCTGTGAGGCGCTTCACGGTCTCGGCCAGCTCCCTGATCGTGACCGGACCAGTCCCCCCGAAGTTGAACGCCTGCCCCACCGCCTTGTCGTTGGTCAGTATGGAGAGAGCGAGCTTCGCGTAGTTGACCGCGTGGGACGGCGATGTGGTGTCCCTCCCGCCGTTGTAGAGTGTGAGGGGCTCGTCCCTGAGGCACGCCCTGATGAACCGGATGGTCGCCCTGGTGGGCTGGTCGTGCTCTCCGAACAACAGCCAGCTCCTCGTGATGGAGACGGGGAGATTCACGGACTTGTGGAACGCCATGGCCATGTTCTCGCTCACCACCTTGGAGTAGTCGTAGGGGACGCGGGGGTCGAAAGGAGACTCTTCGGAGACAGGGTTGGACTTCGGCGCCCCGAAGACGTTGGCCGACGACGCGACGATGACCCGCCCCACCCCCTTCTTCTTCGCGAGCTCGAGGACGTTGAGGGTCCCGAAGCAGTTGACCTCGAAGCAGAGCCTCGGGTCTTCTATGGTCTTCTTGATCTCCGTTATCGCAGCGAGGTGGATTATGGCGTCGAACTCCTGGGAGTTGAGGGTCCCGAAGACGAAGTCCCTGTCGAGCAGGTCGCCGGAGAGCTCCCACCCCGCGAGATCTGTAAGGACCGTGCCCACCCCTTTCTCAGCGAAGTACCCCGCGAGGTTCCGCCCCACCATCCCGGAAGCGCCGGTTATCAGGACCTTCATTCAAGGCCCAGCCGTCCCCCGATTCTATTTAAGCGGGGCTCCGATGTTTGGCGCCGGAGCGCTCCTCATTGGGAGTCGGTGACTCTCGCTTTCGCAGACAGGGTCCTTACGAGGTCCGGGTCCACCACCCCGTACCCCATCTCCTCCGTTCCGTCTGCCAGCGTCATAGGGAGCCTCGAGACATAGTAGGGGACCTCGAAGCCGTCCGCCTCGCCTTCCCCAGCTTCGAACAGCTTGGACCAGGCCCCGCCGGAAAGGCCGTAGCAGAAGACCGCGGTCACTCTGCGCTCTCCGAAGCCTCCGCCCCTCCCGCCGGCGGCGAGGGAGCCCTCGCCGATCTTCAGTATGAACAGCCTGTTGTCCCCCGAGGAGGGCCTCAGGTCCACGTCCCTTGCAGAGATCACGACCGCCCTCGAGGCGCCGGCGATGTGGGAGCCGATCTCTTCCAGCGGGTCCATCCGTTGCGGGGCCGCATGGGGCCTTGTAATAAGATGTCGAGGGTCAGCCGGTGGGCCTGGCGAACTTGCGGTACTCGCGGAGCAGCATGACAGCGTCGGGGGTGATGAGCGCCCCGTCCATCTCCGACTGCAGCTCGCGCGGGGTGAACTCCTTCACCGAGTCGAGCTCCACTGGGTCGATGCGTACCTCTGCTCCCGAAGCCCCGGCGAACAGGGCCACCCACTCGTGCTCAGTCCGGGACCCTTCCACTATGGGAGGGAGGAGATACTTCTTCAGGAAAGCCAGCTCGGCGGTGATCCCCAGCTCTTCCATGAGCTCGCGGTTCGCAGCCGCTTCGTAGGTCTCTCCCTTCCTTACGTGTCCCGTGCACGAAAGGGTCCACATGCCCGGCTGCCAGTTGTCCCTGGTGCTTCTCCTCTGCAAGAGGATCTTTCCTCCGGGCCTCTCGACCACCACGGCGACAGCCCTGTGGATGAGCCCCCTCTCCACGCACTCGCCGACAGTTGAGGAGCCGACTATCGAATCGTTTTCGTCGACGCGGTCGACCGGCTCTGAGCCACCCAAGGCTGCCTACCTGCCGACGCAGAGGAGCAGGGCTTCCGCCTCCTCCCTGGTCGATATGACCTGGACCTGCAGGTCCACAGCCTTGCGCCTCACCGAGTGGAACAGGTCGGAGTCGACGTTGGAGTTCGCGTTGAAGGAGAGGACGAAGGAGACCTTCCCTGCGGAGATGAGCCCCTGTACCTCAGCGAGCCTGGGGCCGAGGGACGCTTCGTCCAGCTGCATTATCTCGATTCCCTGCTCTTTGAAGCGCTCGACCAAGGGGGCGGGGCCGGCCCCGTCCTGCCACCGCTCGAGGAGCAGGAGCCCCACGTCTCCCTTCTTCAGCATCTTGTGTCCAGTGGCGAGGAAGGCCTGAGCCAGCGCCTCCGGGAAGGTGTCCCCGAAGCATGCGACCTCCCCGGTCGAGCGCATCTCGACCCCAAGCTTGGGGTCCGCGCCGTCCATCTGGAGGAAGGAGAACATTGGGGCCTTGACCGCGAACCGCTTGGGTTCCTCAACGTCGGTCTTCCTCTTGAGCGACCCCCCCTCCATGACGGGAGCCACCACGTCGATGAGGTTCACCCCGGTCGCCTTGCAGACGTATGGGAGGGACCTCGACGCCCTCAGGTTGCACTCGATGACATAGACCGACGCCCCTCTCACGAGGAACTGAATGTTGAGCGGCCCCTTCGCCTTCAGCTCCCTCGCTATCCCCTTCGTATAGACCCTGATCTTCTCCTTGGCCGCCTTCGTGATGGAGACGGTCGGGATGGACATTATCGCGTCCCCGGAGTGTATCCCCGCGTCCTGCACATGCTCTATGATCGCTCCTATGACCGTGTCCTTGCCGTCGGAGACCGCGTCCACCTCCACCTCGCGGGCCCCCTCAACGAACCCGCTCACCACGACAGGGAAGTCAGGGTTGACCATGGCGGCCCTGGTGATGTAGGTCTCCAGCTCGGAAGGGTCCCAGATGACCCTCATGGCCGACCCGCTCAGCACGTGGGACGGCCTCACCACGACGGGGTACCCCACCCTGGAGCAGAACGTGGCGGCTTCGGCGGGGGAGCGGAACGACCCCCAGGCAGGCTGGGGGATGCCGAGGCGGTCGAGGAGGGCGCTGAACTTCGTCCTGTCTTCGGCGGTCTCGATGGACTGAGACGACGTCCCTAGGATGGTGACCCCTCTCTTCTCCAGGGACTCCGCGACGTCGTTGGGGGTCTGCCCCCCGACGCAGAGGACCATCCCCTCAGGCTTCTCTCTGTCATAGATGGCGAGCAGCCGCTCCACCGTCAGCTCCTCGAAGTAGAGCCTGTCGCTCATGTCGAAGTCCGTCGACACCGTCTCCGGATTGCAGTTGACCACGACCACCTCGTACCCCAGCCCTTTCAGGGCCCAGGCCATGTTCATGGTCCCCCAGTCGAACTCTACGGAGCTCCCGATCCTGTAGGGGCCCGCGCCGAGGACCATGACCTTCTTCCTCCCCGAGGGAGGCGCCTCGTCGACGGACGCGTCGAACGTCTGATAGAGGTAGTTGGTCTTCGAAGGCCACTCGGCCGCGAGCGTGTCGATCACCTTGGTTAGGGGGGTGACGCCCATCCGGACACGTGCCTCCCTCACCCTGTCCTCCCCGATCCCGAGGAGGCGCCCGATCTGCCTGTCTGAGAAGCCCAGCTTCTTCGCCTTCGCCAGCGTCTCCCTGCTCGGGACCGATCCCGGAGGCTGGCCTTCCAGGTAGGCGTGGAAGTCGGTGACGTTCTTGAACTTGCTGACGAACCAAGGGTCGACTTCGCTCCTCTCGGAAACGTCCTTCTCGTCGAGCCCCGTGCGGAGGGCCTCGGCCAGGTCGAACGCGATCGTGTCCGTGGGGCGCTCGATGCGGCTCAGGGCGCCGGAGCGGTCGGGGGCCTTCCCTGCCCGCACCACCCCGTCGTGCTGGGGGTTGGCCATCCGGGCCGCCTTTTGTATGGCCTCCTCGAACCCTCTCCCGACGGCCATGACCTCCCCGATGGACTTCATTGACGTCCCGATGTTCCTGGTCGCGCCGTCGAACTTGACCGTGTCCCACCGCGGCATCTTCACGACCAGGTAGTCCAGGGACGGCTCGAACAGGGCGGAGGTGGTGCCCGACACCTTGTTCTTCAGCTCCGTCAGATGGTAGCCGAGCGCCAGCTTGGCCGCGATGTAGGCGAGGGGGTAACCCGTGGCCTTGGAAGCCAGCGCGGACGACCTCGACAGGCGGGCGTTGATCTCGATTGCGGCATACCTCTCCGACCCAGGGTGGAGGGCGAACTGGATGTTGCACTCCCCCACTATGCCGCATGTCTTCGCCGCCCTCAGAGATGCGGTCCGCAAGAGGTGGTACTCGGCGTTCGTCAGGGTCTGCGACGGAGCTATGACGATGTTGTCGCCGGTGTGGACCCTCATCCCGAGCATGTTCTCCATGTTGCAGACGGTGACGCTGTTGCCCTCTCTGTCTCTCATGATCTCATACTCGATCTGCTTCCATCCCCCGAGATATTCCTCCACGAGCACCTGGTGGGCGATGGAGCTGTTCAGTCCTCGCTCGACGACGATGGCGAGCTCCTCGAGGTTCCGTGCGACGCCGCCCCCCTTCCCGCCCAAGGTGTAGGCGACCCGGATGATGACCGGGAAGCCGAGCTCGTCGGTCGCCTTCTTCGCTTCGTCGAAGGAATAGACGGCGAGGCTCTTCGGGACGGGGACATCGCACCCGAGCATCGTCTGCTTGAAGAGGTCCCTGTCCTCGGTGAGCTGGATCCCTCGGACCGGGGTCCCCAGGACCTTCACCCCCCACTTTTCGAGGACTCCTGCTTCCGAAAGCCCGATGCCGCAGTTGAGGGCCGTCTGCCCCCCGAAGCCGAGAAGGATTCCGTCCGGCCGCTCCTTCTCAATCACCTTGGAGACCGAGGGGACAGACACGGGGACGAAGTAGATGCGGTCAGAGAACTGGGAGCTGGTCTGGATGGTCGCTATGTTGGGGTTGACCAGGACCGAGACCACCCCCTCCTCCTTCAGCGCCTTCAGGCACTGGCTCCCTGAGTAGTCGAACTCCCCCGCCTCGCCGACCTTGATGGCCCCGCTCCCTATGACGAGGACCTTCTCTACACTTTCACGCTTCGTAGCTCCCCACCCCTGGGACTGACCCCCCGGGTCATGTCGGCGAACCTGTCGAAGACGAACTCCGTGTCGTACGGTCCGGGGGTCGCCTCTGGATGGAACTGGACGGCTATGCACGGCCTGGCCTGGTGGTAGACCCCCTCCACGGTCCCGTCGTCCGCGTTTACGAACCACCGTTTGAGCTCTGTCCCCTCCAGCGACTTTTCCGAGAGGGCGTAGCCGTGGTTCTGGCTGGTGACGTATCCGCGCCCGGTCGTCAGGTCGACGCAGGGCTTGTTCTGCCCCCTGTGGCCGTACTTCAGCTTGAAGGTCTCCACCCCCTGAGACATGCCGACCACCTGCTCCCCGAGGCAGACGCCCAAGACCGGGACCTCGGAGTCCACGAGGACCCCGACGCTCTTCGCCGTCTCAGTGAGCATGACAGGGTCTCCCGGCCCGTTGCAGACCACGACCCCCACGGGGTCGCTCTTCATCACGGTGGAGTAGCTCGAGTCATAGGGGAGGCGGACCACCTGGAACCCCCTCCTGAGGAGGTTCCTCACTATCCCGTACTTCGTCCCGCAGTCGAGCAGGGCGACCCGCGGCCCGGCGGCGCCGTGCACCACGGGTTTCGCCACCGACACGCCTCTGACGAGGTTCTGGGAGGAATAGCGCCCCGCCTTGGAAAGAAGCTCGGCAGCAGCCTCCCTGTCCTTGGCGCCAGCGGAGTTGGCGATGATCCCCATCATGACCCCGGACTCCCTCAACCGGGTGACGAGGGCCCTCGTGTCGACCCCCTGGATTCCAGGGATGCCTTCGGACTCCATCCACTTCGCCACGGTCCTCTTCGACGCCCAGTGGCTGGGGGCCTCGCAAGCCTCCTGGACGGCGATCCCCTTCACCTTTATCGAATCTGACTCGAAGAACCTTGGGAGCCCGTAGGCGTCCTTATGCGAGTATGGAGGGACCCCGTAGTTGCCTATGAGCGGATAGGTGAACGCGAGTATCTGCCCCGCATAAGAAGGGTCGGACATCGACTCCAGGTACCCGACCATCCCGGTGCTGAAGACGACCTCGCCTACGACGTCGACTTCCGCCCCGAGTCCCTGTCCAAAGAAGGTAGAACCGTCCTCGAGGAGAAGCAGCGCTTCTTTTCTCGGCGAGAGCACTCTAAGAAGAGGCAGCTCATGAATTCAACTTTTAAGGATTTGGCGCTTGAAAAAGTCCGGACTGGATCTGGCTTGCGTTCGCGAAACCAGGGTCCGCGGCCGAAGTCAGAGCGGCGTCAGAACAGACGCGACACGGCCCAAGGCTTAAATCGCCACCAGAGTCAGTTAAAGAGCGGGTTCAAAAATTCCCATAGGGCGATTCTGGGGAGACGGCACTTGGTCAGGAACTGTCATTAACCATCCACCCGGGGGCTTCGCTTGATGGCGCCGAACGTCGACTTCCTGGGGAGGGATGTGGTGAGCGCCCGGGACTTCAAGCGCGACCAGTTCGAGAAGGTGCTGAATGCCGTACACGACCTTGAGAGCAATCGGGGGAGCCTGGACGGGGCCCTCAGAGGTAAGCTGGCGGCTCTCCTGTTCTTCGAGCCGTCCACGCGGACCTATTCGAGCTTCCAGATAGCGGCAGAGAAGCTGGGGATGCGGGTGTCCGGGTTCGCAGGGCCAACAGGATCGTCGATAACGAAGGGGGAAACGCTCCACGACACGGTCAGGATGTTCGAGGGGTACGGGGCGGACGTCTTCATCATCAGGCACTCCAAGATGGGCGCCGCGAGGTTCGCCGCTGAGAACACCGACGTCCCTGTCATAAGCGCCGGGGACGGGAGCAGGGAGCACCCCACCCAGGCGATGGTGGACCTCTACGCCATCCACAAGGCGTTCGGGCGGATCGACGGGCTCAAGGTGGGGATGCTGGGAGACCTCCGGTATGGCAGGACGTCCTCCTCTCTGGCTTACGCCCTCTCCAACTTCGACGTCGAGATCACGTTCATCGCCCCCGAGGCGCTGCAGATGCGCACGGAGGTGTCGCAGTTCCTGAAGCATCGGGGAGTCACCCCGAGGACGGAGCGTACGCTGAAGGACGTCGCGGCGGGGCTCGACGTCCTCTATGTCACCCGGATACAGAAGGAGCGGATCCCAGACCCCACAGAATACGAGAGGGTGAAGGGGATGTACGAAGTCAACCTGGAGTCGCTTAAGGACGCGAAACCTTCCCTCAAGGTCCTCCACCCCCTGCCTAGGGTGGACGAGCTCTCCACGGACATCGACGAGACCAACTACGCCCAGTACTTCGTCCAGGCCGCCGGAGGTCTCCCGTTGAGGATGGTGCTGTTGAACCTCATACTCGGAGGTGGAAGATAGTGGCCGCGCCTGAAAGAGAGAGGATGCTCGTGAGCAGGATAGAGGAAGGGACGGTCATAGACCACATCCCCGACTGGAGGGCAGACATGGTCTCGCGCGTCCTCAGGCTGGACAAGCTGGCCAGGATGCAGGCAGACGTGTCGGTGGTCATCTTACAGAACGTCACCTCGAAGCACCTCGGCAGGAAGGACATCATCAAGATAGACAGCTGGCACGTGGACGAGCGCGACTCCGACATCCTTTGTCTGGTCTTCCCCAACATCACCGTCAACTACATCGACGAGGGGAAGGTCTCGAAGTACTCTCCCAAGGTGCCTGACGCGATAGAGGAGAGGGTAAAGTGCCCGGAGCTGAACTGTATATCCAACACCGAGAGGGAGCCCGTGGTCTCAAGGTTCGTCACCCTGAAAGAGGAGAGGCTCCTGCAGTGCCAGTACTGCGACACCCTCCTCGGGTTCGAGAAGGTCCCTGACCACGTGAGGACTTAGCGCCCATGGAGCACGACCTCGTCCTCGGGGGCAGGGTCGTGACCCCCGGGGGGGTCGAAGACCTGGAGGTTGGAGTGAGCGACGGACTCGTCAGGGAGATCGGGCGAGCCCTGAAAGGCTCGAGGAGGATCGACGCCGGGAGGTGCCTGATATTCCCCGGGTTCATCGACCTGCACGTGCACCTGAGGGAACCCGGATGGGAGCGGAAGGAGGACTTCAGGACCGGGACGAGAGCGGCCGCCCACGGAGGGGTCACCGCCGTGGTCGACATGCCGAACAACCCGACCCCCGCCACGACCAGGGAAGCGCTCGACATCAAAGCCCGCCTCGCGAGGGAGAAGGCGGTGGTCGGCGTGATGCTCAACGGGGGGGTCGGAGAGAAGATGGAGGACGTCGCGAGCATCTCCGGCAGGGTGGTCGGGTACAAGCTGTACATGTCTGAGACGACGGGAGCGAGGGCTCTCCCGACGGGCGCCCTCGGCCGGGTCTTCGGAGCGGTCGCCGCGACCGGGAGGCCCTTGAGCGTCCATTGTGAGGACCAGGAGGTCTTGGACGAATCTGAGGCGAAGATGGGGGAGGCGTCAGGGGCCGAGACGTACCCCGACGCCAGGCCGCCCCGCGCAGAGACGGAGGCGGTGAGGAGGGTCGTGGCCGCCCTGAGAGAGACGAAAGGGCTCAGGGTTAACATCTGCCATGCGTCAGTCGCCGACACCCTGAGGCTGGTCAGGTCGGGGGTCGAAGAGGGGCTGCGGCTGAGCTGCGAGGCTTCGCTCCACCACCTCTACTTCAGCAGGAGGGCGCTCCTGGACAACAGGCTGCTGAGGACTAACCCTCCCCTCAGGGGAGAGGAGGACAGGGGGGCGCTCCTGGAAGGGGTGGGGGACTCGTCAGTCTCTTTCCTTGTCACCGACCATGCCCCCCACCTCGAAGAGGAGAAGGAGGACCAGGGGCTTGCAGGCGTCCCGGGGCTCGACGACTACTCCCATGTGGTATCCTGGCTGATAAGAGACCAGGGCGTGGACCCGACCGTCATAGCCAGGGTCGCGTCGTCCAACCCGGCCGCATACCTCGGCCTCCGCGACAGGGGCGAGATATCCCCCGGCAAGAGGGCGGACTTCACCGTCCTCGACCTCCGCTCGCCGGAGGTAGTCAGGCGGGACGACGTCCAGAGCAGATGCGGATGGTCCCCCTACGAAGGGAGGGAGTTCCCCGGGCGGGCCAGGTACACAATAGTCGGCGGAGAGCCCGTGCTGGACGACGGAGAGCTGGCTAGATAGCGGTCGCGGCGGGGGTCTCTCCGGTGGTGGAAGGAGGAGGGGCCGCTGCGGCGCTCATCCTCGGGGCTCTCCCGAAGGTCACCGTCGCCACTATCAGGACGACCACGGCGATGAGGACGAGCCCCAAGGCGTAGCGGAAGGGGATGACGTAAGAGAGCGAGAGACCGGCGAGGACGATCCCCCAACCGGTGTAGAAAGTCCTGTCTTCCCTATCCACTATGACGAAGGCTGAAAGCAAAGTCCACGCGCCGACCAAGAGGAGCGCGAGTGAAAGGGCTCCCTTAGCCCCCACCACCCCGAGGAGCCCAGCCGCCGTCGAAAGGAGGACGGCGACCACGAACCCGACCCCCCAGCTTAGCTTCATGCGAGCGATGGGGAGTCTCCGGTCAGATATTAACAAGTCGGGTCACGGGTGAGGGAAGGGGCCGACCCTCGCCTCATAGGCTCCGGCGACGGCCAGGACCGTCTCCTCGTCGAAGAGCTTCCCCACGAGCTGGACCCCCAGCGGGAGCCCTCCGGTCGCCCCTGATGGGATGGAAATCACGGGGAATCCGACGTAGTTGAAGGGCAGCGTCAGCCTGTTCAGCGCCGAATAGACCGGGACCTCCTTCCCTCCGAGGTTGACTGTCTCCTGCCCGATCTTCGGGGCCGGGATCGCCGTGCATGGGACGGCGAGGACGTCGAAGCCCTTCATGGAGGCGGCGAACCTCTCCATATACGAAGGGCGTGCGTTCACCGCGTTCACGTAGTCGACCGCCATGACGCCCTTCCCCTGCTCCAGGAGACGGCGGACGTCGTCACCATAGAGCTCTGGGGTGCTCTGAAGCCACCTGAGGTGGAAGGCGGTCGCCTCCGCCCTGCGTACGGGGACCCAGCGCTCGTAGACCTCGGAGATCCCGTCGAGCCGAGCTTCGGAGACCGAGAACCCGGCCTTCCCGAGACCCGCGACGAAGCCCCGAAAGTTCTCCTCGACAGCCGGGTCAAGGGCGTCCTGAGAATACTCCTTCACGATGCCGACCCTCGCGCCCGTGACGCGAGCCGAAAGCGAGGCGTAGTCCGGGACTTCGCGCTCGACCGTGGTGACGTCCCCCTTCTCTCCTCCGGCGATGGCGCCCAGGAGCACCGCCGCGTCCCAGCACGAAGACGTCAGGACCCCCACCGTGTCGAGAGAAGCCGCCAGCGGGACCACCCCCAGCCTGCTGACCCGGCCGTAGGTGGGCTTCAGGCCCACGACCCCGCAAAGGGCGGCAGGGATCCTCACGGAGCCCGCGGTGTCCGTCCCGAGGGCCGCCGGCGCCATCCCAGAAGCGACCGCGGCGGCCGACCCTCCGCTGGACCCGCCGGCGATGTGACCTTCGCTCCAGGGGTTCCTCACCGCGCCGAAGTGGGGGTTGACGCTGGTGGTCCCCGCGGCGAACTCGTGGAGGTTGGTGGTCCCCAGGATTATCGCGCCTGCTTCCTTCAGCCTCCGCACGACGGGCGAGTCGTAGGGGGCGACGTTGCCAGCCAGGATCTTCGACCCGGCGGTGCACTCCACGCCGTCGATGTAGAAGATGTCCTTCACCGCCACCGGGACGCCGTCGAGGGGTCCGAGGGGTCGCCCGTCCTTGAACCTCCGCGACGACCGAGCCGCAGCCCTCTCGGCCTCGTCCTTCAGGACGGTGATGAAGGCGTTGATCCGCGGGTTCAGGGCGGCGATCCTCTCGAGGAACCACCTGAGCGCCTCCTCCGGGGTCGCTCCCCCGGTCCTGTAGGCTTCACCCAGGGCGCGGGCGGTCCTCGGGAATTCCTCCTTTCCCACGGTCGGGGCCCTCCCTACCGCCAGCGGTCGAAGGCCGGGTGCCCTTCCTTTACAGCTACGAAAAGACCGGTCATCGTAGCGGTCACCGTCCCCCCGACGCTCAGCTCCTCGGATACGTTCACCCTGTCCCCGTCCATCTTCGTCGCCCAGGCGGTCAGCCTCCACCGCCTGTCGATGGGGCTGGGCCGCAGGAACCTCACCGTGTACTCGGCGGTGACGGTCCCGGGCGGAGCGTCTAACCCCTTCGCCTTCATCAAAGCGTAGGCCCCCGCCCAGTTCCCGTTGCAGTCCAAGAGGACAGAGATTATGCCGCCGCTCCCGTACGTCCCGAAGGCGACATGCTCCTCCCCCGGCGTCCAGTCTGCAATGACCGCGTCCCCCATGGGGACGCTCTTGACCCTCAGCCCCTTCCCGTTCTTCGGGCCGCAGCCGAAGCAGACGCTGTTCGGCGCGTACCTGTCCTGGAGGCTCTGCGGGTTGGAGCTCATCGCCGCCCCACCGGTCCCCGGCTGGAGGTCACGGGACCCCCGCGACGATTTGCGATAAAAAAGGTTCGCGGGACGCGGAGGGTCGACCAATCCACAACGGATTTACCGGAGTCCCGGAGGGTGATGGAGAGATTGTCCGACCCTCAGGGGGAGCCTGTCCTCGGCATCGGGGCCGTGGGAGGGGCCCCGTTCGCGGTCGATGCCAACCTGGTGGCCACCGGGAGGACCTGCGTCCTGGGGAGCAGCGGGAGCGGCAAGAGCTACGCCGTGGGGGTCATCTGCGAGGAGCTCTGCCGGAACGGGATACCCTTCGCCATCATAGACACAGAGGGGGAGCACACCGGCCTCAAGGAGAAGTTCGATGCCATCTGGGTGGGAGAGGAGCAGGGGTGCGACTACTCATGGGAAGGGGCGGACTTGAAAGACCTGGCCAAGCAGGCCCCCGACATATCGCCGCTCATCCTTGACGTCTCGGACCTCACCGACCCCAATGGCAAGGTCGCGACGTTCATGGAAGAGCTGTACGCCGCCCTCACCGAAAGGAGGACCCCGTATCTAGTGGTGGTGGAAGAAGCCGATAAGTTCGTCCCGCAGGCAGGGCAGAGGGTCCCGATTTTCGCCGAGGTAGCCCGCCGCGGGAGGAAGAGAGGGTTGGGGTTGATGATCTGCTCTCAGCGCCCTTCCCTTGTGGACAAGAACGTCCTGAGCCAGTGCGGCAACCAGCTGATAGGGAAGCTCATCATCCAGAACGACCTGCAGTCGGTGGCCCAGTTCTTTCCCGGGAAGGGGCTCCCGAAGGAGCTCACCTCGCTGAGGGCAGGCCAGTTCTTCGCCATGGGAGGGTTCTCCCCAACCCCGGCGCTGCTCACCATAAAGGAGAGGGTGACGAAGCCCGGCGGAGTGACCCCCTCGCTGAGGAAGCGCCTGGTGAAGAAGTACGTCGGACCCGGAATGGTGGCCGAGGGGACGCGAAGCGAGGAGGAACCCGTGGAGAGGCGCGGCATCGAGGAGACGAAGACAAGCCCCGGCCTCGAGCCCTCTCTGAAGACGGACGACATACCTGTGATGGTGCGGCGGGAGAGGAGCCATGGGATCTTCGGCCCACGGGAGACGGTGACCGACGTGAGCCTGCAGCTGATGACCCTGATACAGCTCGGGGTCAGGGTGAGGCGCGGCCTGTTGAAGCGGAGGTTCGAGACGGTGTACGCCTACCTTGACGGCTCGTCCGGGCGGCAGGTGACGGTGGGCCGGGGGCTGGAGGTGAGGAGAGGCTTCGAGAAGCTCCTGGGGCTGACCACGCTGCAGGTCGAGGTGCTGAGGGAGACCAGGCCGGACATGGACAGGAGCGCGCTCGACATAGCCAGCGCCCTGGGCGAGTCCAAGGGAGGGGTGTCCAGGGTCCTGGGCGCATTGAACGACAGGCGGCTCGTGAGGACCGTGGAGGTGAGGAATAGGAAGCTGTACAGGCGGCTGACGGACCTCCCGCCCCTCCCATCCGAGTCCGCCCCCCTCGAGCTCGGCGCCGTGGACACGCGGAGGGCGAAGGTCGTCCCTCCGAAGATCAAGGAGTCGGACGTCAGAGACGTGGTAAAGGGACTGTGGGAGGGAGCCGACGTAGAGAGCTTCGAGCCGTTCCTATACCCGGTGTTCAAGGTCGGGCTCGTGGTCAGGAGGAGGCGTAGGCAGGTGCTGGTGGACGGCCGCAGCGGAAAGGAACTGGCCGCGTAGCGGCTGGAACGAGCGTCTTCCCATCGTCACCGCTCCGGAGCAGGCCGTGGTCTTTCCGCCGCCCCCCCGACGACGCCATGGTCCCCTTCGCGGCCCTCCGACCCGGGCTTGCTGTTCCTCCTCGTTCCTGGCCCCGGGCGCCAAGTAGGCGGTTCACGAGGGGGGCGGTGGCGCGCTTCTGCATCCTCGAGTTGATTCATGCGGACGTGAGCGGGGGAGGGGACCGCCCTCAAACACGGCGGGCCCTTTTGGGGTCGAGGGGCAAGGCTGACCATGAGCGTGTGTAACAAACGTTAAATAAAATCGCAGGGGGCCGCGAAGAAGACAGCCGTTGAGGACACAGCAGCGCGTGCAAGATTCCTCTGTCTCCAGGGGCTCTCCGGTCCCCCCCGCCGTTCCTCAGCTGGCCCTGATAGGCACCTCGTACAAGTCCTCTGGGATCCAGTTCCGGGAAGCGCTGGCGAGGAACGCGACCGAAGACCACGTCGAAGATGCGCTCGCGGCAGACGAGTCCGCTCTCCTTTCGACGTGCAACAGGTTCGAGCTGTACTTCGTCTCCAGTGAACCCAAAAAGTCCTACGTCTCCCTTCTGAGGCACCTCCAGGACGCGACGGGCATCGCCGGGGGCGACAGCGAGCTCTACAGGCTGGAAGGCGAGAAGGCGGTCGAACACCTGTTCAGGGTAGCGTCAGGGCTCGAGTCGGTCGTCGTCGGCGAACCTCAGATCCTCTCTCAGGTCAGGGGGGCAGGTGTGAGCTCGAGGAAGAAGGGGAACTCCAAGGGGATGCTGTCTCCTCTCTTCGACCGCGCATACCGCGTCGGGTCGAGGGTCCGGGAAGCCTACGGCTTCGCCCCTGGCGAAGCTTCTCTGAGCGACCTTGCACTGGACGCCGTCGACCGAGCCGGGGCCGAGAAGAAGTCGGTGATGCTCATAGGCACTGGGAAGATGATACGGCTCGCAGCCCGCAGGCTGAAGGGGAAGGCGAAGAGGCTCTACGTCGTGTCCAGGAGGAAGGTCCCGCCCGCCGGGCTCGAATGGTGCACTCTCGTCAAGTACCCCGACCTGAAGAAGGTCGCAAAGAGGTGCGACGTCATAATCTCAGCCACTACCGCCCGCAGGCCAGTCCTCTCCGCTTCCGACCTCTCAGGCAGGAAGGCCAGGGTGGTGGTGGACCTGGGGATGCCCAGGAACGTATCTGACTCGGTCAAGGAGCTTCCCAACGTGAAGCTCTTCAACCTGGACGACCTGGCGAAGATGGCCAGCCCGTGGAAGGTCAACCCTCACCTGAAGGTAGCCGACGGGGCCGTGGCCAAGGAAGCGCATGAGTTCTACCAGTGGCTCGTCCAGACCAGGATGTCCGCTACCCTGGCGAACCTGTATTCCTGGGCCGAAGCAGTGAGGGAAGAGGAGCTGAAGAGAGCGGTGAGCAGGCTCGGGAACCTTTCATGGAGGGACAAGCACGTCGTCGACGCCATGGGTCGCCGGATCGTCAGCAAGATCCTGGCGAGACCGACCAGGTTCGCGCGGAACACGCACGCCAGCCTTACGGAAGAAGAGAAGCTGGACCTCCTCGGCTCAGTCTTCGGGGCCGGTGGTACCGACGCGGAGTAGGCTCCTGGTAGGGACGCGAGGGAGCAGGCTCGCCCTAGCGCAGACCAAGATTGTGATAGACCTGCTCCAGAACGCCGTCAGAGGAGTGGAGGTCGTCCCCGTCGCGATCAAGACATCTGGGGACACCCTCCCGCAGGAGCGGCGCGGGGACTTGGACGGGAAGACGGCATTCACGGGAGAGATAGACAGGGCGCTGGTCGACGGCCGGGTCGACATCTCGGTGCACAGCATGAAGGACATCCCTGCCGAGATAGACCAGGCCATCGTCGTCGCTGCTACCCCCGTCCGCGGGGACGCCAGGGACGCCCTCGTTTCGGCGAGCGGGGCGCGCTTCGCGGAGCTGAAGAAGGGGGCCCGCGTGGGGACTTCGAGCGTGAGGAGGAGGTCCCAACTCCTTGCCGCCAGGGCGGACCTCGAAGTGGTCGAGGTGCACGGAAACGTCGAGACGAGGTTGGGCAAGCTGGGGAGCGGGGGGCTTGACGGGGTGGTCCTGGCGGCGGCCGGCCTCGAGAGGCTAGACCTCGGCGGCAGGATAAGCCAGCTCTTCCAGCCGCAGGAGATGGTCCCTGCAGTCTGCCAGGGGATCATAGCCGTCGAGACAAGGAAGGACGACCGGGAGCTGACAGAGCTCGTCCGCAGGGTAGACGACCCCCGGACGCGGGCCGCCAGCGAGTGCGAGAGGGCTCTGTCGGAGGAACTCGGGGGAGACTGCAACGTCCCTCTCGGGGCCTATGCTGAAGCCAGAGACGGCACCCTGACGGTCGTGGGGGTCGTAGCAGACCCTGAGGGGAGGAGGTTGGTCCGGAAGAGCGCCAGGGGGGCGGTCGACGACCCCAGGTCGGTGGGGAGGAAGCTGGCGGCCACGCTGAGAGACTCTGGCGGGCGGCAGATACTGGAAGGGATGCGCGCATGAAACGACGGGGGGTCGCGCGGAGCGTCCTTGTTGCCCGGTCCAGGGAAGGGAACGAAGAAGTCCAGTCGAAGCTGGCGGGGACCGGCATTTCGTGCTTGACGGTGGAGACGATCCGTTTCGAGGAGCCTGCCGACTGGAGGTCGGCGGACAAAGCGCTCCGAGACGTGGAGTCGTACGACTGGGCTGTCTTCACTTCGCCGAGGGCGGCGGCGGTGTTCGAAACCAGGCTGAAGCAGGTCGGGATTGCCCCCCCGAAGAGGATGCCGAAGCTGGCGGCGGTAGGCTCGAGCACAGCGAGCGCCCTGGAGCGGGCCGGCCGACGGGTCGAGTACGTCCCGGATGAGTACCGCACCGAGGCCCTGGGAGAAGGGCTCCCAGACGACCGCGGGAAGCGGGTCCTCCTCTTCAGGGCGGACATAGGGGACAAGGCTCTGGCCGTCCGCCTCGCGGAGCGGGGGTTCGAAGTAACCGACGTCGCCGCCTATCAGACAACCGTCCCCCGAGGGGCCTTAGACCCCCGCGCCGTCGCGGGGACCCAAGTCGTGGTGTTCGCGAGTCCGTCGGAGGTCATGGGACTGCGGGAGAGGCTCGGCGAGGAGGAGTTCGGGCGCATCGCCAATCTGGCGACAGCGGCCTGCATAGGACCGGTCACAGGGAAGGCTGCGAAGGCCGCAGGGTTCACGGAAGTGTCATATCCTCGAAGACATACGGTGGACGGGTTGGTACAGATGGTGAAGGAGTTGGCGTTCCATGACTGAAGCCCACGGGCTCCGCCTCGACAGCAGAGCCAGGCGGCTCCGGAAGAGCGAGCCGATCAGAAGGATGTTCATGGAGACGAGGCTCAACGCCGACATGCTCGTCTCTCCGGTCTTCGTTGCGGACGGTAAGGACAGGGTGGAAGAGATCGACGGGATGCCGGGGGTGTACCGGTTCTCCGTGGACAGGCTCCCTAAACAGCTCGAGAAGCTGGTCGCGGCCGGGGTGAGGGGCATCCTCCTGTTCGGCGTCCCGGGCGCGAAGGACGAAAGAGGGACAGGGGCCTACGACGGGGACGGCATCATCCCGCGGACCCTGCGGTCCGTGCGCCCCTCGTTCCCAGAGCTCGTGATGATGGCCGACGTGTGCCTCTGCGAATACACGTCCCACGGCCACTGCGGGGTCCTCGAAGGAGACGTGGTCGACAACGACAGGACCCTTCCTCTCCTCGCCAGGGCGGCGGTCGAGTATGCGAGGGCCGGGGCGGACGTAGTGGCCCCCAGCGCGATGATGGACGGCCAGGTCCGGGCCATAAGGTCGGGGCTGCAGGAAGCGGGGCTGGACGACACCGTCCTGATGGGGTACTCCGCGAAGCATGCGTCGGCGTTCTACAAGCCGTTCAGGAGCGCCGCTGGGTCGGCGCCTGCCTTCGGAGACAGGCGGAGCTATCAGATGCAGCCGGGGAACAGGAGGGAAGCCATGAAAGAGATCCAGCAGGACATAAGCGAGGGGGCGGACGTGGTGATGGTGAAGCCTGCGCTGGCGTATCTGGACGTCATATCTGAAGCGAGAAGGAAGTTCGGGGCCCCCCTGGCCGCCTACAACGTGAGCGGGGAGTACTCGATGGTGAAGGCAGCCGTCCTCAACGGCTGGCTCGACGAGAAGTCGGCGGTGTTCGAGGTCCTGACCGGGATAAGGCGGGCCGGAGCGGACATCATAATCACATACTTCGCCGAGCAGGCCGCTCTGTGGCTGAAGGAGGGATGGTGATGGAGGAGGGGGCGGGGAAGAGGAGATTCATGCGTTATGCCTTCTTCAAAGCGGCGAGAGAGTGGCGCTCTCTCGACGCAGGCTCGAAGCGCAAGGGGGCGGAGGAGTTCCTCGGAGTGCTCGAAAGGTACTCGGGGTCGATGGACCTCAGGTACTACAGCCTGGTCGGCACGCGGGGAGACGTGGACTTCATGATCTGGATCGTGTCTGACGACCTGGCGCGGGTGCAGGGGTTCGTGTCCGACCTCCTCGCCTCCGGGCTGGGGAGGCACCTGGAGACCCCCTATTCGTTCCTGGCCATGACAAGGAGGTCGAAGTACGTCGGGGCACACAAGCACCCTGGACAGGAAGGGTCGGAGGACGCGCCAGCGCGCGGGGCGAAGTACGCCTTCGTCTACCCTCTCGTCAAGAAGCGGGAGTGGTACAGCCTGCCTTTCGCCGAGCGGCAGAGGATCATGGCAGAGCACTTCAGGGTCGGGCACAAGTACCCGTCCATCAAGATCAACACCGGATACTCATTCGGGCTGGACGACCAGGAGTTCGTCCTCGCATTCGAGGGAGACGACCCGGGGGAGTTCCTGGACCTGGTAGAGGAGCTCAGGACGTCGGAGGCCAGCAAATACACTGAAAGGGAGACCCCCATTTTCACCTGCGCCGCCGTCGACCGCGACGAGCTGGTCAGGCTCCTGGGGTGAAGATTCCTTGAAGAGCAGAAAGTCAGACTCCCTCTACGGCAGGGCGTCGAAGGTTATGGTGGGCGGCGTGTCGAGCCCCGTGCGCGCGTTCAAGGCCGTCGGAGGGACCCCGCGCTTCATCTCCAGAGGGAAGGGCCCCTACGTGTGGGACGAGGACGGCAACAGGTACGTAGACTTCGTCTGCTCGTGGGGGGCGATGATCCTCGGCCACGCTGACCCCCGGGTGATCTCATATGTCAGCAAGAAGACGCTGTCGGGGACGAGCTTCGGCGCTCCGACCAGGGACGAAGTCCTCCTGGCTGAGAGGATATGCGCGTCGGTCCCGTCCATCGAGAAGGTCAGGTTCGTCAACTCCGGGACGGAGGCGACCATGTCGGCGGTCAGGGCGGCCAGAGGATACACCGGAAGGAGCAAGGTGGTGAAGTTCGAAGGGTGCTACCACGGGCACGCCGACCTCTTCCTCGCCAAGGCGGGCTCAGGGTTGGCGACGTTCGACATACCGGCGTCCGCCGGAGTGCCCCAGGGGGCCATCGGGGACACCGTCACGCTGCCGTTCAACGACGCGGAGGCGGTGGAGGCTGAGTTCAGGAGAGAAGGAGAAGAGATAGCGGCCGCCATCGTCGAGCCGATCGCGGGGAACATGGGGGTCGTACTCCCCAGGAAGGGGTTCCTCCGCTCCCTTAGGGAGGCCTGCACGGACAGCGGCTCCGTCCTCGTGTTCGACGAGGTGATCACCGGGTTCAGGGTCGGCCCTGGGGGGGCACAAGGAGCGTTCGGCGTGAAGCCTGACCTGACCACCCTCGGCAAGGTGATCGGCGGAGGGTTCCCCGTGGGCGCCTACGGAGGGAAGAAGGACGTCATGGCGTCAGTCTCTCCCGAAGGGCCGGTGTACCAGGCGGGGACCCTTTCTGGGAACCCGGTGGCTATGGCCGCAGGGCTGAAAACCTTAGAGCTGCTCGACGCGAAGGGGTACGCCCGCCTCGAAAGGAATGCGAAAGCGCTGGAGGAAGGGATCCGCGATGCAGCGGACAGGGAAGGAAGGGAGATGACGCTGAACAGGTTCGGGTCGATGCTAGGGCTCTTCTTCTGCGACGGGGAAGTGACCGACTTCGCCAGCGCGAAGAAGACCGACGCCGGTGCGTATGGCCGGTTCTTCTGGAAGATGCTCGAGTCGGGGGTCTATCTCCCCCCGTCGGCCTTTGAGACCCTCTTCGTTTCGCTGGCCCATGGAGACGCCGAGGTCAGGAAGGCCGTCAGCGCGGTAAGAGCCGCGCTCAGGGAGTGAGCAGAGGACGGAGGGCGCCTTCCTAGACGCCTGCAGGAGGAAGCAGGTCGACCACACCCCGGTGTGGTTCATGCGGCAGGCAGGGAGGTACCTCCCCAGCTACAGGAAGCTCAGGTCCACGAAGGGGATGCTGGAGATCGCCAACGACCCGAAGCTCGCGTCAGACGTTACAGTCGACCCGGTCAAAGAGTTGGGGGTGGACGCCGCGGTGATGTTCGCTGACATCATGCTCCCGCTGGAAGGGATCGGGGTGAAGTTCAGGATCGAGGAGAACGTCGGGCCCGTGATAGAGGACCGGATAGAAAGCAGGCAGGACGTCGAAGCTCTGGGGGACTTCGACCCCGAAAGGCACGTACCCAACGTCCTCGAGACGATAAGGCTCGCGAAGACCAAGCTGGGCGGAGTCCCGCTCGTGGGATTTTCAGGGGCGCCGTTCACCCTGGCTAGCTATCTCATAGAAGGGAGCCCCACGCGGGACTTCCAGAAGACCAAGCGCCTGATGTATGCAGAACCCGACACCTGGAGCCTTCTGATGTCGAAGCTCGCGAAGGTGGCGGCGAGCTACCTCGAGGCGCAGGTCAGGGCAGGCGTGGACGCCGTGCAGCTCTTCGACAGCTGGGTCGGGTGCCTCGGCCCTTCTGACTACCGGGCGTATGCGGAAGGATGGACGTCGGAGATCTTCGGCGCGATCGGAGGGAAGGTCCCCGCCATCCACTTCTGCGCCCAGTCTTCAGCGCTGGTCGAGGCGTTCGCCAGCACCGGGTGCGACGTCGTCAGCGTCGACTGGAGGGTGCCGATAGGGTCGGTATGGGAGAGGACGGGCGGGACGAAGGGGGTGCAGGGGAACCTCGACCCCTCCGTGGCTGCAGCCGGGGGCACCCGGATGGAGAGCGAAGTGTCCCGCATACTTGAAGAAGCCTCGGGGAGGAGGGGGCACGTGTTCAACCTGGGACACGGAGTGCTCAGAGACACCCCTCCCGAGAACCTCAGGAGGGTGGTCGAACTGGTCCACGGCAGGAGGTCATGACGATATGAGAGGGGTGCTCCTGATGGCCTACGGGGGTCCTGCGTCTCTCGACCAGGTGGAGGCGTACTACACCCACATACGTCGCGGGACGAAGCCGACCAAGGAACAGCTCGACGACCTGGTCGCCAGGTACGTGGCGATAGGCGGAGGTACCCCTCTCCTTGCGATCACCGAAAATCAGGCTGCGGCGCTGGAACTGGCGCTGAAATCGAGGGGAGGGGCCAAGGTCTTCGCCGGGATGAAGCACTCTCCCCCGTTCGTCGCGGACGTCATGGCGAAGGCGAAGGCTGAGGGGGTCACCGAGCTGCTCTGCGTCGCGCTCGCGCCCCACTACTCGGGGATAGGCGTCGGGGGATACGCCAGGGCGGTGGACGAGGCTAACTCGAAGCTTGGCGGGCACTTCAAGGTCACCTTCGTGAAGTCTTGGCATGACAACCCCGGGCTGGTCTCCATGTGGGCGGGCCGGATCAGAGAGGCGGCGAAGTCGCTGGGCCCGGATGCGTCCGTCGTCTTCTCCGCGCACAGCCTACCTGAGCGGATCATCCGCGAGGGGGACCCCTACAAAGCCGAGCTCCTCGAGACCTCGGACCTGGTCGCCAAGGCCGCGGGGTGGAAAGATTGGACCTTCGCGTTCCAGAGCCAGAGCAAGACGGGAGAGCCGTGGCTCGGCCCTGACATCCTCGACCATCTCCAGACCCTTTTCGACGCCGGGAAGAGGAAGTTCATCTCGGCGCCGATCGGATTCGTGTCAGACCACCTCGAGGTGCTCTATGACTTGGACGTAGAGTGCAGAGGATGGGCGAAGGAGAGGGGGGCGGAACTGGTGAGGTGCAGGTCTCCAAATGACTCGCCCGAGATGGTGGCGGCGCTCGTCCAGATAGCGGAAGCCAACGGGTTCGCCTAGGCCGGTCGACGCAACGCCGGGGACAAGATAATACAGACCGAGCAACAGCCTGGAGGTCCCTGCCATGCTCGCCCTTCAGGCACGCGCCCTCTCGAAGACCTACAGGAAAGCCAAGCGGCCCGCCCTAGACGGGGTGGACCTCGACATCGCGTCGGGGCAGATATTCACAATGCTCGGCCGGAACGGTGCGGGGAAGACCACCTTCCTCAGGATAGCGAGCACCCAGCTCCTGCCTTCGTCGGGGAGCATCACCGTCCTGGGGCTGGACGCTGTGAAGCAGGCCAAGGAGCTCCGTGAGAAAATCGCCATGACCCCCCAGGAAGCGGAGACCGTGTACCCGCTCACCCCCAGAGACCACATCCTCCTGAGCCTTCGGATGCGGGGGATGGAGAAGGCGGAGGCGGAGGAGCGCGCCCAGCGGGCCCTCGACGACCTGGAGCTGAGCGACGTGGCGGACACCAACTCCGACTGGCTCTCTGGAGGGCTCAAGCAGAGGGTGATAGTCGCCATGGCGCTCAGGACCGACGCGGAGCTCATCTACCTGGACGAGCCCTCCATCGGGCTCGACCCCCTGTCGAGGAGGAAGGTCTGGGACCAGCTCACGCTCCTCAAGAAGGCAGGGAAGACGATAATCCTCACGACCCACTACATGGACGAAGCGGAGGCGCTGTCTGACAACCTGGTCATCATCGACAAGGGGAAGGTCATGGCGGCCGGGACCCCCCGGAGCGTGAAGGCGGCCGTGACGAGCAGGTCGACAAGGGTGGACGTCTTCGACAAGTTCACCCAGAACGAACTCGGGGCTTACGGTCACGTGGTGCCTATAGCCGGAAGGCACAGGGTGCTGACTGACGCCGACGGCGCCCGCAAGCTTGGGGACACCGCGGTGGAGAGGGGGGCAAGCATCGCCATAGCCCCCGTGACCCTGGACGACGTGTTCGTCGACATAGTGGGGGAGTCGGAGAAGGGAGAGCATGAAGGGTAGGCAGACCCTCCGCTCGCTCTGGGCCATAATGTACTACCTCGGGTTCACCCCGATGATCAGGAACCCGCTCTTCGTGGCCTTCGTCTTCTCTCAGCCGTTCACGCTCCTCTTCATCCTCCTCGTCGCCAGCAACGGGACCGCCCTCCCCTACGGGCTCGCCGGCGCCCTGACGATGGTGGTCACGGAGCTGGGGCTCTTCGTCGGCACCGACCTGGCCTCCTACAAGATCCAGAACAGGCTCCAGGACATGGTCGTCGCCTCGCCCGTCTCCCCGCTCGTCTACATGTTCGGGGTGGCGCTCTCCGAGCTGATATTCGGCGCCCCAGCACTCGTCATACTTTTCGGGCTCATCGCAGAACAGGGCGCGACGGCGGCTGCGCTTGGGTCAGCCTTCGGGGTGGTGATGCTCCTCTGGGTGACGACCACCAGCCTCGGCTTCTTCTTCTCGGCTTACGCCCCCAACACCCAGAACGCTTTCGTCATCAACGGGTTCATCACCACCTTCCTCTCCGTCCTCCCGCCCGTCTACTACTCTGTGGACGCGCTCCCTGTGTATCTGAGGCCCCTGGCGGAGGTGATACCCACTACCGAGGCGTCGTCCCTTTTCCAGGGAGCCATAGGGCTCGGTTACACAATCGCGCCCGTCCAGGGGTTCGCGGTCCTGGTCGCGGCCACCCTCGTGATGCTCCTCCTTGTCTCCTTCAAGATGAAGTGGCGCGAGAGCTGAGCCAGGTGAAGGCCCAACACCGTTTATAACGAAGCCTCGGCATGTCGCTCTTCATGTCAACCACTTCCATACCGCTCCTGACGACCAACTACATGCCCGGGTACAAGGTAGACAAGGTCCTTGGCCTCACTTACGGGATAACCGTCAGGTCGCGAGGGATCGGGGGGAACCTGATGGCCGGGCTCAGGACCATCAGAGGAGGGGAGATCAACGAGTACACCGAGATGGCCCACCAGGCCAGGCAACAGGCCCTCGACAGGCTGGCGGACCACGCGAAGGCGCTCGGCGCCAACGCCGTGGTGAGCGTGATGTTCGACTCGACGGAGATCGGCACGACCATGGACGAGATCATCGCTTTCGGGACCGCAGTGGTCGTGGTCCCGGTCGCAGAGGCGCAGCAGCTGGTCAAGCTGAGCTGAAGAGAAGTAGAGACAGCAGGCGCCGGGTGTAGGATTCGGACCTACGCGACCGATGACGGTCACGGGCTCGCTTGCGACGGTCTCAAGGCCCGCGCAATAACCACTCTGCCAACCCGGCCCGGAAGGGCATGCCCTTGGCTTGCTTCTTATCCTTTAGCAAAGGTGCGGGTTCATAAGCCGAAGCCCGGCGATGCAGCGCCATGGACGCGGTCGTCCGTCCCGCACGGGCCTCTGACAGGGAACCGCTGATGAGCTTCATCAGGAACGTCTGGGGAGGGCACGACTACATCCCGAGCGTGTGGGACGACTGGCTCAAGGACCCGAGGAACAGGATGTTCGTGGTGGAGGTAGACGGAGTCCCCGTGGGGATGAACAGGCTGAGGTTCCAGGAGGACGGGTCCGCCTGGCTTGAAGGGGTGAGGGTCCACCCCGACTACCGAGGGAGAGGGCTGGCCTCGATGCTCGGTGAGAACTCAATGCGAGTTGCGAGGGAAAGAGGAGCCGAGGTCTTCAGGCTGACCAGCGGCTCGCGCAACAAGACCGCTCACAGGCAGATCGCCAGGATAAAGTTCGACGAGGTCGCGAGGTTCAGCGTCTACGAGCCCCGGAACGGGATGAGGAAGGGGACATGGGGAGAGCGGGTCCCGCCTCATGAGGCAGTGAGAGCCCTTGGCATGCTCCAGGGGTCGCCTGAGTTCGTGATGGGTCGGGGCGTGTTCTGGCACAACTGGGGCGCGGCGTCGCTCAAACCAGACGTGGTCAAGTCGCTGGTCGACGAAGGCGCCGTCTGGTGGCATGGTGGAGCGGTGGCGGTGATGCGGTCCGGCGGCGAAGGCGAGGGGTCGTGGCGGGAGGTCGGCTTCCTGGGCGGGACCCCTGACGACGCCGCCCGCCTGGCCAGGACCTTGCTTGGCGGGGCTGGAACAGCCGAGCGCAGGGCCCTTGTCCCGCAGGGGTCACCCATCATACATGCCCTTAGAGAGTCTGGGTTCGGCAGAATCCTCTCCCACATCCTGTTCGAGCGCTCCGCAAAGGGCTAGCGCTCCTCTTGCCGCGGTCGACCGACCCTGGGTCCTGTCTCCGCAGACGGAGGCGGGGCCGTGTCTGATGGACAGGGTGGGCCCGCGGCCGCAAACCCAAAGATTAAGACGGCCGACGAAGGAATCCAGGCCATGGTATCTGGCGCAGGAAAGGTGACGGTTCTGGGAGCCGGGCTGATGGGGCACGGTATCGCCCAGGTGGCGTCGCAGACGGGAGGATATGACGTGTCCATTCTGGACGTGGATAAGGGGTTCCTCGACCGCGGGATGAAGATGATCTCCGACTCGGTCGGAAAGTTCGTCGAGAAGGGGAAGCTGACGAAGGAGCAGGGCGAAGAGACCCTGAAGCGGATCTCGCCGACCCTCGACCTTTCCGAGGCGGTGAAGGGGAGCCAGCTGGTGATAGAAGCGGCGACCGAGGACCCGAAGCTCAAGCTGGAGCTCTACCGGAGGCTGGCAGAGGTCGCAGGGCCCGACACCATCCTAGCGTCGAACACTTCGTCCATCAGCATCACCCTCCTCGGCTCGGCGACCAAGAGGCCCGAGAAGGTCTGCGGGATGCACTTCTTCAACCCGCCCCAGCTCATGCCGCTGGTAGAGATCATCAGGGGGAAGAAGACCTCGGACGAGACCGTGAAGAAGGTGAGAGAGACGTCGTCGAAGCTTGGAAAGGAGACGGTCCTGTGCAAGGTCGACTCGCCGGGGTTCATAGTGAACAGGATACTGGTCCCCGCCCTCAACGAAGCGGTCTTCCTGGTCCAGGAAGGGGTGGCGGACCCCGAGGACATAGACAAAGCGGTCAGGCTCGGGCTGAACTGGCCGATGGGGCCCCTGCAACTGCTCGACTATGTCGGGCTGGACACCACGCTAAACATCGCCCAGGTCTTCACCGGCGAGTTCGAAGACTCCAAGTACAGGCCAAGCCCGCTCCTGAAACAGATGGTCAGGGCGGGGCTGCTTGGGAGGAAGAGCGGGAAGGGGTTCTACGAGTGGGGCTCCCCGGGATCCACTAAGACGAAGTGAGCAGGGCCCTGAGTTCCGGCGAGAAGGGGACCTTCTCCCCTATCTTGTCGGTCAGCACGTGGACGGTGTGACCGGTGGCGAGGAGAGCCTCTTCCGGGAGCTTGTAGATCTCGTTCTCGAAGCGGATGCTGCTCGACCCTATGGACGCGATGCGGGTCTTGACGAGTATCTCGTCGTCAAAGCGTGCGGGGGACTTGTAGTCCGCGTGAGCCTGCACCACGGGGAACTCCAGGCCGCGCCTGACCCATTCCCGGTATCCGAAGCCGAGGTCTCTGAGGAGGCCGACCCTCCCGACCTCCATCCAGACCATGTACTTCGCGTAGTAAACGACCCCCATGGTGTCCGTCTCTTCGTAGCGGACCCGGAGCCTCTGCTCGTGCCATCGTGCCAACGCCCCCCTGGGGAGGGATTCCGCTTTTAATCTCCCCAGGAGTCCGCCGCCGCCCGACTGGAGGGGGTGCGTCGGGGAGGGTTTTTAGCGCCGCCCCGGGCGCTGAAGCGACATGGACTACGAGACGATCGCCGTTTCGAAGGAAGGCCAGGTGGCGACAATCACGCTCAACAGGCCCCAGGCCCTGAACGCGCTCAGCACGAAGATGGTGTCAGAGCTCATCTCCGCCCTGGGGGCGTTCGAGAAGGACGACGGCGTAAGGAGCGTGGTCATCGCGGGGAACGACAGGGCGTTCTCGGCGGGCGCCGACATCAAGGAGATGGCAGACATGACCGCGGTGCAGATGGTCATGGGGGAGCACTTCTTCCCGCTCTGGGACAAGGTGGGGCACTACCCCAAGCCGCTCGTGGGGGCCATCACGGGGTTCGCCCTGGGAGGGGGGCTGGAGCTTGCCATGAGCCTCGACATACTCGTCGCGGCCGACACGGCCCAGCTGGGGCAGCCAGAGATCAACATCGGGGTCATCCCCGGAGGGGGCGGGACCCAGAGGCTGACGAGGGCCGTGGGGAAGTCGAAGGCCATGGAGATGATCCTCTCGGACAGGAGGATCGGGGCAGAGGAGGCGAAGACGCTGGGGCTGGTCAGCCGGGTGGTGCCCAAAGAGGCGTGCGTAGCGGAGGCCAAGAAGGTGGCGGCGGAGATAGCGACGAAGTCTCCGGTAGCTGTCAAGCTGGCCAAGATGGCGGTCAACAAAGCCTTCGAGATGGGGCTCTCCGACGGGCTCGACTTCGAGAGGGAGCTGTTCTACATGCTGTTCGCGTCAGAGGACGCCAAGGAGGGGATGCACGCCTTCATGGACAAGCGGAAGCCGGAGTTCAGGGGGAAGTAGATGGGCTACGAGACGGTGAAGGTCGAGGCGGCGTCCGGGGTCCTCTGGGTGACCCTGAACCGCCCTGAGAAGCTCAACGCGTTCAACGAGCAGATGGGGGCCGACCTTCTGGAGGCGCTGAAGGAGGGGGAGAAGTCCCCTGAAATCCGGTGCCTCGTGCTGACGGGGGAAGGGAAGGCGTTCTCGGTCGGCGAGGATCTGAACACCAACAGGGCGGCCTACGACAGCGGCAAGCCGGCGCTCCTCGGCGAGGTGCTGAAGCTGAAGTACAACCCCATCGTCGGGAGGATTCGGAGGATGGAGAAGCCCGTGCTGGCGGCGGTCAACGGCACCACGGCGGGCGCCGGACTGGGGCTCGCCCTGGCCTGCGACCTCAGGGCGGCCTCGGAGAAGGCGACCTTCCACGAGGCGTTCATCAAGGTCGGGCTGGCCCCGGACTCCGGGACGAGCTTCTGGCTCCCCCGCATCCTGGGGATCGGGAAGGCCATGGAAGTGGGGCTCCTGGGAGAGCCGATAGACGCGGCGAAGGCGATGAGCCTCGGGCTGGTAAACTGGGTCTTCCCCGAAGACGCGTTCAGACGCGAGACGGCGAAGATAGCCGAGCGGCTGGCGAAGGGACCCACGAAGGCTATGGGGCTGACGAAGAGGGCGATGAACAGGGCTGTGGTGGTGGACATGGACTCGGCCCTGGAGTACGAGATGTACCTCCAGGACATCGCGGGGAGGACCCGGGACCATGTAGAGGGGGTCAGGGCGTTCTTCGACAAGCGGGACCCCCACTTCACCGGAGAATAGCCTAGCACGCCATGCTGCGTCGCAAGAATCCATGACCGGTCGTGGTCGTGGATGGGCTTCCGGCCGTCCTACCCCGCTTCGATGTACCTGCCAGCATAAGGATCTCAGGACCTGCGCCGCAATCCTCCATGCAGGTAACAGACTTCAACTCTGTCGTAGAATCTCGTACACATCGCGCATCACCTGCTCGGTAGGAAAGCCCAAGTGCAGTCTGCCTCTGCGATGTTTGAACTTGATTCCAAGTGCAGCGACTACGCCATCCACAGGCTGTCCGCCCTTCCAATTCGTTCGCCAAAGCACCCGGTTAATCGTCACAGATTTGGGCACCAAGTGTTCCCTCCTCACCCCGCGAGTGTTGGCGTAGGACAACTCGAGCTCCCCTCTTCCGTTGTCAGCGAAATCGACTGAATAGGCTCCGATCGAGTTCTCCCTCGTCAGTCTCCTGTTGATGTAGGCAGCAATCAGAAGTGAAAGAATCAATATCAGACATGAAGGAAAAACCAGCTTGGTGTATAGCCAGAGATATGTTCCACTAAATTCCGAGAGGGCCAGCACCGGAAAAATCTGTAGGGTGCCGACTAGCGTCAGAAAGAGAGTGATACTGGCAGGTGGCGTTTCGTAACCGACTGCGTCGAACCTCCCTGTCTTCATGCCCAAAACCTAGCAGGTACCCCCCCACTCGCAACTCACCGCGTACATCTGATAAGCATTGTTTGCCTCGGCGAAATAAGTTCCGAGACCCCAGCCAAGCGCGGTAGCGCCGGCGGCTAACGCGGCTTCCGACAGAGTTCCCCCCCGTCAGGGCATCCAAGCCATAATAGCCAGCACCTTCGGCGACGATTTCGGCCTTTTGCAGGAAGTTGAGGCCGTTCCAGAAGGTTCCTAAAATGTCCGACGAGTATCCGACGAGGATTGTGGCAGCTCCGGAGATGTTGTCGGTGGCTATGTCACCTGAGAAGCCAACATCGGCTACCGCCAACATGCCTTGGGCCAACACATCGACCGCAGCCTCAGTGAGGTATATCCCATATAGCTCCCCAGGGCGGGGTCCCAAACCAGTGTGATTCCGCCAACCACTGTTGTTGCTAGCTGCACCAAGTGACTTGGGATATAGACCTTGGGAATCCAATCGGCTTCATCCATGGGGGTAGGAGTCGTCTGTGTACTCGTGGTCCCGCCCCCGCTCCCGACTGCCACGATCACGTGCCCCATCGGGTCGACGTACCTCATCGGGTTGTCTTCGGCGTAGACGTACCTGTTCTGGGAGAGAGGGTCCGTGTGGGTCCTGTTGTAGGAGTCTTCAGTGATGAACCTCCTGACGGATGTCATTTGCTGGCCGCGGCAGAGTGTAACCGTTTGTTAATTGTAGAGTAACAGCAATGTTGTCCGGTTAGCGTAACAGGATTGTTGTCCGCTTACACCAAGCGATGCCTCGACCCCGTGCATGGGGAGAGACTCCGCCATAGAGGTACGAATGAGAGCGGTCCTCTTGTACAAAGAGGATGTCAGACAGCAGGAGGACATCTGCTCGGTCTACGGGATAACGGAGAGGACCCTGAGGAGGTGGATCAGAGCCTACGAGAGTGGTGGAATGGAGAAGCTCATGCCAGGGAGGCCCGGTCCACGACACCCGGGCAACTCCCTTTCCAAGAGCCTGGAAGACAGAATCCTGAAGCTCAAGCAGAAGCGCCCCCCATGGGGAGCCCGGCGCATCAAGTTCCAGCACGACCTGCCCTGCCACTGGATGACGGTCCATAGGGTCATCAAGCGCCACGGGATGCTCGTCAGGGTCAAGCCGAAGCCCCAGCCCTTGAAGCGCTTCCAGAGGTACCACGTGGGCCCGATGTGGCAGGGCGACACCTTCTAGTTCCGCATAGCGGGCGTGGGGAAGGTCTACGTGACAGGGTTCACGGACGCCAGGTCGCGCTATAGGGTGGGGCCGGGAGCGTACCTCCACAAGAGCGCCAATGAGTCGATAGACGCCCTGAACCGCGCGCTCCGCAGGGGAAGGACACCGAGGGAGATGTACCTTGACAATGGGAAGCAGTTCGTCGCGAAGGTGTTCAAGGCGGAGCTGGCCAGGCACCACATCAGACCGATCTTCGGCAAGCCGTACTATTCGAGAGGCAGAGGCAAGATCGAGAGCCACCACAAGGTCCTGTGGGGCGAGCTGATATCGCAGGTCAGGTTCTCCTCCCTGACCCACTTCAAGAGAGAACTGAGGAAGTTCGACAGGAGATACAACCAGTGGAGGAAGAGCCAGGCCCTAGGGTGGAGGACGCCCGCAGAGGTCTACGACGACAAGAGACTCTTCAACAAAGGGAGGCGACGTTAGCGGACAAGGATGCTGCTAACAAAAGCGGACAACAATCGTGATACTCTACAGTTAATGTTGTCGTTACCATAGGACCCAGAGAAAACCTCCCAACTAGGCTGCAGATATTTCGACAATGGCTGAACATGCTTGAATATGTCATCATGCTTGATTCGGCGGCTAGCGAAAGGGCAAGAACAAGCATAATCAACCTTACCGTGATTGGCCGGAATTGGAAAGGTTTCATCTTGGCAATACAAGACCCTTTCATTTCTACCACGCCCGCTTTCCTATGGAATCTTGGACGAGAACAACAGTGGATAGCTTCCCAATATTACCGAACTCAAGACCGCACAGCCTACCACTCCTTTGATTGTAGCTCTTCTCCGAGCTGTAATGGTATAGATTGTGGCTCCAATAGCAGCTCCTTCCGCCGCATTTGCCAGCTCCGGCGCCATGCCCGCCGCGAAGAAAACCACGACAAGTGCAATGACGTCAACCAAGATGGTAATCACTATGACCCGGCAGAGAATTGATCCAACGATTAACCCGCCCGAAGAGCCCTCGTTCTTAATCACGATTGTGCCATCGAATCTCATGTGGACTACCGCTACATGAACGTAAGAAGGTATCCTCCAACAAGTCCTCCTAGAGCACCATACTCCCATTTCTCCATAGCAACCCCAGGGTTTGGATTCGGGGTCCCGGTTAGGTAATCTAGTACCTAGTAATCGCCATCAGCAGTACCAAGTGCCGCCGGCGCATTACCCGTCAAAATGGCCCCTGTCGTCACCATAGCTCCTCCGACAAGCACCAACAAGGAAAGCGCAGCGTTCCAATTCCAATTAACCTGGCCCAGGCTCGGAAGAGGTGTAGAAGGGTAGCCATTAATCCCAAGGCAATGGACGTCTCCTTCAGGGCACTGAACTTCTGTCGTCACGGTGGTCGTGGTGGCCATCGACGTCGACGAGAACCCGAACGGGCTCGCCAGGGAACCTATCACCTGCTGTATCGCTTGGATGGCCTTGGACGCGGCGGAAGAGAGCAGGTCCAAAATCTGGGACGGCGACAGCAGGTCGGACCCTCCTCCTCCGAGTATCGCGATCACGTGCCCAGTCGGGTCCACGTACCTCATCGGGTTGTCTTCGGCGTAGAGGTACCTGTTCTGGGAGAGAGGGTCCGTGAGGGTCCCGTTGTAGGAGTCCTCCGTGATGAACCTCCCCGTGGTCGGGTCGTAGTACCTCGCCCCTTCGTAGTAGAGCCCCGTCGACTCGTCGAGGAGCTTCCCTGTGTACTGGAACAGCTCCTCCCCCACCATCGCGTAGTCCATCCCGTAGGGGACGTAGTTCGAGCTGAAGGAAGAGACAATTGACGCGGGCATCACAAGTCTGGTGCTTCCTAAAGCATCCTGGTGGAGGTAGTATGTGGTGTAGTTCACCATCTGCGCCACCTGGATGCCTCCTGCATAGAAGTATTTCGCAAAAATGGTCGTACTCTTCGCGTGCATATTGCCCACCCGGGTCCAAGCCTGGTAGGGCTAGCCGTCTATGGAGCGCGTCTCTGGACTCGGCCAGACAGCCAAGAATACAAATCAGCTTTCAATTTTCTGTTACGGAGATTCCCCGGAATCAAGATTGGAGCTTCGTCTAGCAGATTGATGCGAACTTGGGTGCGGTTTGTCAAGATGGGAGCCACGGTAACTTTCTCGACCTTTGCAACTTGTTCGTACCGAAACTTCCTCCTCGGGCCTCTGCCTCGAACAATGAAGTAGTCGTCGAAGAAACTTGCTTGATGGACGTCATAGGAATAAAATCGCAAAGCCGACCCGGCAAGCAAGAAGTCCAACACAAAATAGAACAAACCCGCAACAAGATTGGGGGTGAAGAAGACGGTCCCTATCAAGATTGGAAAGAAGACTGCCAGTAAGAAGAGGCAGACAACTAGCAATGGAATGAGCGAATATTTGAAAAGCGAGTCTCCGCCGTGCCTACCATGTCTGTCTTGGTCCATTGAAATTACCAGAAGGAAAGTGGCCCCGGGAGCGGTGGAAGAGACGATGGCCAGTATGAAGGCGTCTCGATCGGATCCTCTGGGTGTTGGATAATTGTAACTCCAGCTCCAAATGCTTTCCAGGCACCTTGTGGAGTTGAGCTGACGCCATTCTTGATTGTGTAGCCGAGTGCGAATCCTGCTCCAATTGAAAGCAAGCCAACGGCGACAAAAGCTCCTACAGTAAATGCGGCCGCCCCCGTTCCAGCGGCGACCGCCCCCCGACTAGGGCACCTGTAGAAGCAGCAACTATTCCTGCTGCTGCCGCGACCGCGGTGGCCCCGCAGGCGCCCGCTAAGCACGATAACACGGCCTTCCCTATCTGTCCGATGATGCGCGATGACCGCACAGTGGTCAGTGTCCCCGCAACGGCTTCGGACAGACTGCCAAGGCTCGAAGAGATGCTCTGAGACGCTTGGGAGATAGTCGACTGAACGCAACTCCCTGTCGACCGGACGACCATAGAAACCGTGTTTCCAACCGTGGAAGCTGTGTTGATTACCGAGCTAACAGCATTCGATGTAGCGGGCGGAAGGCTGTTCCACGCGTTCGACGCCGCCTTCGCCACGTCGGTTGCTGCACCAACCACATCGGATGCGGCGGTCGTCAGGTCCGCCACAGGGTCCCACCACTCATGCCCGTTCATATCGACGATCTTCATGGGGTTGTCCCAGGCGTACATATAGCGGTTCAGGCTCATCGGGTCGCTTGTGGAGCCGACTACCGAGTCTTCAGTGATGAACCTCCCCGTGGTCGGGTCGTAGTCCCTCGCCCCATGCAACACAAACCTGTCGTCTTGTCGCGCGGCTTCCCCTTGTACCTGGACTCCTCGTGCCCTGCCGTCTGATACTTCACTCGGAAGGGGAGGTATCCGAAGCTGAAAGGAGTGACGGGCGAGGCGCTCGCGACGAGCTTCTTGCTCTCCGGAGTGTCCTGACGGAGATAATGTGCCTTGGATTTGACCACCTTCGAAGTCAGAGGTCCGAAGGAGCTCATCTGAGCAACTCGTAGACCTCGTTCATCTCTTCGGCGCTTGAGAAGCCCAACAAGAGGAAGATTCTTGGTTTCTTGAAAAGCACCATCATGGATGACGTTGTGCCATTTACTCTTCCCTCGACGGTATGAGCCACCCGAGTTAGTGGCTTGGTCGGATACCATTTCACCTTCCGTACGGCGATGGAAGTTCGGGTCTTACCACCGGGTATCGAATATGAGAGAGCAAGTTGGCCTCCCGTCCGCCTTCGGTCGTAATAAGAGATATTCAGCGTGGATGGAGGTTTCCTGCGATGCCTGACTACCACTGCCTCAAAAACAGTGGAGATTAGGAACGCCAAGAAGGAGATTGGAAACGGGTCGCCGATGAGCGGGATGTTCGTAAACAGGAAATCGGGCCCGCCTTCAGTACTTATCACGAGCAGTATGAGGAGTTGCAGGATCCCTGCGGCTGGGACGAAATATAGGGGGTTGGTGGGAGAGATGTCCTCATACCCGAGCGCGGTGAAGGAGCCGTCCAAGCCACATCACTCAGGAGCTGTACGATGAGAGATACTGATCATAAGCGGATGCCATCTCGTACGCCAAAATACCCGCGTCTAGGGCTAGAGCGGATCCCGTGAGCGCGTTGCCCGCGAAGTCCAGATCTCCTTCAGTAATTACGTCCCCGCCCCAGTTCAATCCGACGGCAGCGACAAAAGCGAGCCTATCCCAGATGGTGAGACCGTTAACAAAAATGTGGATGGCATTCCCTGCGACCCCATATCCAGCGGCGAGAACACCAGGAAGGTTGTTGTTGTAGATATCACCCACTAGCTGTTGGGCGGAGTATGAAAGCTTACCTCCCGAAAACAGGACTCTTATCGCCGCATTAGCGATACCATCCCTGAATAACTCAATATCGGACGCCTGAAGAGTGAGCGCCGCCGCGTCAACGACCACAAACGCCAACTGAGTCTGGTGCACAGGGTCATTGAAGAATCCACTGTTCGCCAACCAGGTCATGAAATCCTCTGGCTGAGTGGTTGCTCCGCCGCCGCTCCCGACTGCCACGATCACGTGCCCAGTCGGGTCCACGTACCTCATCGGGTTGTCTTCGGCGTAGAGGTACCTGTTCTGGGAGAGAGGGTCCGTGAGGGTCCCGTTGTAGGAGTCCTCCGTGATGAACCTCCCCGTCGTCGGGTCGTAGTACCTCGCCCCTTCGTAGTAGAGCCCCGTCGACTCGTCGAGGAGCTTCCCTGTGTACTGGAACAGCTCCTCCCCCACCATCGCGTAGTCCATCCCGTAGGGGACGTCGTGAGCGCAGCATTCCTTTCGATGAGGAATTGACCATTGGAAGCTCGTTGATCCGCCAAGCAACAACTGGAGGGCAGTCAAGAACGACTTGCAGCTTTGGTGATTCGGCTTCTAGCTTGGTAAGAATATCACTACTCTCCTCGTAGGGGCACCACGTATATGGAGGATGACCCAGAATCTTACCCGATACTTTTGAGCGTATCTCCGAAGGAATGCCTTTTCGCACACCCGACAACATCTTCTTTTCTGTAGCCTGGAGGGTAGGTGATGAAATCCAAGATGCCTCCTAGGCTGTAATAGAACATGTTGCCATCCCGCATGCTTGGCAAAAATAAGTTCCGCCCATGGCGTTTTCTCCGCCCAGATACAGCTTGCTTGCGAATTCGGGTAATAGTTGATGATTGCTTTGCATCAAATCTACAGCATCGCCAATTTCAACAAGTCTCCTCGTCTTGCTCGGACCCCAGATTCTAAGAAATGCGGCTTCCCTTCCTCCTTCTTGCTGAAGAGGAGCTTGAGCATGTGCAGGACGGCGTTGGTCTTGCCGCTCCCGGTCCCGCCGGTGACGAGCATGTGGAACTTCGTGTCGTCGCTGTCGAGGGTCTGGCCCAATCGGAATCAGTCGGAGAAGGCAGGTCGGGATTTAACAGGGCTGAGCGCTGATTTGGCGCCGCATCGGTACGACCTGCTCTCTCCCCGATTCTCTACTACGACATGAGCGCTCAAGTGCGGCTGCCGAGATAAGCTGTGAGATGACCTCTGGTCGATACGTTTGACGAAGGTGTACGTCGACACCTCGGTGGTAATCGCGACGGCGGATGATCAGGACGAGTTCCACTCCGAGTCTGTCCGGTTCCTGCGTCATCTCAGGAACCGGAGCATCCCGACGGCCATCGGCCCTCCCTTCTTCCTCGAAGCGGCGAAGGCAGCGGAGATGCGCGGCAGCGAGGCGGCTTCGCGGCTCGCAAGGACCGTCGAAGAGCACGAGATCGAAGCGGTAGAGAATCTGGATGACTGGCTTTGGAATCTTGTGGACCAGTACCTTTCTCACAGGATTCTGGGAGTTGGAAGGTTCATCGACCTGATGCACTATGCCTCTGCGACGCTGCTGAGGTGCGACTGCCTTGCCTCGTGGGACAGAGGGCACTTCAATGGAAAGGTCGCAATGAAGATCAACAAGGTGAATTCCTCTGCTGGCCTTGCAAGCTTAATAGTCTGGGACCCGACCGAAGTCGAGAGGTATCTGGGGCTTGGCTAAGCGAAACGACGTGACCCGGCGCGACCTGGAGAAAGTACGCTCCGAGCTTTCCAAGGAGATGAAGGAGATGGAACCCGTAGAACGGAGGGAGTACCTGAAAGCCGCTGGCCAGGTCTACACCGGCCTCGCCAAGATGGCGAGAATTCGCGCGGCCAAGCGCTGACTATCCTCAATCGCGCGCGAACAGAACGTTCCAGACACGGAATTCCTGAGATATTGTCAGCCTAACGATGGAGATGGCGCGTCGTTGCGAATCGCAGTGGGTAACCCTACGATCCTCGGAATCTCCCTCAGGAAGGCTGGCTTCGACTGGTCGCCGACCACGCTCAACTCGCCGTACACCGACTTCAGGAGGGCCAGGTACCTGTTCAGGTCGGGCATCGAGTGCGATGAGATGAGGAAATCAGTCTTCCCCGGCGTAAAAGCTACTCCGAGGCTTCTCACCGTCGGCGAGGAGATGAGGGACAGCCTTTCAGCCTCCTTCTCCTTGAGGGGCTCCTTGATCAGCGGAACCTCGGTCAGCCTCAGGACCTTCGCCGCCCCCCGGCCTTCCGATTCCTCTGACCCTTCGACGCCGCCCTTCGAGACCACCGGCGAATATTGGGTGAACGCGCCCTAGATGGCTAGGGCAGTCGATGCCAAGCAGCCCGGTCAGCGCCTACTGAAACTGAGGAGGCCAGGCCGGCCGTAAGAAGGTCAGGTCAGGGGAAGCAATAGAGGAGCGCGTGATAGGCCTACACCTGAGGTGGTGTGGCCCCCGGGTTTATCGACTTCCGGGTACGAGTCCCTGCCGATATTGGTGCAAGTGACGGCTCACTAGTGCAGAGAAGGCAAGGAGAACTGCCCCTTTAGGCGTCCGTGTCCCACACGGCTGAGAATATAGTTAGGAACATCGCCGCCAGGCGATAGATTGGCCTTGCTTATTCCACGCCAAGGTCGTCCGCTAGGCGATGATACGCCACCCGGCCAAGGATGGCAGCCGGAAGCAGGATTCCTAACGTCTTGAGTGCCAAATCAAAGGCAAAGAAGTATGACCCCCCCACCAGATCAAACACGGTTGACAGGTTGAGGAACGCAAGCGCCACAAACGCAAACCAGCGTGGTAGCGGGGACATCAAGACTGGCTTAACTGCGCCGATGAAGATGACCGCGTTGAAGAACGAGGCAACAGCCAGGTCGGAGCCCCCGAACCAAAGCCCTGCAGGCCCGGTGAACGCTCCAAACGAAAACGCGACCAACCCAAGCCAACCCATTAAGATACCATAGAGGGCCACGGCTATAATCCAAGTGAGGTTCTTGGAGCGTCGTGCGACGGCCTCGGGCTTCGGGGCTACTACAGTGGTCAGGGCTAACTGTTTAGCGTGCATGGAGAGGAGAGCCTCGAATTGACTCCGGTCAGCTTCGCTCATGCTGGCTCTGTAGCGCTTCCCGCCGAACAAGAATCGCACCTCCCTTCCTTTGAGCGTCATCTGACCGACATCTGAGAGAAGGATTCTGTGCAGCCCCCGCTCGTCAGCTAAGGCATCCACCGAGGCTCCGGCAAGCCCCCTGCGGGATCGCTTCGACACTAGCGTGAGGATTGCCCAGCTGACAGCGCCTGCCTCCAGCCCACCAAAGGAGCCGGTGAAAACGAAGAAGAAGACCGCGATGACCCCGGCAATCACAAAGAAATAGGCTACAGGGACGACTCGAATCCAGAGTATTTCGTCTTCTGTGAACCAGTAGCTCGTTGTGAAAGAATAGTGCGCCTGTAGCGGGTTGGCCATCGTACTCACATGATGTCTTCTCGGAACGGTTCGAGGAAATTCGAGTATCCGCTCTCAAACCGTTGTAGTACACCGGTTGGTGTCGCTTGTGGGCCGTAACTCTGAATGTAGTACAGAGCCATGGCATCCCCCACCACCATAGCTCCATCGTTGAGCCATGCTAGGGGTCCTAGCTCGACAGTAGCCACCCCAACGCCGCCTGTGGAGCCTAGTGGCCCCTCATACATGAGGATTGCCTGCTGGCATGTGAGTGAATCCTGACACAAGCTATCCAGCGAAGGCGTAGTCGATGAGGGCTGCACGCAGTCCCTCACCTCTCCCTGCCGGCAGGTCCGCTCGTCGACATCGACGGCCACCACGACCACCGTGACGACAGAAGTTCAGTGCCCTGAAGGAGACGTCCATTGCCTTGGGACGGGTTTCGATGGCTCGCCAGAAGTATCTCTTCCGAGCCCGGGCGAAGTCCAAGCTGGCCTCGCTGTCGCTCTACTTGGAGTGTTGACTGTTGCGTCAGCTCTCGCTTCGGTGGTTACAGCGCCTCTCGCGCTGACTGGCGTCGGTGCGATTGTTCCGGCTGCCTTCGCTTCAACAACAGGTGGACTTGCTGCCTCCACGTGGGATGCAGCCGTATACACAGCCACTGAAGGTCCGAATGCGACGTCCGAGGGGGCTTTTGCTTCTACACCCCTAAATATCTTCTCACAGTGGCTTGGAGACATCATAAGCAATTTGCCTTGAAGTTGAGAGAATGAAGCTGGAACGAAGCTATCCCAAATTGACTCCATACAAATCGGAAACGAAAGGGCCCGATATTATCACGATGAAACCTGCTGACATCCGGCCACTCATGATTAGGCTGGTCATACTTGTTTTTGTCCTTTTGATAGTTGCCGAGTCAGTCAAGTCTTCCGACATGTTCCCACAGGCTTCACCCATTATCGAAATAGCCGTGGCATTGCTGGGAGGTTTGTTCTGGGTCTTATGGGTACGACGATACCTTAAGAAACAGTCACACCCAACAGCGGCCAACAAATGCTCTCCGTCGGGAGGTTCGTCACCCAGGACACCTACAACGGTCTACGAGGTGGACGACCTCCCGAGGCACGTCGGCCCCTCGGGCACCATCTGATTCCAGGCTCGGCGCCGGACACTGCTCAGAGGTCGTACTGCACAGTCTCCACGCCGACGTCGACGGCCACCATGACCACCGTGACGACAACGACGACGAGCGACGAGCGGACCTGCCAGCAGGGAGAAGTGAGGGACTGCGTGCAGCCCTCATCGACTACGCCTTCGTTGCCTTTGTGTCAGGGTTCGGCCACTTGCGAGCAAGCAGATTCGAAGTATCTTTCATATCTCTACGGAACCGCCGTCGCGGGAGTTCTTGTTACCGCTTTTGCTGAGGAAGGTGCGATCCCCTTTGACGCTGCGATTGCTGCGGGTGATGCGTCAGCATTAGCGTATCTGGAACTCGCCGGACCGAATGCAACACCTTTGGGAGTGGAGACCGCTTGGGACGAAGGCTATGGCACGGTGATGACCGGGATCTTTGGATTGCTTTGAGTGACTCGACTACCCACTTGTTGGCACACTACTATTTTGTCAGGAGCTATTGGTTTACAGAGAACGCGATTATCAGCGTTCAGGTCGTCTCGCCGGTCTACTTTTTCGTGCTCTTCGTAACGATGTTGGTTACAGTCAATCTGGCAACAGGAACGCTAGGAGGGTTCATCGAGGGTCTTGCAGCGGGAATCGGCAGTTGGCTCGTGCTCGCTTTCGTCTCTTCCCGAGCCCGTGGACGCCTGACCAAGCTCCCACTAGAGGCGTTGGCTGCCCGCAATGGCGCCGTCAGAATCCCTCTTTCGCAGGTGGATAGGTTCCGGCTCAGAGGAAAAACTGTTAGCTTCTCCATTCATGGGAAGGTCCACAAAGCCAAGATAGCGGCACCCCAACGAGAAGGCTTCTTGGCTCTCATCGCGTCGAGGGAGAGCCAGGCGACTCCGACAGAGACGCCTGAACGCGATGAGTCGGCATTTTCGATAGTTCGGAAGGCGTCTGCTCTTCTTCTCTTGGGGTTAACAGTTTTTGGGGGAGCGCTATGGTTAACTAGCAACTATTTCCTCTTTCAAATCCCCACTTCTCAGGCGTTTTCGTTCGCGACTTCTCAAGCGGGTTTCTTACTTTTCTTGGACGCACCAGGTGTCTATGGAATCTGGAAACCTTCGTTCATGACACCCGTCCCGAGGTGGGTTGCTTCTGTCGGCTTGTTCATCGGTAATCTTACAACTGTAGGTTCGATTGCCGCCGGAGGCCTTTTGGGCCCAGTTCTGCCCATCCAGTCAGTCGGTGTGGTTCTCATGACAGTTGTTGCCACGCTCGTTCCGCTCAGATTGGCCCAAAGCAGATATCACGGTAGAGACCCATCGGAGCTCTGATTTGAGCAGAATTCCGCGGTGTGTGGTCCCATTCGAGGGTCCTCTTCCACCGCGCGAGTCCCTTAAAGGTCAGAGGTTCGGTCGGCAGGAGGTAACTCGCGTGGCCTCTCGTTTCCTCCACGGCAGGTCTTGCTGAACAACTTCATTTGGACGGCCGAGTGTACCTCGGGAATTGGGATTCACCCTGCCTCCTGATCACTGGCTTGCCTCCTTGCCGAGTCCAACCCGTTTCCCCTTTCGGTCCCAGCGGCCGGCCCCCCGGGCATCTGTCGGGGTGAACGTCCGCTAGGAGACGAACTCCATCGGGGGCTCCACCACCACGAAACGCTTCTATGCAGGTGGACTCCAACTGGCGGGGATGGTGAACTTCAGCATCAGGTACCTGCACGAAGACGCGCTTGGGAGCACCAGACTTGTGATGCCCGCGTCAATTGTCTCTTCCTTCAGCTCGAACTACGTCCCCTACGGGATGGACTACGCGATGGTGGGGGAGGAGCTGTTCCAGTACACAGGGAAGCTCCTCGACGAGTCGACGGGGCTCTACTACGAAGGGGCGAGGTACTACGACCCGACCACGGGGAGGTTCATCACGGAGGACTCCTACAACGGGACCCTCACGGACCCTCTCTCCCAGAACAGGTACCTCTACGCCGAAGACAACCCGATGAGGTACGTGGACCCGACTGGGCACGTGATGGCCGTCTCAACAGGGGATGGTGGGGGTACGCCGTATTGCGGTTCGGACCCGGCAAACCCGCAATGCACGACCACCACCACTACGACGCAAACGGCTTCCTCGCCCTCACAAACCAGTCACCACACGGAGAAAGACATAATCACTTTATTGACCTTCTTGATTTATACCAATACGCCAGGCCTTGAAATCCCGGTCTGGCTTATGCCTATTCTTGCTGGTTCACTTGGAACTGTTGGCGCTCTTCAAACGGCAATCGCATATGCGCTGCTGCCGTTGGTGATAGAGTATGATGTCTCAAACAATGCGATGAATGAACGCGTCCCAGACTCGTTGGCTGCAGGTACCCTCGCAGCAGCTACTGTGCAGTTTGTGTTTGGCTTCTTCGACTTTGGTGCGTCCACAGCGGCTGGTTTTCTCTTAGCGGGCAGCGTGGGCACCTACGTTGAACTTCGTCTCCAAGAGGACCCCGCCCTAGACGACGCCATCTACAGTCAGCTGGAGAGTCTACTTGCCGAGTCTTAGAAGGTGAATGAACGCGAAATCAAGGCAACTTGGACCCTCAGTGGTCTTCGAGGTTTCTTTGCTTGCGGATACATTGATTACGCTGGCCGCCGCAGTCATTCTCTTCGTCTTCGCCTTCGGTCTGTTCCTTCCTCCGAGTCCTACCCCTAACCACATCCCCGGAGTCATAACACTATTCATTGCGGTCTGGCTCAGTGTGGAAGTCTACAGGTTGAATCACGCATTCGTCATAAAGAGGTCGGTCTTTCGAGACGATTCTTTTGAAATCTGGATGCCCGGGGGCCACAAATCCCTAGGCTACGGAGACGTCGAAGAAGTGAGCCTGGCTCGGACCATCCCTCCCAGCATTACCTTTGGTCTGCGGCCGCAGCTGCTGATAAAAATTAAGGGTGCCAGTTCAGTTCTTGTGATTCAGAAGAACGCAAAGAGCAGGAGGCTTGGTACCAACCTGTATTCGTGGCTGACCCAAAAGTTGCGAGCACGAGGCCCATCATGAGCAACCTCTTCCTCGCGCGCTTCTCTGCTATCTTCCTCCCTGTCGGGGAGAAGTCCGACATGGTGGGGCACGAAGAGTTCATGTACACTGGGAAGCCATACGACTCGGCGACAGGTTTGTATTACATATGGGCTAGGTACTACGACCCGACGACGGGGAGGTTCATCACGGAGGACTCGGTAGTCGGTTCGACTTCAGAACCCGATGAGCCTGAACCGCTACATGTACGCAAGGGACAACCCCATGAAGATCGTCGACGTGAACGGGCACGAGTGGTGGGACCCTGTGGCGGACCTGACTACGGCTGCCACCGCCGAATGGGGAGCGGGCACAGCCGCGGAAGGTTCCTTCTCTCTTGGAGCGGAGACTACGAAGCCAAATCGTGGAATACACCACCGCGTCAGCAAAGGAGATAAGCCCGAGAAGGTCCGCGTGGACCATGAAAGGGGTCGTCGTCGTTGAAGCTCTCAGGACCCCCATCGGCAAGTACGCCGGGTCGCTGAAGTCGGTGAGGCCGGACGACCTCGGGGCTCTCGTCCTCAGGAGGGCGCTGGAGAGGTCGGGGGTGGACGGGAAGTCCGTCGACGACGTCTACTTCGGGTGCTCCAACCAGGCGGGGGAGGACAACAGGAACGTCGCAAGGATGGCCACCCTCCTCGCAGGGATCCCCTACTCGGTCCCCGCGGCGACGGTGAACAGGCTCTGCGGGTCAGGGTTGGAGGCGGTCAACTCTGCTGCCAGGGTGATAGCGGCCGGAGAGGGAGACGTGCTCCTGGCGGGAGGGGTCGAGAGCATGACGCGGGCCCCCCTGGTGACTCTCAAGCCGGAATCCGGATACGCGAGGGGAGGCGCGGGACTGGTGGACTCGACTATCGGGTGGCGGTTCGTCAACCCGGCGTTCCCCGAAGACTACCCGCCGCTGTCCATGGGGGAGACGGCCGAGAACCTCGCCGAGAAGTACAAGATCGGGCGTTTGGCGCAGGACGAGTTCGCCCTGGCCAGCCACAGGAAGGCCGTCGAGGCGACCAGGTCGGGGCGATTCAAAGATGAACTGGTCCCGGTGAGCACGAAGGAGAACCCTGAGGGGGTGTCCGAGGACGAGGGACCCAGGCCCGACACCTCCATGGAGAAGCTCTCGAGGCTGAAGCCCGCCTTCCGCGAGGGAGGGACGGTTACGGCGGGGAACTCGTCCGGGATCAACGACGGGGCCGCGGCCCTCGTGCTGATGAGCGAGGAGAAGGCCAGCTCGCTCGGAGCGAAGCCGATGGCCAGGGTTCTGGGGTCTGCGACCGCGGGGGTCCACCCCAGCTTCATGGGGATCGGGCCTGTCCACTCGACCCGCAAGCTCCTCTCCCGGCTTGGGATGAGCCTCGAAGAGTTCGGGGTCGTGGAGCTCAACGAGGCGTTCGCGGCCCAGGTCCTCGCATGCACGGCCGAGATGCCCGGGTTCGAACTGAACAAGGTCAACCCTAACGGCGGGGCCATAGCGCTGGGGCACCCGCTCGGTTGCAGCGGCGCGCGGATAGCCACCACCCTCCTGCACGAGATGAAGCGGAGAGGGGAGAGGTATGGGCTCGCCACGATGTGCATCGGGGTCGGCCAGGGGATCTCCACCGCCTTCGAGCTCGTGAAGTAAAGGGTTATCACACACAAACGGCGCGCAGCCAGAGATGCAAACCGAGGCGGTCCCGGACTACGAGATGTTCGTCGGCGGAGCGTGGGTCCCCTCTCACTCGGGGAGGAGGTATCCCGTCTTCAACCCGGCCACCGGGAGGGTCCTCGGGCACGTGCCGAAGGGGGACCCCGAAGACGCGAGGGCTGCCGTGGACAGCGCCAGGCGTGCGTTCGAGGACCCTTCGTGGAGGGAGATCGACCCGAGCAAGAGGGGGAGGCTGCTGTACAAGGTCGCGCAGTCCCTGAGGGAAAGGCTGGCAGACCTCGCAAAGCTGGAGACGCTCAACAACGGCAAGCCCCTGGGCCAGGCCAAGGGGGACGTGGCCATGGCTGCGAGGCACTTCGAATATTTCGCCGGCCTCGCAGACAAGATCCAGGGGAGCACCATCCCGGTCCCGGGGAAGAGGCTCGACTACACGGTGAAGGAGCCCCTTGGGGTCACGGCCCACGTGGTCCCCTGGAACTACCCGCTGGTGATGGCCGCGAGGAGCATGGCCCCGGCGCTCGCAGCGGGGAACACCGTCGTGGGGAAGCCTGCGTCGTTCACACCACTGACGCTGCTGAAGTTCGCCGAGCTCTGCAAGGAAGCGGGGCTCCCGGACGGGGTGGTGAACGTGGTCACCGGGGGAGGGGACGAAGTCGGAGGGGCGCTGATAAGTCACCCCGACGTCAGGCTCACGGCACTCACCGGGTCGGTCGAGACGGGGACGAAGGTGATGGGGCTCGCGGCCGAGAACCTCTCACGTGTGATACTTGAGCTCGGCGGGAAGAACCCGAACATAGTCTTCGCCGACGCGGACGCCGGGAAGGCGGCGGCAGCTGTGCTCAACGGGATATTCACCAACGCCGGCCAGATGTGCTGGGCTGGTTCGCGGCTCCTGGTCGAGGAAGAAGTCAAGGACGCGCTGCTCCAGAGGCTGGTCGAAGGCGCGAACTCGATGAAGCTTGGTGACGGGCTCAGGCCGGAGACCGCCATGGGGCCGCTTGTGGCGGACTCCCAGAGGAAGCGGGTGGCAGGGTACGTCGAGTCGGGGATCGAGGAGGGGGCCAAGGTGGCTGCTGGCGGAGCCGCCCCGGAGGACGACGGGCTGAGGTCAGGTTACTTCTACAGGCCGACCATCCTGGACGGCGTCACACGGGACATGAAGGTCCACCGCGAGGAGATATTCGGCCCTGTCCTGGCGGTCACCACGTTCAAGGGGGAGGACGACGCCGTGCGGAAAGCGAACGACTCGAAGTACGGCCTCTGGGCCGGCGTCTGGACCGACGACCTGAGGAGAGCCCACAGCGTCGCGGGGAAGCTGGAGTCAGGGATAGTCACTGTCAACGAAGAGCCGGTCACGTTCCCGCAGACCCCCTTCGGCGGGTTCAAGAGCAGCGGGAACTCCTCGGAGCAGGGGATGGACTCGGTCCAGAGCTACGTGAGGGTCAAGAACGTCTCCGTCAACCTGGCCTAGGCTTCCAAGTCTCTTCCTTCTTTCCCGACTTCCTGTTCTCCCAACGGGAGGCGTTGAAGAGGAAGGACGAGAGTCTGTTGAAGAACGGGACCAGCTCTGGGTTCATCTTCTCGACGGCAGAGGCGGCGACCATCCTCCTCTCGGCCCTCCTGCAGACAGAGCGGGCGAGGTGGAGCATGGCCCCCGTAGGGGTCCCTCCTGGAAGGACGAAGCTGGCTAGCCTCGGGAGCTTCTTTGCGAGCCCGTCTGTCAGGTCCTCCAACCTCACGGTGTCTGCATGGGTGATCCTCGGGACCGCCCTGGAGGAGTCGAGCTCCGTCGCCGCGTCCCCTCCTGCGACGAAGAGGAGGTCTTGGATCTCTTTCATGGTCCGCCTCAGTGACGGGTCCCTGGAGCCTGCGGCCACGACCCCGAGCATGGAGTTCAGCTCGTCGACGGTGCCGTAGGCTTCGACCCGGGGGTCGTCCTTGCGGACCCGCCGCGAACCGAAGAGTGACGTCTCCCCCCTGTCCCCTGTCCGCGTGTACAACGCAGCCCCGCCGAGCCCGGAATTATTAACGATGGCAGGCGCCGGAGATGCGGAGCCCGGACCGCGTTCGATGGGGACTCTTTGGGTCAACGGAAGAGCCTCTCTTGGTCACCAGTTTTACAGTTGGAAGTTTCTTATTGCTCTCGCGCAAAGTGCCGGAGGCGAATTAGACCACGGCATTCGAAAACCAGGAGACGCATCTCTTCACGCCCCAGGAGGCTTCCAAGCTCCTCTCCGACATAAAGCCGAAGGTGAAGGAGCTGGTCGAGCGAAAGAGGCTGGTGGCAAAGCTGCACGGCGAGATCGAGAAGTACGACGTGATCGGGTTCAGGCCGATGGAGGTGGCTGAGAAGGCAGCGCAGCTCGACGCGCTGGTCGAAGACATGACGAGGAAGATTGCTGAGCTGGAGGATCTCGGTGTGGAGGTGAAGGACCTCGACTACGGGCTGGTCGATTTTCCAGCCGAAAGGTACGGAGAAGGCGTCCTGCTGTGCTGGAAGTACGGAGAGCGTGAGGTCTCGTACTGGCACACCCCCCATGAAGGATTTCCGGGGCGCAAGCCGCTGAAACTACAGCTCATCCAGCCCTAGCGGGCGAAGAGCCTCTTCGCGTTCCCCGAGAGAAGTTTCTGGGCGACCCCCGGTTTCAGCCTCTTCTCCAGGGTGGTCCTGAAGTCCTCCATCCACTCCTTGTGCCTCAGCATCGGGTAGTCGGTCCCGAAGAGGAAACGGTCCCGGAGGATGCCGTTAAGGTATGGGAATATCTCCGGCGGGATGTACCTGGGTTTCCACCCGGAAACGTCGATGAAAACGTTGGGGTGCCTCAGGGCGATGGCCATGGCGACGTTGGGCCAGGGCCAACCGAAGTGGGCCATCACGACCTTGAGGTCAGGGAACGCGGAGCAGACCTCGTCGACCAGCTCGGTCTTGCTGTATCTGATCTCCGTGTCTCCCAGCCCCGTGGTCCCCGTGTGCACAAGGACCGGCAGTCCCGCTTCCTGGCAGTACTCGTAGATCGGGAACATCAGTTTCCTGTCGTTGAGGTAGACGGAGTTGGCGCTGCTGTGCACTTTCAGCCCGCGCATCCCGAGCTCCCTGACCGACCGTTTGAGCTCCCTGACGGCATCCCTTCCCGCGTTTGGGTCGACTCCCGCGAACGGGATGAGCCTGTCACCTGACTTCGCCGCCAGCGAGGCCACCTCCTCGTTCCTGATGCTGTAGTGCCTGAACGCCGGGTTCTTCGTCGCATGGGTGTCCTGTCCGAGGATGACCGCCTTTGAAACACCTGCCTCGTCCATCTCGTCGATGAGCTCTACGGCCGACTTCGGCAGGCTGGCGAGGTCCAGCTTGAAGAAGTTGCAGGCCTTCATTATAGGGCCGTTCTTCTTCATGAACTCGCGCGTCCATGGGTGGACGTGGACGTCGATAGACAACCGACGGACGGGTGGCCCGGCCAGGCATTAAGGTTGCCGAGTCCGGGCGCAGATGCCGGCGGCTGAGACAACACCCCAGGATGCCCGAGCACCAGCGACTGATGGGTAGCTTTTTCTGACGGCTTAAAGCGGAGGGGTCCATGAAGGCCATGCCAAAGGAGCTCAAAGCGGGAGACTCCGCCCCTGACTTCGAGCTGCCGTCGTCGGTGGGAGGGAGCGTGAGGCTCAGCTCGTTCAAAGGGAAGCCGGTCGTTCTTTACTTCTATCCGAAGGACGACACCCCTGGGTGCACGGTCGAAGCCTGCGCCTTCAGGGACAACCTCCCGAAGTTCGACAAGCTCGACGCCGTGGTCCTAGGCGTGAGCAAAGACTCCCTCACGTCGCACGCCAAGTTCATCGACAAATATTCGCTGAACTTCACGCTGCTCAGCGACGAAGAGTTGAAGGTCCATGGGCTGTACGGCGCCTGGAAGGAGAAGGTGAACTACGGTCGGAAGTACATGGGGACGGAGAGGTCCACCTTCGTGATAGGGCCGGACGGGAAGATCAAGAAAGTGTTCAGGAAGGTATCTCCCAAGGGACACGAGGCGGAGGTCCTGGCTGCACTGAAGTCGTAGGAAACAGGCATTGGGTTCGTTCTTCGCTGGGATAAAGGCAGGGACCCTAGGTGGGATCCTATACTTCGGTGGGCTGGCGATCTTCAACGTCGCCCTCCTATATGCGCTGCAGTCTGAGTTCCTGGCATGGGTGGAGAGCCATGGGTCCACGGTCTATGGGAACACGACCTTGGCGTCTGCCTGTCCCCTCGTTCCCTCCGTGAACGGCACGAGCGCAGCGCAGTGCCTCTCTCTCGTGGCATCGCTCGCCGTCCCCGTCTGGTCATTCGTGGGGTTTTTCGTCGGCCTTGCGTTTGCGGGGATCCTCGGGATCTACTACGACTCCCTCCCCACCGGGAGCCCGACTGTGAAAGGTGAGATAATCGCGGCCCTGCTCGCCGTCGTCCTGGTCACCTTCGTCCCCGTCGGCTTCTTCTTCAACCTGGAGGTTTCCGCCCTGACGTCTGCATTCCTCGTCCTCTGGACAGGGGTCTTCGGGTTCGTCCTCGGAAGGCTCTACAAGAGGTACACCCGGCTCGTGACGGTGGAGAGCCAGGACACCGGCCTCCTCAAGGTCGTGGTTGACGGGAAGGACCTCACAGGCAAAGCGAGGACGTTCGCCCTGAATTCGATCCACAGGCTCCGGGCCGAGGTCTCCAACGACGCGTCGTTCAGGGAGTGGGAGGCGAGCGGGGGGCTCGCCGTGGAGGACCTTCGTTCCTTCGAGACTGTGCTGGAAATCAACGGGGGAGGGACCCTCAAGGGGATAGTCACGAAGAAATACTAAGGCGATTGTCGAAACTCTGTCGATGTGTTGTCGAATTTTAAATATCCGAACCCAGGTCCAACGCTTGATGCTCTTAACAGCGGTCGCTGAGGAGACGTACTGCCTCAAGACTCAGGAGCACGTCCCCGCCAGGACCGGCTCCAACTTCGTATGCTACCGCTGCGGAATGCTTCTGGGACCAGCCGACGACCTACAGCTCGGTACGCTGCTCGACTACTAGGGAATCTTCCCGAACTGGTGCGTCAGGGCTCTGAACCCGCGCTTGGCGTAGAACCTGTTGGCTATCTCGTTCTGGGCAGGGACGTCCGCCACGACGATCTCGACGCCAAGCTTCTTCAGCTCGGCTGACGCTTTCTCCAGCATCTCGTGACCGAGCGCCTTGCGCCTGTACTCGGGGAGAATGTAGAAGTCGGTGATACGCCCCTCCTTGTGGGGCTCGTAGAATATCCGTTCCCTCGTCTCCGCCCTGATTACCCCCACCACTTTGGCCCCTTCAGAGGCCACCAGCAGGAGGTGTCCAGGCGCACCGAGCGTCGACTGGACGTACTTCTCCGCCCTGGCCTTCGCGTCAGACACCACGGCGAACAGCGGGTCGAACTCGTTGTTCAGGCGCTTGGTCCTTACGATCAGGTCTGAGATGGCGTCCAGGTCCTCTTTCTTGGCATGCCTTAGCTGCATCCTGGCCCCCGCTTCCAGCTCAGCCGATTTACGTCTATTCTGGCGGATCAACTATCAGCCCCCCGCTCCTCAGCTGGTTCATCACCTTCCTCGACCTCTCGATGGTCGCCATGGCGGCGCGCATCGACTCGTCCTCAGTCAGCTTCTTCCTCGCCACCCCCTCCCTGACCGCCGCCTGCCCTACCCTGGTCGCGACCCGCGGGTAGACCTCCCATTGGACCATGGTGGGCATGATGTAGTCAGGGCTCAGCCCTTTTTCTCTGGCAAACCCGGCCAGCTCCGTCGCAGCCTGTATGACCATCGAGTCTGTGATGGTCCTGGCCCTCACGTCCAGGGCGCCCCTGAATATCGCCGGGAACAGGAGGCTGTTGTTGACCTGGTTGGGGTAGTCCGACCTCCCCGTCGCGACGACCTCCGCGCCCGCTGCGTGGGCCTCCGCGGGGAGCATCTCCGGGACAGGGTTAGCAAGGAAGAAGGCGATAGACCTCCGGTTCATCACGGCTATCTCATCTGGCTTGATGGCGGCGGGCCCCTGGTGGGCGGCGGCCACGAGCACGTCGGACCCCCGGAGCGCTTCTTTCAGCCCTCCGGTGACCCTGTCCCCGTTGGTGCGGATGGCGATCTCGTACTTCCACTTGTTCTTCAGCATGAGCTGGTCGATGTCCTCCCTTTCCGGGTGAAGTATCCCCTTGGAGTCGACCACTATGATGTCCCTCGGGTCGGAGCCCGCTTCGACCAGGAGCCGCTCCGTGGCTACGTTTGCTGCCCCGGACCCGCACAGGACCACTCTCGTCCCCGCGAGCTTCCGATCGGTGACCTCGAGGGCGTTGAAGAGCCCCGCGAGCGTCACCCCTGCGGTCCCTTGCTGGTCGTCGTGCCAGACAGGGATCTCCATCTCCGCCCGCAGCCGGTCCAGGACCTCGAAGCACTTCGGGGACTCGATGTCCTCCAGGTTGACCCCGCCGAGGGAAGGCTCGAGCGCCTTCACGATGGAGATCAGCTCCTCCTCCGTCTTGGTCCTCACGGGGAGCGGGATGGCGTTCACGCCGCCGAGGTAATTGTATATCAGTGCCTTCCCTTCCATGACCGGGAGGGCCCCCTCCGGTCCTATGTTCCCCAGGCCGAGGACCCGGCTCCCGTCGGACACTATGGCGATGGTGTTCCACCTTCCCGTGTATTCGAAGGAGAGCCCTGGTTCGGCCTGGATGGCCTTGGAGACGGCGGCCACCCCTGGCGTGTACCAGATGGAGAAGTCATCGAGAGACCTCACGGGGACCTTGGGGGCGAACCCCACCTTACCGCCGTAGAACTTCGAATACCCGAGGGCCCTCCTCGAGAACTCGTCCTCCGTGGCCTTCTTCGGCAAGGGAGCGGGCTGCCTGCGGCCGGCTATTTTTGTCCTTGCGGCGGAGGCGCATCCTTCGGGGGGCCCCGTCCGGACAGAGCGGCGGGTACCACGCGGGCCCGTCTCGGCGCCAAGTCGGGGCTCCATTGGGGTTCCGACCAGAACGGCTCCGCACCCCCTTTAAGCCCGGGGTGCGATTCTCACGGTTGGCAACCGGGCTCAGAGGCGTCCGGAGGGCTCAGTCGGCGTGCTTCTTCGGGTCGTTGTCGAAGGTCCTCTTGCACCCTGAGCTGCAAAAGTAGTAGGCCTTCCCGTCGTAGCTGGAGGTGAACTTCGCTCCCTTCTCGTCGACCTTCATCCTGCAGATGGGATCCACGGCTGTCATCGCTTCGTAATCACCTCCTTCTTCTTGCCCGGGAAGATGACCTTCCCTTTGAACCCTGCCTTCGCTGACACGGCTTCGACCTCCCTCCTTATCTTCGCCTCGTCCGTCCTGGCGGGGTCGAACTCGACCACGACCATGTTCAGCATCGGCAGCTCTCTTACGTCCAGGACGCCCTCCGACCGCGACAGCCCCTTCCTGAAGGCAGGGGTGCAGGCGACGCAGCTCACGCTCGAGACGGAGAACCTCGCGGTGGCCGTCTTCGTCGGGAGCCCGCTCAAAGCTTCGGTCTGAACCTCCTCAGGGTGAGCGAGTTCGTGACTACGGTGACGGACGACATCGCCATTGCGGCCCCCGACAGGATCGGGTTGAGGAGGACCCCGACGAGGAGGTAGAGGAGCCCGGCAGCCACCGGGATCAGGGCCACGTTGTAGACGAAGGCCCAGAAGAGGTTCTGCTTCACCTTCGACATCGTCTTCCTCGAGAGCTGTATACCGGCGACCACGTCCCGGGGGTCGTCCCTCATCAGTATCAGCCCTCCCGTCTCCACGGCCACATCCGACCCGGAGCCTATGGCTATGCCTACGTAGGCCTGCGCCAGCGCCGGAGCGTCGTTTATCCCGTCTCCCACCATGGCGACTTTTCTCCGCTCCTGTTCCTGGAGCATCTTCACTATCGACGCCTTCTGTTCTGGGAGGACCTCTGCGAAATACCTTCCAATCCCGAGCTCCTTCGCTATCGCCGCGGTGGTGGTCTGGTTGTCCCCGCTTATCATGACGGTCTCGAGCCCCATCTTCTGGAGGCCTGAGATGGCCTCCCTGGCTGACGGCTTTACGGCGTCCGCCACAGCGACGACCCCCTTCAGCGCCCCGTTCTGGGCGAGCAGTACGACGGTCTTCCCCTGGCTGAGAAGGACATCCATCCTCCTCGAAAGCTCCTCTCCTACTGCTGTTCCGCTCTTTCGGAGGAGTTGAAGGTTCCCCACCAGAAGTCGCTTCCCAGAATACGACGCGCTCACCCCGAGGCCAGGGAGGGCCTGGAAGGCCGAGGAGTCTGGCAAGGGCGCTCCTGGAAAGTCGGAGGCGTACCTCCTGAGGACGGCGGAAGCGAGCGGGTGCTCCGAGCTCCGCTCGGCCGCGGCTGCCAGCCTGACTACTTCCTTGGGGTCTCCCCCCTCCACGGCGATGACGTCAGTCACTTCAGGCTCTCCCCTTGTGAGAGTCCCTGTCTTGTCGAAGGCGACGGTGTCGATCTTCTGCGTCCGCTCCAGGTACTCCCCTCCCCTGATCAGTATCCCGTTTTCGGCCCCCTTTCCGGCGCCGACAGCGATGGCCGCAGGGGTGGCGAGGCCCAGAGCGCAGGGGCAGGCGATCACCAGGACGGCGACCGCCGCGGTGAACGCGAAGCTGACGGACTTGCCGCCCACGGACACCCAGAGCGCGAAAGAGGCCAGAGAGACCGCGACCACTATCGGGACGAAGTAAGCGGCCACGGTGTTCACGAGGCGCTCCACCGGGGCCTTGGTGCTCTGGGCGTCCTGGACGATCTGGATTATCCTAGATAGGGTGGTGTCAGCCCCTACCCTGGTCGCCTTCACCCTCAGCGCCCCAGAGCCGTTGACGGTAGCGCCGGTCACCTGGCTCCCTGCGGACTTCTCCACGGGGATGCTCTCGCCGCTGATCATCTTCTCGTCGACGAAGGAGCGCCCCTCGACTACCACACCGTCCGTCGCCACCCTCTCCCCGGGACGGACGAGGAAGAGGTCGCCCACCGCCACCTTCTCGACCGGGGTCTCAACCTCGCCCCCGTCGGGGCCGATCACCGTCGCGGTGCTCGGCTGCAGCTCGCCCAGCTTCATCATGGCGCCGTTGGCCCTCACCTTGACCGTCTGCTCCAGCAGCCTCCCGACCAGTATGAGGGCGACCACGAGGGAAGAGGCGTCGAAGAAGAGCCCCCCATAGGGGAACTCGGCCGGGAAGAGGACGAAGACGAGGCTGTAGAAGTAGGCCGCTGAGGTCCCCACGGCGACCAGGGTGTCCATGTTAGAGGAGCGCATCTTGATCGCGTTCCACGCCCCTTCGTAGAACCTCCTGCCTGCGATGAACTGGACCGGGGTCGCCAGCGCGAGGAGGAGCAGACCTGTGGGGAACCCCGCAGGGAAGACGGTAAGGTACGTCAGGGCCAGGATTGGGATGCCGAGGGCGAATCCGAGGGCGATGTCCCTCTTCAGGGACCTGAGCTCGAGGGTCGGCGCGATGAACGTCCGGAGGCACGACTCGGCGCAGAAGTAGTAGGTCCTCCCGTTCACCTCGGCGTGCAGGGCTCCGGGGGACTCCTCGACGTACATGCCGCAGACCGGGTCTGTGGCCGTGTCACCTTCCCCTCCCCGTTTCTCTTACGTAGGTGCTCGCGCAGGACCTGCAACAGAAGGCGAGCTCCTTCCCTCCGACCTCCTCCAGGTGGGCGTCTTTGTAGACCCTGCACCCGCAGTGGGCGCACACCTGCAGGGTAGGCTCGATGGCGCTTGACACGATTCCCGCGAACTGACCGAAGAGCCTGTCGCAGAAAGCCCTCCCCTGCTGCGTGAGGGAGTACACCTTCCTCGCCTTGCGGCCGACGGTCACCGATTTGCGCGAGACGTACCCCTGCCCCTCCAGCAGCCGGAGGAACGGGTACACCATGCCGGGGCTCGCGGTCCGACCGAGCCTCTGCTCGATGCTGGACATTATCTCGTAACCGTGCTTCCCCCCCTCGTAGAGCAGGAGGAGGACATAGAACCTGGAAAAGTCCGTCAGGAGCGACCCTCCATCGAAGCGGAGAGGCGAGCCCCTGGCTGCCGGGACCTGGCGACCTTTTCCGGCCGGCATAGCATTCCTCAAGATATATCTCCTGCAGACATATCGGGATTTAAGGGTGCAGGAGGGGCTCTCCGGCCACATGCGGACCCGGCTGTAGTCTTCTTTGCCGGCTCCAACCTTTATCTCCGCATGCGTGGGGGCCACCCGCAGGTGTTCGAGGGCTGGTAAGCGAAGGTTTCAGACGGTACGTAGGCGACAACATCCACGCCTTCGCCGATGAAGTGGTCCGCCTCGCGTCGCAGAGGAGCGTGTCCGCGAGGAACGAGGGCGTAGCGGAATGCTCTGTCCTGGTCGAGAAGATGCTGAAGGAGATAGGAGCCACGACGAAGGTCCTGAAGCTGGACGGGGTCGCCCCACTGGTCTTCGGGGAGATCCGCTCCAAGAAGCCAGGCAAGACGCTGCTGTTCTACAACCACTACGACGTCCAGCCCGAGGAGCCGCTGGAGCTCTGGAAGTCTCCTCCGTTCAAGCCGGAGATCAGGGACGGGGTCATCTATGGGAGGGGGGTCTCCGATGACAAGGGGGAGCTGGTCGCCAGGCTCAAGGTAGTGGAGTCGTTCATGAAGGCGGACGGGGACATCCCCTGCAACGTGAAGTTCTGCTTCGAAGGGGAGGAAGAGGTCGGGAGCGGCCACCTGGGAGACTACATTTCCAAGTACCCCGAGCTCTTTGAAGCAGACGCCGTCATCTGGGAGTACGGGACAGTCGACTCCGCCGGGACCCCCACGGTCACCCTCGGGGTGAAGGGGATGATCTACGTCGAGCTCACGCTGAAGTCGCTTTCGCAGGACGCCCACAGCAGCCTCGCTGCGATACTGCCGAGCGCCCCCTGGAGGATGGTCAGGCTGCTGAACATCCTCAAGGACGAAGACGAGAGGATCCTCGTCCCCGGGTGGTACGACGGGGTGACCAACCTGGCTGAAGACGAGCTCTCCGTACTGAACGAGATGCCTTTCGACGGAGACGGCTACAGGAAGAACTATGCCGCGGAGAAGTTCACCGGGGGGATGGAGGACGAACTTGCGAAGAAGGCGCTCGTGCAGAGGCCCACGGGGAACATCGCGGGCATCTGGGCGGGGTACACCGGGCCCGGGTCGAAGACCGTCCTCCCGAAGGAGATACACGTGAAGATGGACTTTCGGCTCGTCCCGGAGCAGGACCCGGATGAGCTTCTGAAGAAGCTGAGGAAGTATCTGGACGACAAGGGCTTCGCCGACGTGGAGATCAAACAGGAGAGCATGGAGCCGGCAGCCAGGACGTCCTACAAGGACCCCTTCGCGCAGGCGGCGATAGTGGCTGCCGAGAAGACGTACGGCAGGAAGCCCGTGGTCGAGCTTGGCTCCCCGGGGACGGGCCCCCTTTACCTGTTCACCAGGAGGTATGGGATGCCGTCGGTAGACATCGGCGTGTCCGCGACTGACGGAGGGATACACGCTCCCAACGAGAACCTCAAGCTGGAGAACCTGAGGAAGGGGATGATCTGGATAGCGGAGACCATGGAGATCTTCGCCGCCCAGGCGCCCGCCTAGGTCCGCCTCTTCGCGGCTTCTCCGCTCAGCTCAATAACCGCGCACCGAGGACCAGCGAGCCATGAAGGCAGCGGTGCTGGGGTCCGGGCTGATGGGGTCCGTGATCGGCTGGGACCTCTCCAGGTCTGAGGGGGTCGACGAGGTCGTGGTCGCCGACGTAGACGAAGAGCGTCTGCGGGCGTTGAAGAAGCGCTCGCCAGGGAAGAAGCTCAGGGTCGAGCTCTTGGACATCAGGGAGAAGAGCAAGGTGGTCTCGTTTCTGAAGCGGTTCGACGCCGCTGCGTCGGCGCTCCCTCATGGGATAGTGCACCTGTCAGACCTGGCTGCGGTCCAGGCAGGGACGAAGATGGTGAACATAGCCTTCGAGGACGAGCAGATGGCGCTCGACGGGGAGGCGAGGAAGACCGGCGCGACGCTGATCCCGGGGTGCGGCGTCGCCCCCGGACTCGGGGGGATACTCCTGACGGACGCCCTCCAGGAGCTCGGCGGCGGCGATGAAGGGCATATCCTCGTCGGAGGGATCCCCCAGAAGCCTCTCCCCCCCTACGGATACAAGCTGGTCTTCTCCATCGTGGGGCTGCTGAGGGAGTACACCGACGACGCCAGGGTGTTCAGGGGAGGGAAGATGGTGAAGGTAAGGCCCTTCGACACGGTCGACACCTACGAGTTCCCGCCCCCCATCGGGACCCTGGAGGGGTTCTGCACGGACGGCCTCGCCAGCCTCGTCTACACCATGAGGGGGATGAGAGTCCTCGACGAGATAACTCTCAGGTGGCCGGGACACGCGGAGAAGATGAAGCTGCTCCAGGAGTCAGGCTACTTCTCACGAGAGAAGGTCAGGGCAGGGGAGGCGCAGGCGTCTCCGCTCGAGGTGTCCTGGGCAGTGCTGGGCAAGAAGCTCTCCGAGGGGGAGCCTAAGGACATAACCGTCATGCGCGTCATCGCGAAAGGGAGGAAGGGGAGCATCGTCTATGACATGGTCGACAGGTACGACGAGGCGAACGGGGTGACCTCCATGGGGAAGACCACGGCCTATACGGGCTCCATCGTCACGCAGATGCTCGGGGAAGGGGAGGTCCAGGGGGAGGGGGTGATACCTCCAGAGAGGGCTGTCACCGGGAAGCTGGTGCGGACCCTTCTGAGTGAGCTGCATCAGAGGGGGGTCCAGATCAAGAAAGGGCGCTAGTGGCCCGGAGGACCGGTTTCTCCGGCATGCGGTCTGCGCTCGTCATCTCTTCACGTGCTCCGCGCAACGTGCCGGAGTCAAGGTTGAGAGGGAAGACAAGTAGGCCGTAGTCCAGGACGCTCCAGTCGGGCGTTCTGAACAGTGGGCTAAACTAGGGCGCTTCCGCGTCCGCTTGGCGTGAGATGCGTCACCAAGGTGGGAATCGGCGTCGCCGCGGCTGTTGTCTTGGCGGTCTTCTTCATGGCTCCGATAGTGTATCAGGAAACGGCGGCCTGTTCTCCCCTCGTCTGTTCCACTAACGCGCCGAGATACCAGGTCTATCAGTCGTTCGGATGTGCGACCATAGGCGTTGGGACTGTGTACTCGCCTTACTGGTTCGGACTGAGCTTTGGCTGCAATCCAAGCGAACACCCATTCCCTGCTGGCGGTCCTTCACAGCCCTACTGACAAGCGTCAACCGATCTTTGACACCTCATGACATCGCCCGTTCAACCGTCAACTTGGCAGGTTCGGGCTCAGGCGAGGGGCCTACCGCAGGACCTTCGAGCCCAGGATCGTGAACCCGCTCCGGTAGACCGCGCCCGAGACGGGCTCTATCTTTCCCACCCCGAGGGTCGTCTTCAGCGAGCCGGTCCCGACCCACGCGTCAGACACCCTGGAGTTCGCCTTTGCGATCTCGACGGGCTCGTCGACGGTCCCCTGGCTCTCGTCCGTCTTCGGATACCTCCTCGTCCCGAAGGTAGCGCCGAACTTCGGGAGCGCGTCGGGGGCGACCTCCCTCTCGACCTGCACCTGGAGGGAGATGGTCTGCTCCGGCCCCTTCATGCAGAACCCCCCGAACCTGCTCCCGGCCGCGACCCCCTTCATGCCTGGGTTGAGCGGGTGGAGCTTCGTCATCGAGATCTTGTCCGCGAGCCTCTTCTGGTAGCCGTTCAGGAGCCCCCTCAATAGGGACCACTCGGTGGTGACCCACATCACCGGGAAGTAGACCCCCGTCCGCCCCTTGTAGGTGCACTTCACCCCGACCGCCGCCTCGTCGTAGACGGTCCTGTCCGGGCGATATGCGGCCATGTCTGCGGCAGACTCGGCCACCGACACTATCTCGCAGACGTACCCCATGCAGGTCCCATCGGCCACCTCGAATGGTTTTGGGAGGAGGTCAGAAAGGGCGTCTCTCTCCCCTCTGAAGTACACCGTGACGTAGTCCGCGCCATAGTGCCAGGGGCCCTTCTCGACGGCCGAGTCAGGGCCGGGGACGAGCGGGTGGTCGAGCACAGCGCCCTCGGAGGTCCAAAGGGTAAAAAGGGTTGGGCACGCGCTCGGGGCCCGTTGCGACTCTGCACCTACGAACCTCCGGGGAGCTCTGGATACAGGGCAGGGGTTGTCGAAGGCCCCGATGTCATCGAGGTCAGGGGCCACCGGAGCGTCGGCTCAGTGGTCGAGTCAGGGACGGACCCGAGGAAGGTCGAGAAGGGGGGTCTGAGGCACAGGCTGAGCGAAGTCCGCCTGATGGCGCCTGTCCCCAGGCCCGGGAAGATCCTGGCTGCTATAGTCAACACCCAGGCGATGCTCGGCGGCAGCGACGTCCGGCTCGAGTGGCCGAGGCTGGACATGAAGGCCCCGAGCACCGTGGTGGGCCCCGGGGCGACGATAGCGGCACCCCTGGGAGGCGTGAGGCCGGAGGTGGAGCTCGCAGCCGTGGTTGGGAAGAGGATCTCGAGGGCCACAGAGGAGGAGGCAGCGTCCGCGATCTTTGGGTACACCGTCCTGAACGACGTTACGGCTCCGGCCGACTCGCGGGCCGACGCCTACGAAGCGTACAGGCGGGACAGGGGCTCGGGGGCGATACGGAAGGCGACGATGAGGGGCCCGCTCTTCCGTTCCAAGAACCACGACGGGTTCTGCCCCATGGGGCCCTGGGTGATGACCCCTGACGAGATCGAGGACCTGAGAGGGCTCGGAATGACGACGAGGTTCGACGGGACCCTGGTGCAGGAAGGCTCCACCTCAGAGTACCTTTTCGGCCCGGCGGCCATAGCGTCCTATGTTTCGGGGTTCCTGACCCTGGAGCCGGGCGACGTCCTGTCATGCGGCAGCGTAGGCTGGACCAGGGAAGCTCTCGGAGAGATGGACCCTACGGAGTATCTACTCCCTGATAGAGGAGGCGTCCTAGAGTTGGAGATTTCAGGGATAGGCAAGCTGGTCAACCCCGTTTCACCCCGCATCGACGGGTGAGGCCCCCACGGGCGCGCCGAGCCCAGCCTGAGACTTCTTGGTGGGGTAAAGGGCGTAGACCACCACGACCGAAGCCAGCGTAGCGCCGATGGCGAACACGAAGAGCCCGAGGCTCCCGAAGTATCTCACCACCACAGCACCGGGGATCGGCCCCAGGCTCCAAAGGGTCGAGTTGACCAGGGAGAAGACCCCGAGGTATTCGGCCGTCCTCCCAGGGGGCGCGCTCTTTGAGACCCAGCTGAGCATGGCCGGGCTCAGGAGCCCGAACCCGGCGGCATAGATCACCCTGCCAGGCAAGAGCTCCGACCAGGTCCCCGCGACTATGAACAGCGCGAGCGAGGCTCCGACCGCCAACGTCCCGTACAGGTATCCCCGTATCTCGCCTATGGAGTCGACCTTCCCCCCTAGCCTGGTCCCGAGCAGGACGGTGGTCGCCATCCCAGCGACAGCCACCAGGCTCACCTCGAGGGGGTCGGCTCCGAGGAAGTAGGCGTACGTCCCTATGAAGGCGGTCACGGCCCCGGTCCCCAGGGTCCTGATGGAGGTAGCCAGCGCGAAGACCACGACCCCTTTCATCTCGCCCAGGGGCCTCCTCTTCGCCGCCGCGAGGACCCTGCTCTCTGGGAGCGCGAACACGAGCAGCGTCAGGTCGGCGACGATGAAGAACCCTACGAGGTAGAAGATCGAGTCGAGGCCGAACCACTCTGCCACGAGCCCGGCTGACAGGACCCCGGCTACAGATCCCAGCGCCCCGACCGCACTGATGAAACCGTATCCCCTCCCCCGTTCTCTGTTAGAAGTGACGTCAGCCACGTACGCCTGGAGAGCCGCTCCCCCCAACGAGAGGAGTGTCTCTCCCGCGAGGAAAAAGAGACTTACGCCGAGGAATCCGCCGACGAAAGGTATCAGGACGAAGAAGGGGAGAGAGGAGACCTCCGACAGGATGAGCACCAGCCTGCGCCGTCCGAGCCTGTCGGAGAGCCGACCGGCGAAAGGGCCAGCCAGGCTGGAAGCTACGTAGGCGGCAGAGAAGGCGGCGAGACCGGCGGCCACCGAGACCCCGTCCCTCTGGACGACATAGAGGACGAAGTAGACCGTGAAGAGGCTGGACCTGTTGTTGGACAGCATCTGGTACAGGGAGAGGACGAGGAGGGCCCGCCGACGGTGAGGAGATTCCGCTGAGGTGGGCGCCTGCGGGGAGTCCGTCAACAACTGAGATTTCGCCCCGTCATCATCGACAGTTTAAGAATCATCCCGGCCGCCTCACAAAGTTCAATTAGATTCCCGCAGAGCGCGAGACGTAGGACAGATGGGAGCGAGAAGCGGCAGGGAGTTCCTGGAAAAGCTCGACGCGACACCCCGTGAAATCTGGTACGGCGACAAGAAGATCACAGGCGGGGTGTCAGAACACCCCGCGTTCAGAGGGGTCGCGAGGTCCATCGCGGCCCTATACGACATGCAGCTCAAGCCCGACCTGAAGGGGTTCATGACGTACGAGTCACCGAAGACGGGGGAGCCCGTTGGAACGAGCTACATGCAGCCGCACACCAAGGAAGAGCTGGCGCAGAGAACCCGGATGATGAAGGCCTGGGCCGACTACTCAGGGGGGATAATGGGGAGGACGGCAGACTACCTGAACAGCTCGATGATGGCCATGGCGGCCGCGGCTGACTTCTTCGGCAAGGACGGGAGGGACTACGCCTCCAACGTCAGGAACTACTATGAGCACATCAGAGAGAACGACCTGCTCCTGACGCACACGCTGATCAACCCTCAGGCCAACAGGAGCGTAGGGCCGTCCAAGCAGGCCGACCCGTTCATCGCGGCAAGGGTGGTGGAAAAGACAGGGGAAGGGGTCGTGATAAGGGGGGCGAGGATGCTCGCTACCCTCCCCATCGCCGACGAGATCATGGTGTTCCCGTCGACCGTGATAAGGTCGGGGCAGGACGACATGCCATACTCCGTAGCCTTCGCGCTCCCCGTGAGCGCCAGGGGGCTGAAGTTCATCTGCAGGGAGTCGTTCGCTTCGGAGTCGGCGTACGACCACCCCCTCGCGTCGCGGTTCGACGAGCAGGACGCGGTCGTGGTCTTTGACGACGTTGTGGTCCCATGGGAGAGGGTGTTCATCCTCGAAGACCCCGAGAAAGCAAACCGGGTGAGCGAAGCCACGGACGCGATAGCCTTCATGGCGCACCAGGCCACGGTGCGGGAGGCATCCAAGGCAGAGTTCATGGCGGGCCTGGCGACCCTCGTGGCCGAGACGATCGGGGCTGACCAGTTCCCCCAGGTGCAGGAGAAGGTCTCCGAGATACTTCTGATCGCTGAAACGATGAAGGCATTCCTAGGAGCGAGCGAGGGGAACGCGAGCGCGAGCAGGTGGGGGCTTATGACTCCAGACTACGTCCCACTCAACTCGGCCCGCAACCTGTGGCCGAGGATCGCCCCAACCATGGCTTCGATGCTGAAGCTGCTGGGAGCGAGCGGGCTCATGGCCATCCCTCCTGAAGAGATAATGAGATCGCCGGCAAGGCCCGACGTGGACCGGTATTACCAGGCGAAGCTTGCAGACGGCGAGGAGAGGATACGCCTCTTCAAGCTGGCCTGGGACGCGTCCGGGAGCTCGTTCGGGGGGAGGCAGGACCTCTACGAGAGGTTCTTCTTCGGGGACCCCGTGAGGATGGCCAGCGCCTACTACGGCTGGTACAACAAGGAGCCGTACAAGGAACGGGTGAAAGAGCTGCTCCACAGGAAGGACTGACGCTTTGGACCCCGGGTTCGACATCGTCAAGGCGGGGCACATAGAGTTCCTGGTGAAGGACCTCGACGCGGCGAAGAGGTTCTACGTGGATGCGCTGGGCTTCGTGGTGACCGAGTCCGATTCAGGGCACGTCTATCTCCGGGGCCTTGAGGACAGGAGCCATCACTGCCTGACCCTGACGGAGGCGGAGAAACCTGGTGTCGGGCACTTCGCGTTCAGGGTATCCAGCGAAGAGGGGCTGAAGGCCATCGAGAAGCTGGCGAGGTCGAAGGGCCTCGGCTCCAGGTGGGTCGAAGCGGAAGAGGAGAGGGGCCAGGGGAGGGCGCTGCGCGTCAGGGACCAGTTCGGGTTCCCCGTGGAGTTCTACTCCAAGATGACGGGGGAGGAATGGATGCTCCAGAAGTTCGAGAGCTACCGGGGGGCGAAGGTGATGAGGCTCGACCACTTCAACGTCATGCTCCCTGACGCGGCTTCCGCATACGCCTGGTATGTGGACTCCCTCGGCTTCGGGTGCACCGAGGTGACCGAGACGGAGGGGTCGAAGCCGGAGCTCTGGGCGGCCTGGCTGAGGAGGAAGCACACCTGCCACGACATTGCCCTCACCACAGGAAAAGGACCCAGGGTCCACCATGCGGGGTTCACCGTGGCAGACAGGAGCTCCATCATGGACGCCGCGGACCTCCTGGCATCCATGGGGTACCTGAAGAGCGTGGAGCGGGGCCCTGGGAGGCACGGGGTCTCCAACGCCTTCTTCCTCTACCTGAGGGACCCGGACGGGAACAGGATAGAGCTCTACACGGGAGACTACATCAGCGCGGACCCGGACTGGGTCCCCATCAGGTGGAAGCTGAACGACCCGCAGAGGCAGACGTTCTGGGGCGCGCCGACCCCCGAAAGCTGGTTCAACGAGGCGATGCCCGTGAAGTCGGAGTCAGGGGGGTTCGAGGAGGTCCATGCGCCGGTCACCAAAGACAGGCCCGACTACCTCCTCTCCGCGCGCTGACCCCCAGGCATCCCGTGGCACAACCATCGCTGGGGAGAAACCTTGCGCTGAAAGCAAGGCCACGTGTGGAGAGATCTTCGAAGACACGGAGAAACGGCGCCGAAGGCTACCAGACTATGTCGGAGGGAGGGGCGGGGTACTCTATGTGCTCCGTGGTGGTGTACTGCTGGGAATAGTACACCAACGGCCTCTTCGAGTTGAGGGTCCTGGCGGCCACCACCTCTCCGACGAACAGGGAGTGGTCTCCGCCGTCATAGAGCTTCCAGGCTTTGCACTCCAAGACAGCCCGCGCTCCTGCGATGACGGGGGAACCCGTCGCCCCCCTGGCGAACCGTATCCCTTCGAACCTGTCCTTCCCGCCCGTCCTCCCGGCGAACCGGTCGGACACGGTCTTCTGGTCGTCAGCGAGGAAGTTCACTGCGTACGCCTGCGCTCCCTTCAGCTCTTCATACACCCCCGAGCTCTTGGCTATGGAGACGAGGACCAAAGGTGGGTCCAGCGACACGCTGGTGAAGGAGCTGACGGTAAGGCCCACGGGGCCTCCCCTGCCTCCGGCGGTGACCACCGTGACCCCCTGGGGGTAGACCCTCATGGCGTGCTTCAGGCCGGCTTGTATGTCCCCTTCCAAACCGGTCTCACCTCGCCCTCCTGTGCTGTTTAAAACGTTGGCAGGGACGGCACTAGAGCAGCCGTTTGAACGCGAAGGCACCGAGGCGGAGGAGGGTACCGAAGTCGTTCTGGGTCAGGGCTGCGTACTCCTTTGCGCTCATCGTCGGGGTAGAGGTCGTGGGGACGGTGACGATGCACTTCATAGAGGGGTGGACCCTGCTCGACTCGTTCTACTTCACCAGTTTCATAGCGACGGGGCAGGGGCCCCCGAGCAACCTCCTGGTCAGCGACCCGGCCGGAAAGATCTTCTCGTCCGTCCTCGCTTTCATCTCAGTGGGGACGGTCATCACGGCGCTGTTGTTCCTGTTCGGTCCCTTCTTGGGAGCGGTCATGAGGGAGGGGGAGGAGATGGTGGAGGAGGTCGGGAAGGAGCTGCACGGAGTGGGAGCCCCTACCCTTCCTGGAGGTCGGACAGACGCTTCGCCAGGTCCTTCAGCCTGTCAGAACGGTCTCCCAGCGGTTCCCTCCCCGAACGCTTGAGGTCTTCCATGTACGAAACCAGGCTCTGGACCTGTCCCAGTGCGTCGTCCATGGTCTGAGGACGCTGGGGGCCCGGACCGAAGCCGCCAGCCTCTGACCTCCCCTTCGCCGTCAGCTCGAATCGTCCGTCATCCAGCTTCCTCACCAACCCCTGGTCGGTCATCTCTTTCATCAGTGGGTAGATCGAGCCAGGAGTGGGGCGCCACCAGCCGCGGGTGATGGACTGGACACCGTCCATGAGCTCGACGCCGTTCTTGGGGGAAGACGAGAGCAGATACATCACCATGTGCGGAAGCCCGCGCTTCCGCCGTCTCCCCATGGCGAACTTGAACGGCCACATCGAGTCGCCTCGTCGGGAGAGGCGCTTATAGGAATATCTTTCTGATATTCCATTTTGGTATTTCGATACGCTTAAGAGACCGCCGCCAGAGCCCCTGGCCAAGGAGGAGTGAACAGACGCAATCGACGTACGACAGTGGTCACGTCAGGGGCAGGCACGCCTTCGCATGGCTCTTGGTCGCGTTCGCTGCGATCGTGCTTGTTGCGCTGGCCGCTTCCTTCTTCTTCAGACCCTACGCCCCGATGATGACCTATTACGGGGCGCCGTTCTACGGCTGGTGGTTCTTCCCGTTCGGGTCCATCTTCTTCATCATCTTCGTCTTCTTCGTCTTCCGGTTCGTGTTCTGGGGATGGGGAGGACGGGGTTGGAGGCACGGCTACGGCTACGGCTACGGGGACGCCCGCGAAATCCTCCGCCAGAGGTACGCCAAGGGCGAGATCACGAAGGACCAATTCGACCAGATGATGAGGGACCTGGAGCAGCACTAGCTCCTGGCCACGCTCTTTTCGACTCTCAACCGATTTATTGCGCCTGCCAGGCGGCCATCAGTGCCGTGCCCGCCGTCCAGATACGGAAAGGGAGGAGGTCGGACTCCCCCCAGTTCCTGAAGCTGCTGAGGTCACTCGCCGAGTTCGAGCGGCTGACGCCTCCGTCAGAGGCGGCAAAGCGGAGGATACTGAAGGACGTGTTCGTGAGGAAGCGCGTCCGCCTGTTCGTAGCTTCGGAGGGGAGCGCGCTGGTCGGCTATGCCCTCTACTTCTACTCCTACTCTTCATTCTTGGCCAGACCGACCCTCTACCTGGAGGACCTCTTCGTGCGCGAGGAGCAAAGGAAGCGCGGGGTCGGCCTCGCTCTCTTCAGGAGGTGCGTCGACGAAGCCATCGCCCAGGGGTGCGGGCGCATGGAGTGGTCAGTCCTTGCCTGGAACGAGAAGGCGCTCGGGTTCTACGAGAGCCTCGGCGCCAGACGGCTGTCCGAGTGGTACGTCTACCGGCTCGACGGGGAGGGGCTGAGGCGCGTCCCGAAAACCCCTCTCCGAGATGGAAGGCGGCCAAGCTCAGCGTAGAAAGCATTCGGCACTTCACAGATATATCCTGGCAGATGGGAGGCAGACCCGAGTCCTGCCTTGCCTCAGAGGGTCATGCTGTTCAAAGACGCGCTCGGGGGGGACAAGTTCCTGCTCGGAGGGAAGGGGTACGGGCTGGTCGAAATGACTTCGCTCGGGCTCCCTGTCCCGCCCGGATTCGTGATCACCACGGACGTCTGCAAGCAGTACTATAGCGCCGGGGGGAAGGTGCCGGACGGGCTCTTCGAAGAGATTCGCGCCAAGGTCAAAGAAGTGGAGGCCCAGACGGGGAAGGTGTTCGGCGGAGAGGGGAAGCCCCTCCTCTTCTCCGTGAGGTCGGGCGCCCCCTTCTCGATGCCCGGGATGATGGACACCATCCTGAACCTCGGCCTCAACGACAGGACGGCAGAGAGGATGGCGGTCCTGACGAAGAACGAGAGGTTCGCCTTCGACTCCTACAGGAGGCTCATCCAGATGTTCGGCAAGATAGCCATGGGAGCGGACGCCGAGGACTTCGAGCAGGTCCTCGAGGAGCGCAAGAAGAAGGCCGGTGTGAAGATGGACATCGAGCTGACCCCAGAGGAGCTGAAGGATGTTGCCGAGGAGTTCAAGTCGATAATCAGGAGCCAGACCGGGAAGGAGTTCCCCCAGGACCCCTACGTCCAGCTTGAGATGGCCGTGGAAGCCGTGCTGAGGTCATGGAACAACGACAGGGCCAAGGAGTACCGGAGATACTATCGCATCAGCGAGTCCCTGGGGACCGCCGTCAACGTGCAGGCCATGGTCTTCGGGAACTTCGGAGAGACCTCAGGTTCCGGGGTCGGGTTCACGAGGAACCCGTCCACCGGGGAGAACAGGCTCTTCGGAGAGTACCTGCCGAACTCGCAGGGAGAGGACGTCGTCGCAGGTGTGAGAACCCCCGTCGGGATAGACAAGATGCACCCCAACGTCAGGGCGCAGCTCCAGGACGTCGCCAAGAAGCTCGAGGCCCACTTCAAGGACATGCAAGACCTTGAGTTCACGGTGGAGGAGTCGAGGCTCTACACCCTTCAGACCAGGAACGGGAAGAGGACCGCCCAGGCTGCGGTGAAGATAGCTGTGGACATGGCCAAGGAGGGGCTCATATCGCCACGGGAGTCGGTCGCCAGGGTGGAACCAGATGCTCTCGAGGCGCTCCTGCACCGGAGGCTCGACCCGTCCGTCGAAGACAAGCCGGTGGCCAAGGGGCTGGACGCGTCGCCCGGGGCTGCTTCTGGAGAAGTGGTCTTCGACACGGACGAAGCGGCGGCCGTCGGAGGGAGCAAGAAGATAATCCTGGTCAGGCCGGAGACGACCCCCGAGGACATCAAGGGGCTCATCGCGGCTCAGGCGGTCCTCACCGCCAGAGGGGGGATAACAAGCCACGCGGCGGTCGTCGCGCGCGGGATGGGGAAGCCGGCGGTGGTAGGCTGCAGCGAGATAGACATCTTCATGGACGAGGGGTTCTTCGTGACGAAGTCCGGCGAGAGGGTGGCCAAGGGGGAGACGGTCACCATAGACGGCACCACCGGGATGGTCTACCGCGGCGAGGTGAAGATGGTCGACCCGGAGCCTTCTCCCGAGCTCGTGGCCCTGCTGAAGACGGCGGACGAAGTGAGGAAGATAGGCGTGTGGGCGAACGCGGACACCCCCGAGGCTGCCCAGAAGGCGAGTGAGTTCGGGGCCGGAGGGATAGGCCTCTGCAGGACAGAGAGGATGTTCAACGCCCCCAACAGGCTCCCCATAGTCAGGGACATGATAATGAGCAGGGATGAGGACGCGAGGAAGAAGCACCTCTACAGGCTCTTCCCGTTCCAGCTGTCTGACTTCAAGGGGATCTTCGCCGCCATGGGAGGGAAGCCTGTCGTCGTCAGGCTCCTCGACCTTCCGCTCCACGAGTTCCTCCCGCCGCTTGAAGACCTCATGCTCGACATGCAGTCGATGAAGGAGAAGGGGGCACCTCCGGAGGACGTCGCAAGGGTGGAAAACATGCTCAACAGGGTGAGGCAGCTGGCCGAGCACAACCCTATGCTCGGGCACAGGGGGTGCAGGCTCGCAATCACCTACCCCGAGATATACGAGATGCAGACGAAGGCTATCGTTCAGGCCGCGGTCGAGCTGGACAGGGAGAAGAAGGAAAGGGCGAAGTTGAAGGTCATGGTCCCCCTGGTCTCCAGCGTAGAGGAGTTCAGCATCCTTAGGAAGGTCGTAGAGTCCGCGGCGGAGGCGGCGTTCAACGAGCTCGGGGCCAGAGTGGGCTACCAGGTGGGGACCATGATCGAGACCCCCAGGGCTGCCCTGACAGCTGGGGAGATAGCGAAGGAGTCCGACTTCTTCTCGTTCGGGACCAACGATCTGACCCAGACGACCTTCGGGTTCAGCAGGGACGATGTGGAAGCCAAGTTCATACCGAAGTACATCGAGATGGGGATAATCCCCCAGAGCCCCTTCGACTCGGTCGACGTCGCGGGGGTAGGGAGGCTCGTGAAGCTAGCCGTCGAAGAGGGAAGGAAGGTGGATCCGGAGCTCGAGGTGGGGATATGCGGGGAGCACGGAGGAGATCCGAAGAGCATCGCGTTCTTCGCGGAGGCTGGACTGGACTACGTGAGCTGTTCCGCGTTCAGGGTCCCCGTGGCAAGGCTCGCAGCCGCCCACGCAGCCCTCTCGGAGAAGACGAGAGCCACCACCGTCTAAGCGGAGCCCCAGTCCGCGGTATGAGGCGTGATCCGCCGAGAGCGCTGGTCATCCTTTGGCTGGCGTCAGAAAGGTTCCCAATCCGCCGGACCGGAGCGCCCAAGCTCAGGCCCGATCTGCTCCCCTCCAGGGCCCTGATGCTCCCGCACCAGGCTTAATCTTGAGTGGGGTCGGCGAGATTTGAACTCGCGATCGCCAGCGCCCCAGGCTCACCGTGAAGGTCATTCACACTGGTATGCTGGACCAAGCTACACTACGACCCCTCAAGTGCGGGCCAAACCTAGAGTCAGTTTAAAGTTTGAGCGCGCCTTCCAACGGGTCCCGCCCAGCTACGCCAGCCTGAGGTGCTCGAGCACCTTCGAGTAGCGGTAGTCCGACTGGTCCCTCTTGTATTCGCCGAGGAGAGCTTTCAGCGCGGCGGTGTCCCTGACCCCTAGGGCCCGCCTCATGGCCGGGGCGAGCACCCCCCCTACGAAGAGGTATTGGGCCGCGGTGGTGACGTTCCTCGGCTTCCGCGAGGTCCCGGCCGATTCGAAGTCCAGGATCCAGGGCTTCCCTTCGGCGACCACGGCATGCTTCCTGAGGTTGCTGAGCTGCCCGTGGTCCACCCCCATTATGTCGAGCTTCCGGCACTGGTTGAGAAGCGAGTGCACCAGCTCCCTCGCCTTCTCCCGACTCCCTCCCCCCCGGACCCCTTTGAGCCATTCCCCGATCTCCAGTGGCTCCAGGAGCTTCATGAGGATGGCGTCACGGGTGTGGGCGTAGACCTCCGGGCCCACTCCGACCCGGTTGACCAGAGACGTGACTCGGGCCTCGTCTTCCATGTCCGGCCGGTTGGCGTCGGCCCTCCGGATCTTCAGCGCGAAGTACGCCCCCCCGACCCGAACCTTGACCACCACCCCCACGGTACCGAGCCCCAGGACCCCCAAGCTGCCTATCCTCGTACGGCCTTCGAACACCACCTCTTCCACCCCGAGGCTTTTCAGCTCTGCGACCCTCACCTTCGCCAACTCGTTCGAGACCTTGGGGTAGGTGAGCACCCGGAGGTAGGGGACCTTCGTGACGAGGTCCAGGTCAGCGCGTTCCGACTGCATCGGTGGTGATCTCCCTGATACCGTCCCTCAGCCACTCCTTCGACCTTGACGCCTGGAGCAGCGCCTTTCCCTGGAGGACCTTCGCGCTCTTCTTCATCCCCGCCTCCAGCTCGCGCGACGCCCCGACCGGACCCGAGCTCCCCCCGACGGCGTCGGCCAGCAGCTCGGTCAGCTGGGTGTGGTCTCTCGGCACCAGCATACGTACCCTCGCGTCGTCGTCCACCCAGACCAGCCTCGAGCGCCTGGAGTTCGCTTTGAGGAAGGACCCCACGTCCCGCTCCCTGTCCACTGTCGGGCCCACCCTCTGCTCGACCTTCGGGAGCTGGGTGAACTCCGGGACCAGTAAGATGGCGCTCGCGCGCTCGTTGTCAGACGCCGCCATCGACCTCGCTATCTTGAACCCTGAGACCTCCAGGTGCCTGACGATGTGCTTCGAGGTCTTCCTGAGCTCCCCCCAGAGGGTGTCCTCTGAGAGCTTCGCGTGAGCGAAGACGACGGCAATCACGTCCTTGCGCAGATCTGCGCGGGCTCTCCCTGGCATCGCTCGGAAGAACCCCATCCCGGGACGCCTTAGAAACTCTCTGGAAGCGAGCACCATCCTCCCTAAGCTCTCCCCGGAAACGGCTATGCCGAGGTCTCTCCCCTCGTCAACAGGGTCGCGGAGGCTGAAAGGCCTCCCGCCCTGCCCTACCTCGCGCTTGCCGAACCACTCGAGGACGTTCGCGAGGGTGCCATGCTTGAGGACGAGCACCTCGGCCACGTATCCGCTGAACCCCTGCCTCTGGATTTCGGCCCCGTATACCCCCACCGCGTTCATGAACATCTTCAGGAGCCTGACTTCGGCCTTCTGGCCGTCGGGGAGCCCCTCTATCAGCTCCACGTGGAAGGGCGACCTGTCTGCCGCACTCTTCCACTCCCCCCTGGAGACGGCGAAGCAGGGGACGATGTTGACCCTCACCCCATCGACCGTCGCTTCCGTGTAAGGGTGCTGAGCGAACTTCTTCCCCCGCGGGTGGCCTGCCGTGGCTGCGGCGCCTATCTCCAGCCCGATGCGCTCGAACTCCCCCTCCGGGGTGGAGGGGTCGAAGCGGACGAACACGTCGAGATCCACGTGCCCAGTCACCCAGGTCCCCTTGGCGAACGACCCGCCCAGGAGGACTCCTCTAGTCTGGGGGAACCTGGCCGCGGCGTCCCTGGTCTTGGAGAGGACGGCGTCGGCCACGCCCTTCACGCGGCCCGTCTCCTCGTCCGAGGGGACGGCTAAGCGCCTCGCCCTACCGATCACGGTCCCGACGGCGGTCAACCTAGGGGGAACACCCCGATGTCGCTGTAGACCGCCCCCCTGGGGGTCAGCCGGCTGGACTTCAGCTTGAGCTCCCCGAGCCTTGCCTGCCCGAAGCTCCGCATCGAGTTCTCCCTGAGGAGGGCTTCGAGCTCGTGCGAGTTCCTTGGCGACCGGACCCGGGCCAGGGTGACATGGGCCTGGAACGGCCTATCGTCCCTCTCTCCGATCCCCTCGAGCGACTCCCTCACCGCCCGGGCCAGCGGCTCGACAGCCCGCTTGTCTTCCTCTGCGACCCCGGCCCACACCACGCGGGGCCTCCTGGCGTCCGGGAAGGCGCCGGCCCCCGATACCGTGACGTCGACCGCCTTCAGCCTCAGCGACCCGAGCGCCGCGGCCGCCTGGGCGGCTTGGGAGTCGGAGATCTCGCCGAGGAACTTCACCGTGAAGTGCAGGTTCTCCTTCTCGACTAGCCTCAGGTCTGACCCTGTGCGGGCCAGTTCATCCTGGAACCGGACAAGGGACTCGACCACCGCGCCGGGGAGCTCCAAGGCGACGAAAGCCCGCATCTTCCTTCGCTCCCGCGTGGTTCCTTTAAATTCGCTTTTGGTCCGGCCCAGAGAGTTGCTCCGGATAGTCGCAGTCACGGGGATGCCGGGAGCCGGCAAGTCGACCGCAACCAAGGTCCTGGTCGAGGGAGGATGGAGCCGGGTCGTCATGGGAGACGTCATCAGGGCCGAGACGAAGCGGAGGGGGCTGGACCCCGACGCCAGGAATACGGGAGAGGTCATGAAGCTACTGCGCAAGGAGGGCGGGCCATCCGCCGTGGCCGACCTCTGTCTCAAGCAGATGGAGGATTCTGGGTCGGAGAAAGTAGTCGTGGACGGCATCAGGTCGATGACCGAGGTGGAAGCGTTCCGGAAGAAGGCCGCGGTCCTGCTCGTGGCGGTCACCGCATCCCCGTCCAGGCGTTTCGAGCTGCTGAAGGAGAGGGGGAGGAAGGACGACCCTTTGAGCTATGAAATGTTCGCAGCCAGGGACCGCAGGGAGCTGGACGTGGGGATCGGCGAGGCCATAGCGCTGGCGGACGAGACCGTGTCGAACCAGAGGGACACCCCCGAAGAGCTCGCGGCGGACGTCGCGAAGCTGGTCGAGCGATGGGTGAAAGGATCCCGTGCCTGACCTCCCCGTGCACGTGACCTTGGAGGCCACGGTCTCCCCCTCCGAAGACCCTGTGAAGGTGGCCGGAGCGGTGGCGAACGTCGCGGGGGCTGACCCCGGGTCGGTCTCTGTCAGAGCGGGCGGCGTCAGGCTGGTCCGCGACGACCAGGAAGCGCTGGTCCTCCTCAGGAACCAGCTCAGAGACAGGCACGTCCGCTCCGTCGCCAGGAGACAGCTCCTGCTGAACGGGACCGGCAAGACGACGTCGATGATGTTGAACAGGCAAGCCGCGGCCGCAGGAGTGATGGCCGTCTGCGGGAGCCCCGGCGAGTCGCCCCTGGGGCCTATCCACCTCACCATATCATCCCCCAAGCTGGAGGAGGTCGTCGATTGGCTGACCGTTTACGAAGGAGAGCCTGCCTCCAGATAGGGCGGCCAGCGCCGACCCCGGTGCCTGACAGCCTCTTCGGCCGGCGCGCCTGGCGGACCGGGTGACAGCGTCCTTTGGCCGATGTTCATGGGGAGAAGAGAGACGGGGCGCCGCGACGGAGTCAGGAGGGAGGGTAGTCCACTTCTACCGTGAGGCCGTCTGAGGCCGCCATGACGGCGGGGAACACCCTCCGGGCCTCCTTCACCAGGGGGGCCGTGCTCGTATATCTGGCGCTGAAGTGGGTGAGGACAAGCCTCCGGGCCTTCGCTTTCTTCGCCATCTCGGCGGCTTCGATGCACGTGCTGTGCTTCCTGGCCACCGCCTTGTCCCCGTCGCTTCCCTTGAAGGTGGAGTCGAAGATCAGAAGGTCGCAGCCGGAGAAGAAACGGGCGAGCTGTGGCGAAGGGCGGGTGTCGCCGGAGTAGCCTATGCGCCTTCCCGGCCGAGGGGGTCCCGTGACAGCGGACGGCCTGACCTTCTTCCCGTGAACCGACACCGTCCTCCCCTTCTGTAAGGCAGACCAGAGCTTCCCTTCGGGGACCCCGAGGGCCTTCGCCTTCTCGGGATGGAACACCCCGGGACGGCCGCTCTCCTCGATCAGATAGCTGTAGGCCTCCACCGAGTGGACCGCCCTGGCGGCCCTTATCCGGAAGCCAGGGGCACGGAAGACGATCCCGGGCTTTACAGGGGTGAACCTGATGGGGAAGGTCAGACTCACGTGGAGGAGGTCGGAAGTCACCTGGAGCCAGCGCAGGAGCGGCGGCGGGCCGACCAGGTCAAGGGGCTTCCGCCTCTGGGCGAGGCTCATGGTCTGGAGGAGCCCCAGGAGCCCCGTCACGTGGTCGCCGTGGAGGTGGGTGACCAAGACCACCATGTCCTTCCCGAGGCCGATGGAATGCGCCAGGACCTGGCGCTGCACCCCCTCGCCGCAGTCCATCAAAACGACGTCCCCTTCCCGCCTTACGGCTATGGACGGAAGCCCCCGCTCCTTCGTAGGGGCGGCAGAGCTCGTCCCGAGAAAAGTGACCGCGAGCTTTACCGAAACTATCTCCTCCTGAGGACCGATATTGTCCTCGTCAGGAGCTTATGAACGTGAAGGTCGTGCTCTTCGACGACCGAAAAGAGGTGCTCCCCTGACACTGACACCTCCTTCCGGTGCATGAGCACCAGCGCGCCGCCGGGGGGCATTATCTCTCCGAGCGCGGCGAAGAGGCCGCTGAGTATCTCTTCGGGCTCTTTCCCCCTGGTGCTCGAGACCCTTCCGTAGGGCATGTCGGTCGCCACGGCGTCCACCCTCCTCAGCGGGATGCTTCCAGCGTCGGCCCGCAGGACGCCAAGCCACTCCTGACCAAAGTGTTTCATGTTCTCGACCTCTCCTAGGGCCATCCCCTTGACCTGGTCTATCGCCACCGCACGGGCCCCCACGAGAGTCGCCTCCAGGAGGAGGCTCCCCGTCCCGGCGAAGGGGTCGAGTAGCACGTCTCCGGCCGCGCACCCGGTGAGGTTCACCAGTGCCCGGGACAGCTTCGGGAAGATTGCCGATGGGTGGAAGAAGGGCCGCCTCCTTGGGCGCCTGACAGACCACCCCTGCAGCATCGTCCCAGGCGAGGTGACCGCCAGGTACTCTTCGTCTCCCCTGACGAGGGTCATCTCCAACTCGGGGGCGCGCAGGTCGACCTCGGCGTCGACCCCCCTCAGATACGGCTCCGGGTCCGGTGGTGCGCGCCCCGGCCGGAGGTCGAAGCATCTGAACCTGACCTTCCTCCCCTTCAGGAGAGGCCCGGCGTCCCGAGGGCCGCGGACGACGACGCCGACCCGCCGCGCGAAGGCTATCCTTCGGCCCACCAGGAAGGGGTCCGCCGCCGACTCGGCTACGACCACTCTGGGGGACGGCTGTTCGAAGGTCGTCGAGTGGTCGTAGGCCCGGAAGAGGGCTCTGGCCTCGGCTGCCGGGATAGAGCCGGGCTCGCCCGACAGGAGGACGAGGGCCTTATTCTTCAAATGTCCTGAGGTGCGAAGCGATAGCGTCCGAGACGTCAACCTGGCTGAACCGGCCGGGGACCGTGTTAGTGCTTACGATGGTCTTCACCGATGCCCTTTCGAGGATCTCGACTGCGCTCCCTACGAAGAGCCCGTGGACGCAGATGGCCAGCGCCCGCTTTGCCCCCTGTTTCATCACGGTCTGCGCTGCCGCATTCACGGTCCCCCCGGTACTGATTATGTCGTCCACTATCACGACTTCCTTGCCTTCCACGTCGAGCTTCGACTCCCTCACCGTGACCTCGCCGCTGGTGCGGTCCCTAGACTTCGACAGCTGCAGGAACGGCGCGCCGTAAAGCGAGGCGAACGCCTCGGTCCTCTTGGACCCTCCGAAGTCAGGCGAGATGACCACCGGGTCCTTCAGGCCGAGGGTCTCCCTGGCGTAGGCGACCAGGCTCGGTATCGCAGACACGCTGTACGTGGGGAAGGAGAAGAGCGCGAGCCCCTCCGCTGAATGTATGTCTACGGTGACGAGCCTCCGCACCCCGACTGAACGCATCAGGTGCGCCACCACCCCCAAGGTCACCCCCTCCCCCGGGAGGAACTGCTTGTCCTGCCTGGCGTAGGCCAGATAGGGGACGACGGCGGTGACCTTCGCCCCCTCTTCGCTCAGCTGGTGGGAGGCGAGGAGGAGCTGGAAGAGGTGCTGGTCGACGGGGTGGTGGGTCGACTGGACGATGACGACCCCCTTTCCCGAGACCTTGTCGCTGACGGTGAACTTCGTTTCACCGTCGGGAAAGACCTTGAACTCGGCATCCAGCAGCGGGAGGCCGAGCTTCTCCGCCACAGACCTCCCCAGTTCTTCCGAGGCGGGGCCCGCGAGGACAACCCTTTCGGCCACTTGTTAATCGGAACGGCTCATCTCTCATCTCTATATAACGAATTGCAGCCTTAATCCGTGGGAAGGGAAACCGTTAAGGACACGGCGGCGCGGATGGGCTCCGATTCGTGTTGGATCAGACATGCCCCGAGTGCCACGCAGGTATACTGCTGTACGACGCCCCGACCAAGAGGTACGGGTGCAAGAAGTGCGGCGCGTTCCTCACCAGGGACCAGCTTTCAGACGCCAGATTCAAAGCAAAGGGAGACCCCGAAGACGAGGAGAGACGGAAACGCTCCAGGCAGCAGGCCGACTACCTTGAGTGGTGGCTGAGCGGGAACAAAGAGAAGTAGCGCGGCGAAGGGCCGAAGCTGCAGGCGCGGCAGGTCATCGGACCTCCATCTCTGCGTACTTCATCGCGCAGGCGATCATCTGGCGGGTGGTGCCCAGGCGGGCGAGCTCCGATGGAAGGGCCCACCTGAACGCCGTCGACTCGTCGTTGATCCTTACCCTCCCCCTCACGGGCTTCGCAAGTTAGTCGACTAGGACGACCTGGTCCCGCACTCCCTTTCCCAGCTCGTTTGGGAAATAGGTCACCACGTCGAAGATGCCTTCTATCTCCACGTCCAGGCCCACCTCCTCCCTGGTTTCCCTCAGCGCCGCCTCCATGGGGGTCTCCCCGGCTTCGACCTTTCTTCCTGGAAAAGCCCAGAGCCCCCGATGCGGGTCTTCCGCCCTCTTCACCACCAGCAACCTCCCGCCTCTGTGCACCACGGTCCCGGCCCCCAGCACAATCCGCCGAGGCGGCGTCGATCCAGGAGGAAGTGACATGGGACTCGCTTTAAGCCCTGCCGGGCGGACCCAGACGCCTTGGTAAGGGTCGAGATGCTCACCGTGGGGAAGGAGCTCCTCATAGGGAGGACCATGAACTCCAACGCGCACTGGGTGGGGAAGAGGCTCGCGAGGATGGGCTCGATGCTGAAGGAGATCACCACCGTCGACGACGACCTGAAGGAGATCGGGGAGGCGCTGAAAGGGGTCTTGGCCCGTTCGCCCGAGTTCATCGTGGTGGTCGGAGGGCTCGGGCCGACCCCCGACGACATGACCCTGCTGGGAGTGGCTGGCGCGCTTGGGAAGCCTCTGAAGAAGAACTGGGAGGCGCTTGCGATGATAAGGGAGCACTATGCGGCTGCAGGATTCGCGGACATGGAGCTCACTCCGGCCAGGGTCAAGATGGCGACCCTTCCGGCCGGGGCCAGGCCCCTGAAGAACGACGAGGGGACAGCTCCAGGGGTGAGGCTGGCCGCAGGGAAGACCGTGGTGTTCTGCCTCCCGGGGGTCCCCGCCGAGATGAGGAGCATATACAGAAGGTCGGTGGAACCGGAGGTCAGGGCAAGGCTGGGGAAGATGCACAGGAGATACGTCACCATGAAGCTGGAGGGGGTACCGGAGTCGGCCCTCGCCCCGGTCCTCGCGCGAGAGCTCAGGAAGCACCCTGCCGCGTACATAAAGTCCCACCCAAGGGGGGTGAAAGGCGGCGTTTCGAAGATGGAGCTGGACATAGCCGTGATAGACGCGGATAGGGCCGCGGCGGACAGAGAGGGGGACGTGGTAGCGGAGGAGATGCGCTCCAAGGTGATCGAGCTGGGCGGGAAGGTCGGGCCGGCCCGGAGCTCGACCACATAGGTGGGTTCACATGGACGTCACATTCATCACCGGGACGGCAGGGTCGGGAAAGTCCCTCCTGACGGGGGCGCTGAAGAACTGGTACGTCAACAGGGGAGAGGACGCGATCACCGTCAACCTCGACCCCGGGGTCGTCGCGCTCCCGTACGAGCCTGACGTGGACGTGAGGGACAGGATACAGCTTCAGGGAGTCATGGAGGAGTACGGTCTGGGCCCCAACGGCGCTCTCATCCTGGCCGCGGACCTCACAGCGACCCGCCTGTCCGAGATCCAGGAGGAGATAGACTCGTTCAAGGCGGAGAACGTCATAGTCGACACCCCCGGGCAGACGGAGCTCTTCGCATTCAGAGAGAGCGGAGAGTTCATCGTCGGCGAAACGAAGGCGGACTCCAAGCTCCTCCTCTTCCTGCTCGACCCTCTCCTCGCGAGCACCCCTGCCAACTTCCTCTCCCTCGCCCTCCTCTCGGCGTCAGTGGGGCTGAGGCTGAAGATCCCACGGATAACAGTCCTCACCAAGAGAGACATCGCCAGGGACGGGGTGAAGCGGATAACCGAGTGGAGCAGGGACACGAAGGTCTTCGAGGACGCGCTTTCCGGGACCAAGGACGGGGAGCAGTACTCTCTCTACTCCGAGCTCTTCAGGAGCATCAGGAGGCTCTCCTTCGGCGCCGACCTTTACCCAGTTTCTTCGACGACGCAGGAAGGGCTGATCGCGCTGGTCGGAGAGATGACCAGGATAGCCCGGGGCGGAGAGGAGTTCACGGACTAGCCGGACAGGGGCCGCTGGAAAAGCCCTGGACCGTTCTTCATGGCGGAGGTCGGGCGCTCAGCGGAGCCCTTCGAGGAAACCCTGGATCGCCCGTGCGAGCGACTCGGGCTTCTCGAGCGGGAGCATGTGCCCCGAGTCTTTGATGAAGCGGAGCTCAGACGCTTGGATGTGGGCATCCAGGAAGTGGGACCACTTCGGAGGGGTCATCCTGTCCTTGTCGCCGCAGACGACGAGGGTCCTGGCCGAGATCTTAGACAGACCCTGGCGCACGTCGAACCCCTTGCACGCCTCGTAGTCGTTCAGGAAGACCGGGAGGTTGGAGACCGAGAGCGCTGCCCTCGCTTCTCTGCCCAGGCCCAAATCAATGGACGCGAAGCTCCAGGGTGTGATGACCCCTTCGATGGTCTTCATGGGGCTGTCCTTCAACCCCTCGAGTATCTGGGGGTCCACCCCGAGCTTGGCGCCGGTGCTCACGAGGATCAGCCCGCCGAGGTCGCCCGGGTGCTCTATCGCGAGGCTCAACGCGACGGCTCCTCCCATAGAGTGCCCGCACACAGCGGGCCTGTCGAGCCCGGCCCCTTCCAGGAAGCCGTGGAGCGCTTCGACGTACTCCTTCACGCTCCTGCAGGTGATGTCCCCGGCAGGGTGACCGGGGAGATTGACGGCCAGGGCCCTGCTCCCCCCCGAGAGGTTCTTCAGCGTCCTCCTCCACAGAAGGCTGTTCCCTCCCGCCCCATGGACGAAGACCGCGTCGTGGGGGGAGGCGTACGTGTCGAAGTCGAACACAGCCCCGACCGGGTTCTGCTCGTTTTAATCCTGACGGGGCAAAGCCTAAAGCGGCTGAGAGAGGCGCAGAGGGAAGAGCGGTCTTTGAGCCAGGCCAGCGCCCTTTGGAAGATGTTGACCGGAGGGAAGATCGTGGTGGCCCCGGGGGTCTTCAGCCCTGCCGTGGCGAAGCTGGCGGAGAAGGCAGGGTTCAGGGCGCTCTACTTTTCAGGCGCGGGGTTCTCGAGCCTCCTGGCCTTGCCTGACCTCGGGATAACCACCCTCAGCGAAGTAGCGCAGGCGTCTCGTCAGATCACGGCGAAGGTTTCGGTCCCCCTCGTGGTCGACGCTGACACTGGGTTCGGGGAGGCGGTGAACGTGTCCAGGACGGTGGATGAGATGAAGAGCGCGGGGGTCGCGGCCATTCACATCGAAGACCAGGTCCTCCCCAAGAAGTGCGGGCACCTGGAGGGGAAGGAGCTGGTCGAAGTCGACGAGATGGCGAAGAAGCTGGTGGCGGCGAAGGAGTCCGCGGGGAAGGACCTCCTCGTGATCGCCCGGACCGACGCGAGGGCCGGAGAAGGACTGGACGGGGCCGTGAGAAGGGCGAGAGACTACGAGAGGGCGGGCGCCGACGTGATTTTCCCTGAGGCGCTGGAGAGCCGGGGAGAGTTCGAGGAGTTCAGAAGGAAGGTGAGCGCCCCTCTCATGGCGAACATGACGGAGTTCGGGAAGACCCCCTATATCTCGGCGGCAGAGTTCGAAGGCATGGGGTACAACATGGTCATCTTTCCTGTGACGGCCTTCAGGGCCATGATGAAGAGCGTCAAGGACGTGTACGCCACCCTGAGGTCCGAGGGGACCCAGAAAGGGGTCCTGGGCTCGCTGATGACCCGGAGCGAGTTCTATGACCTCATCGACTACCACAGGTTCGAGGAGGCCGACGAAAGGGCCATGAGGGCGGCCAGCGAGCTCAGGAGGGGACCGAAACGACGGTGAAAGACGAGCTGTACAGAGCCCCCCGGGGGCTGGCCGGAGTCTCGGTCGCCGACACCCGCATCTCGAAGAGCGAAGGGGACGGGACCCTGATATACCGGGGGTATCCCATCTCGGATATCGCTGCCAACGCGACGTTCGAGGAGGCGGCGTACCTCGTCCTGAATGGGAAGCTACCCACGAAGAGGGAGCTCAGCGAGTTCTCCTCCAGCCTCGCAGGGACGTCCGGGGTCGAAGACAGCGTCTTCGACATAATGCGGAGCCTCGGGAAGGGGGCGCACCCGATAGACGCCATCCGAACGGGGGTCTCCGCCCTCGGGAGCATCGACTCGGAAAAGTCGCTCCCGGACAGGGAGCTTTCGATAGAGGCGAAGACGTCGGTCCTCGCCGCTAACTCCAGGAGGGTCCCCGAGGGCGGCGCCCCGCGTCTCCCCAAGGAGCGGCTCGGGTTCGCCGACAACCTGCTGCAGATGCTCACCGCCGGGGAACATACAGAGTTCGAGCGCCGGACGTTCGAGAGGGTCCTTGTGCTCTACATGGAACACGACATGAACGCGTCGTCTTTCACGGTGAGGGTCGTCGCCTCGACCCTGGCGGACCCGTACGCAGCAGCTTCGGCCGGGCTGGCCGCCCTGAAGGGGCCGCTCCACGGGGGCGCCAACGAGGCGGCCATGGAGACGCTCCTCAGGGTGAAGGACCCGGAGAACGCCGCCGCCTTCGTCGACTCGACATTCAGGGAGGGGAAGAAGCTGATGGGCTTCGGCCATCGCGTCTACAAGCAGTTCGACCCGCGCGCCAGGCTCTGCAAGGAGTACCTGAGGGAGATTCTGAAGAGGCGCGGACGGGACGACAGGCTCTACAGGCTCTGCGAGGCGGTGGAGACGGAGATGTGGGAGAGGAAGAAGATCCCTCCTAACCTCGACTATTACGCTGCCCCCATCTTCTACGCGCTCGGGATCGAGATCCCCCTGTACACCCCCATCTTCGCGGCGAGCAGAATCTTCGGATGGATGGCCCACTACAACGAGCAGGTGCAGGACAACAAACTGATACGCCCTGACTCCACATATCTGGGACCGTCGGGACTCGGGTACGTCCCCATAGAGAAGCGATGACCTAGGCGGCCAGCCTGGCCGCAGCCTCCTCCACCGTAATCTTTTCCCCGGCGACGAGCCTCGCCAGATGGTCCGCCTTCGCTTCCGAGACCGCGGTAAACCTTGCCAGGGCCGCCCCGCGGGCGGTCTCGACGATAAGGCCCCGGATCCCCCTCAGCCTGAGCACTTCGTCCCCGGCCTCGAACTTCCCGCGTATCTCGTCGACCGATCGCAGGAGCTTCTCTAACCCCTCCCCCGATTGGGCGGAGACCTTCAGCACGGGCGGCCTGTGCCTCCCCCTCTGGAAAAGCGACAGGATGTCGACCACCATGCGGTCCGCCCCCTCGAGGTCCGCCTTGTTCACCACGTAGATGTCACCCACCTCCATGAGGCCCGCCTTCGATATCTGGATGTCGTCCCCGAGACCCGGCATGAGCACGACCAGGACAGCGTGTGACACCCCCACTACCTCGATGTCTGACTGGCCGATACCCACCGTCTCGAGGAGTACGATGTCGAACCCGGCGGCGTCCAACAGCCTGATGGCCTGCGCCGTGGCCATGGAGAGCCCCCCGGACCACCCTCTCGACGCCATGCTCCGGATGTAGACGTTCCTGTCCCCAGTGTGCCTGGTCATCCGTATCCTGTCCCCGAGCAGGGCACCTCCGGTGATGGGGCTCGTCGGGTCGACCGCTATCACCCCTACCTTAAGGCCCCTTGTGCGAAGCGATTCTATGAGCTGGTCCACGAGGGTGCTCTTGCCGGTGCCCGGAGGTCCGGTGACCCCCAGGACGAACGCCCTGCCGCCGCTCCCTATGCGCTTCATGAGGGCCGACGCCTTGGAAGGCTCGTTCTCGACGAGAGTGATCCCCCTGGCGAGGGCCGCCCTGTCTCCCTTCTTTATGGCCGCGCTCAGTTGAGCGATCTGCAACGTCGTGAGGCCGGCCGTCCCTGGTGCCTCTTTTATCGGTTCGAGAGGATTCTTTATCTCTTGGGACAGGGCGGCGGGAAGTGTTGCTCAGAGGAGGGAAGGACCTCTACTGGAAGAGGAAGGCGAAGTCGGTGGTGGAGCGGAGAGCAGCCCCGGGAAGACTCTACGACAAGAAGGCGCTCGAGCAGGTGAGGAAGGGGGTGAAGCAGTGGCAGGACACGGTCCTCAGGGAGTGGGCCGATAGGACCCCGGAAGAACGGAAGGACGTCCAGACGGCCTCCGGAATCCCCCTCAAGCCCCTCTACACTCCAGACGACGTTTCCGACGCCGACTACTCGGACCAGGGATACCCGGGGGTCTACCCGTACTTGCGCGGGGTCTATCCGAACATGTACCGGGGGAGGCTCTGGACCATGAGAATGTTCTCCGGGTTCGGTACCCCCGAGGACACCAACAGGAGGCTCAAGATGCTGCTGGAGCACGGCGAGACGGGGCTCAGCGTAGCCTTCGACATGCCCACCCTCTACGGATACGACTGCGACCACGAGCGGGCCCACGGAGAAGTGGGGAGGTGCGGGGTCAACGTGTCCTCCCTTAAGGACATGGAGGTCATCTTCGGGGGGATCCCCCTGGGGAAGGTGAGCACGTCGATGACGATCAACGCTCCTGCGACGGTGCTGACCTGCATGTACGCCGGGGTGGCCAAGAAGCAGGGGGTGCCCATGGCGAAACTCAGGGGGACGGTGCAGGCGGACATGCTGAAGGAGTACATCGCCCAGAAGGAGTGGGTCTATCCCCCGGAAGCTCATCTCAGACTGGTGAGGGACCTCATGGTCTTCTCGTCCAAGGAGATGCCCCTCTGGAACTACATCAGCGTCAGTGGGTATCATATCAGAGAAGCGGGGTCGAGCGCGGTGCAGGAGCTCGCGTTCACGCTCGCAGACGGGTTCGGGTACGTGGAGCTCGGACTGGAGGCAGGTCTGGAGGTGGAGCAGTTCGCTCCGCGGCTCAGCTTCTTCTTCAACTCCACCATGGACTTCTTCGAGGAGATCGCGAAGTTCAGGGCGGCGAGGAAGATCTGGGCGACGGTGCTCAGGGACAAGTACGGGGTGAAGGACAAGAGGAGCCTCCTGATGAGGTTCCACACCCAGACGTCGGGGGCTTCGCTCACCTGGCAGCAGCCTCTGAACAACGTCGTAAGGACAGCCATAGAGGCCCTGGCGGCTGTCCTGGGCGGGACTCAGTCCCTTCACACCAACTCGTACGACGAAGCCTGGGCGCTCCCCACAGAGCAGGCGGTCGAAGTGGCCCTCAGGACGCAGCAGATCATAGCCGAGGAGACAGGGGCCCCCGCCGTCGCGGACCCCCTGGGCGGTTCGTACTACGTCGAGTGGCTCACCGAGCAGATGGAGGAGGAGGCGTACAAGTACTTCGATAGGATTGAGGCCGCCGGCGGGCTGCTGAAGGCGATCAAGTCCGGATACCTCCAGCGGGAGATAGCCGAGAACTCCTACAGGCTTTCGAGGAGGGTCGAGGAAGGGAAGGACTCGGTGGTGGGGGTGAACAAGTATGCGAAAACAGAGAAGGAGCCGATCGAGACGCTGAAGATAGACTTCCGAGCGCAGCGTGCACAGACGAAGAGGCTCGCTTCGGTGAAGAAGGCGAGGGACGAGACGAAAGTGAACACCGCGCTGGCGAAGCTGGAGAAGGCGTTCGAAAGGGAGGATGCCAACTCGATCTACCCGATGCTCGACGCTGTCACGCAGTACGCGACCCTGGGGGAGATTGTAGGGGTCGGACGGAGGGCGTGGGGGACTTACCGCGAGCCGATGATCATCTAGCGCCCTGGCACTGGCGCATCCCTCCTGGGCGCGTCCTGATGCGTGCAAGGCGCGACAGGTCCGGGCCCTGACCGCCCCGGGAGCCGTCTCAAGCCGCCCGATGGCGATGAGGACCATGGGCCCCGGCTAGGGCAAAAGCTTTGAAAGTCCCGGGTAGGTGCCTTCGACAGAGATGGCGAAGAAGTCAGTTACCATTCAGCGGAAGATCAGGATACTTGTAGCGAAGCCCGGGCTGGACGGGCATGACAGGGGGGTCCTGGTCCTGGCCAGGGCGTTCAGGGACGCTGGGATGGAAGTGATCTACAGCGGGCTCCTCCCCTCGCCGGAGCAGGTGGCGCAGATGGCCATAGACGAGGACGTAGACGTGGTCGCGCTCTCACTCCTCAATGGGGCGCACATGACCGCGTTCCCTAAGGTGAAGAAGCTCCTCGACAGGATGGGAGGGAAGGGCATCGTGGTGGTGGGAGGAGGGATAATCCCGGAGGAAGACAAGCCTAAACTCGTGCGATTAGGGATTACTGGCTTATACGGGCCGGGGAGTTCGTTCGAAGAGATCGTGGAACACGTGAGAGGGCGCGTGCGAGAGGAGAGGTGGAAGTAGCGGTGCGGAGGCAGGACGAGTTCATGAACCTGTCAAAGATGAACTTCGACGTCTCTGAAGAGCAGACGCTCATGCTGGAGCAGATTGACGCGACCTGCAAGGAGTTCCGCCCGATAGAGGACAGGTATTACCTTGACCGCAAGGTGAACGACCAGGTCAGGCCGTTCTTCGCCAAGGCGCATCTCCTGGGGCTTCCTGTGTCCAGGAAGTACGGAGACGGACAGGGGGCAGACATGGTGACTTACGCTCTGGCCATCGAGAGGATAGGCAGGGAAGGGACGGGGGTGAGGACCTTCTTCTCGGTCCACATGGCACTGGGGGAGATGACGGTGCAGCACTGGGGGACTGAGGAGCAGAAGGACAGGATCCTCCCGGCAGCCAGCAGAGGGGACGCCATACTCGCCTTCGGGCTGACGGAACCCAACGCCGGGAGCGACCCCGCGTCGCTGACCACATATTTCGAGGAGAAGGGAGGGAAGTACGCAATATCGGGGCAGAAGATGTGGATATCCCTTGGCTCGTCCTCGAAGTACATCCTGGTCTTCGCTTACCCCAAGGGGAAGAGGGAGGGGATGTGCGGGTTCATAGTCGACACCACGAGTCCCGGGTACAGAGCCGAGATAATCCATCACAAGCTCGGGCTCCCGACCGCAGACACTTCGACCGTCTACCTTGACAAGGTGGAGGTCTCGAAGGAGGACGTGCTCGGTCCTCCGGGGAAGGGGATGTCTGTGGCGCTGTCCGGGCTGATGAACGGCAGGTTCAGCGTCGCCGCGGGGTGCGTGGGGGTAATACAGGACTGCCTCAATGAGTCGGTGAAGTATGCGGGGGTCAGGTTCCAGCACGGCAAGCCGATCGGGAAGCACCAGCTGGTGCAGAGGCACATCGGGCTGATGGCCACGAACCTCGAAGCGGCCAAGCTCCTTCTACTGAAGGCGGCGTTCGTCAAGCAGAAGTACGAAGAGGACCCGACCAACCTTGGGCTCAGGGACGCAACAGACATCTGGTGCGCCCGGGCGAAGTACTTTGCAGCCAACGCATCGTTCGACGCCGCCAACAGAGCGGTGCAGATATTCGGGGCGAACGGCTACTCTTTCGAAGGGAGGCCGGCGAGGCACTTCGCGGACACCAGGGTGACGATGATCTACGAGGGCGCGAACGAGATCATGGAACAGAAGCTGGCGCTCGGGGCCCTAGGCAAGGGGTTCGAGGCGTACTCGTAGAGCCTGCGGGAGCCCCCTTTTGCGTAGGAACGCGGTCGCCGCCGTGGCTGTGCTCGCTATCCTGGCGGCCGCCGGTTTCGCCGCCTATGGAGCCCCGGTCTTCGAAGGCAGAACCTCCACTGCCTCGCTTTCCCAGTGCGACCCGATCCCCGGCGGGACGCACTCGTCTACCCAGCTTGCTAGCACGACATTCGGAGCGGTGACCGAGTGGGCACTCCCGAGCCAGGGCAGGATTCCCAACGGCGTCATCGCGGCTCCCGACGGGTCCGTCTGGTTCGCGGAGCAGGAGTTACCGGGGGTCGCACACCTCTTTCCAGACAACGGGACCCTGGTCGAGTACGCGTGGCCGGGGTTCCCCACGCCGAAACCCCCGGACTGCCTGGACCAGTCGCAGTCGTCCGGGATCGCAATCTGGAACGGCATGGTCTGGGCCGCCGACATGTACGCGAACAACGGCGCGGGGACCATAATAGGGGTCGACCCCGCGACAGGTTCGACAGAGGCCGTGAACCTTACGGCCAAGGCGCCTTACCCCTACTGGCTGGCTGTCGGGCCGCACGACAACCTGTGGTACACGTCGGACAACATAACCCAGTATCCCGCACAGCTTGGGCGCGTCTCCCCCAACCTGACGGTGTCGGCGGTGAACCTGCTCGGCGTGAGCAGGTATGACGAGCCAATACAGGTCGACTTCGTCAACTCGTCTTTGGCGTTCATCGCCGCGCTCAACCAGGCTACTACGTCGAACGGGTCGTGCATATGCACCGGCCACATCTACGCCTTCGACCCCTCCATCAATTCCACGGACGTCCCGGTCACAAGGGTAGGGGGAAACTACACCTTGGTCCTTCCCGACAGCGTGTCTTTCTCAGACGGGAGGGTATGGGTGGCTCAGCACGGCGCTTCGAGCGTGGTGAGCTATGATTTCGCCACCGGGCAGTGGACTAGATACCCCACCTCGCTGGTCCCCTGGAGCTACACCACCCTCCCCTATGTGATCTACTCGGCCGGAACCGAGGTCTGGTTCAACGAGCACTATGCCAACAGGATCGCAGAGCTCCATCAGGCCTCCGGGACGCTCACCGAGTACAGCGAGTCAGACCCTCCTGCCTCCGGCGCCGGCGGTATCCAGAACGACGTCTCTATGGCTCCCGGGACGGGCGGAATGTGGTTCACGTCGCTCTCGGGGAACTACGTGGGATTCGTGAACGCTAGCTTCGTCCCGGCCTTCTCCATCTCGCCCCCTGCTAACGACACGCTCTATCTTTCTCCCGGAGGGACCGCGTCGGTAGACCTGAGCGTGACAGGGAGCTGGTCGACCCCCCTGGGAGTGAACGTGTCAGACACGGAGAATCCTGACTCGATTCCCGTCCGGATAACGGTCTCCCCGTCCGTCCCGACGATTCCAAGTGGGACTTCTTACGAACTGAAGGTCCAGATCACTGCCGCCGCGTCCCTCCCCGCGGGGGACTACACGGTCGCAGTGACCGTCACGGATGGTGGGGTGCAGCAGTCGGCCTTCGTCTTCCTGGTGGTCACCTAGCGACGCGGGGTGACCCCGCGAGCCCGCCTGCCGGGGACGAGGAGAGCGGCATACATCAGGACATAGAGGAGGCCCTATGTCCAGGGCTGAGGCGAGAGACGCCACGGCCAGGACGATAAGATGCCTGCGCATGAGGAACTCCTTCAAAGGCCTGTTGGGGTCGTGGCATCGAACGACTGCGCTGACACCCCCACGGCCAGAAGGGCAGACCGGGATCATGCCGGCCATCCTGTCGAAGCGGACCGACGGAGCCAGCAAGGACCAGACTGGGACACAGCTTGCGGTCATGAGGGAATGGTGACGGAAGCTCGCCTGCGAGAGGTGGCGGCCCGACTTCCATCCCCGAAAGGTGATAAGAGGTGGGGGAGCGACAGGAGCCCGGTTGGAGAAAGGGGACGGCGAATCGCTGAAGCAGGCAATCTGGGACACCCGCTGGGACGGAAGGCTTCAGGGAACGATGGAGTCCGAAGGGTTCGAAGACGCCACGGCTGAAAGGGTGACGGTGGAGACGGTCCGCGCCTGCTGCGCGGTGAGGAAGGGCCGACATTCGTGATTCGCCAAGGGCCCGGCAGGGTCTACTTCGTCAAGGCGGTGAGGGTCTTCGTCTCTGGGCTCCTCAGCATCTCGATCCCCTTCTATCTCAGGGCTCTCGGGTACGGCCCTTTCTTCCAGGGGCTAGCCCTGGTCGCCATAGTCGCAGGGAACGCCCTCTCCAACGTCACTGTGACCTACCTCGACTCGGCCGTGGGGAGGAGGCGGCTCCTGCAGGCGTTCAGCCTGCTCATGGTGGTGGCCGGGGTCATCCTGGTGGTCTCCCCGGCGGCGGTACCTATCTTGGGCGCGTGCCTCATCGGGAACATAAGCAGCACAGGGACTGAGGCGGGGCCGTTCCAGTCTATAGAGGCAGGGGCCCTCCCAGACCTGGCTGGCTCGGGGACGAGCGTCAAGGTTTTCGGAAGGTACAACATGATAGGGTACTCGGCGGCCGCGCTGGGGCAGCTGGCGGCGTCGGGCCCAGGTTTCCTGGGCGACAGGGTCTTCGCTTTCCACGCCGCCTTCGCTGGGTTCGCCCTCGCCGGCGCCATACTCTTCGTGACATACAGCGGGCTGCATGGGTTAGAGAGAAGCAGGGCGACTAGGCCGGGGTTCGCCAACCTCACGCCCCAGGGGAAAAAGGACCTGGTCAGGCTCTCTGGCCTGTTCTCGGTGGACGCCTTCGGGGGGGTCTTCGCCACGACCTACCTCCTGTCCATCTGGTTCAACTCGACCTATGGCCTGACCCTGGCCGCACTCGGCCTGGTGTTCTTCGTGGCGACCCTCATCTCCGCTGCATCCACCTATGGGTCGGCATTCATAGCCGTCAGGGTCGGAAACCTGCGCACCATGGTCTACACCCACCTGGCTTCGAACGCGTTCCTGATCCTCATGGGGGCCGCAGGGTCGCTGACGCTCGCGCTCGCGTTCCTCTTCCTCCGTCAGAGCCTCTCGCAGATGGACGTCCCCACGAGACAGGCGCTGATGACCGAGATGTTCCAGAAGGAGGAGCGGGTCCAGGCCTACGCCGTCACCAACACGGTGAGGAGCGCAGGGACGTTCTTCGCCAGCCCTGTGTCGGCCGCGATGCTGGGGGCGGGGCTGGTTGGAGGGCTCCCTTTCGCCGGGGGCGCTGCAAAGGTCGCCTACGACCTCATGGCCTTCGTTACATACCGCAAGCGGTACCGGTGAGACGCCCGGTCCCTCCACGGGACGGTCCTTCAGCCGGCTAGGCTCGCCCTGGCCTAGAACCCTGCGATCACGTCGTCGAAAGACCATCCCGGGAGTCCGACGCTCTCCTTCCTGGGCCTCAGCCGCGCGAGGAGGCCTGCCGAACGGAGCTCGTCCACGACCCTGGCAGAGTAAGCGGGGGCTCCGGTAGCGCCTGGGGAGTTGTAGTTGATGATGTGAGCCGAACCCTCCCCCTTGAAGAGGAGCGCCTCGGAGACGAACCCTTGGGCATCGACGACGGAGCTACGGACCCCGAACACGGCATGCCTCTTGAGCATTGAAGGCTCCAGGGCTGGGATGAATTCTTTGACCCTGCCGCACATGACGCCTTTCGAGAGGGAGCTCCTCCACTCTCGCAGGACCAGCGACGCGAAGCCCCTGTCGGCCAAGAGCCTGACCTTCGGCGCGGCCGGGCGCTCGAGGACCTGGGGGAGCTTTGTAAGGCCGGCTCCGGAGTAGACGTATGGCCCGGGGACCACGACCGCGTTAGGGCCGATCTGCCTGGACCCGTCCGCCCTCACCACGAAGTGAGGGTCTAGGAAGGGATACTGAGGGAACCTCGGCGGCCTGTAGACGTTGGACGTGACTTTCGAGGAGAGCGGACCCTCCACCACCCAGTACTCCCCTCGGAAGTGCAGGGCCGCGAACCTCCGGGCGAACCCCATGCGCTGGGCGACGCCGAGGGCACCCCCTCCGGCGGCGTTGACCAGGAAACCACACCTGACAAGCTCCCTGCCGTCCGCGGACTCGAACTCCGCGAGCGCCCCCCCACCCTCCTTCCTGACCCCTGTCAGCTCGCGGCCTCCGAGGAACCCCACCCCCTTTGAGAGCAGCCGCCGCAGGATGCGGCGGGTGAACGCGGCGAAGTCTACCGACACATCGGTCTTGGAGTAGAGCGCAGCCCTGCAGGTGACCTCTGGCTCTCGGGATCTCACTTCGCGCGCATCGAGGAGTTCCATCTCCGTCGCGTCCATCCCGTTCTCGACACCCCAGGCCCGGTAGGTCTCCAGGGTACGGATCTCGCGCTCTTCCACCGCAGCGTTGTAGGTCCCAGTGGGGCTCCATGGGAGCCCCTCCTCTTCGGCGAAAGCCTTCCAGAGGCCGCGGGAGATCAGGGCCGACCTGGCAAAGACCCTTTTCTTCACAGGGTCGAGGTAGAAGGGCCGGTGGATCACCCCGGTGTTTCTGGCGGTGGCGTTTGCCCCCGCGTATGGCGACCGGTCCGCCAGCGTCACGGTGCAGTCGTAGAGCGAGGTAAGCCAGTAGGCTACCGTCACACCCAGCACCCCCGCCCCCAGGACGAGGACGTCCGTCTGACGGGGCACCGCCATGGGCTGAGGCCTGACGGCAGCGGCGTTAATCTCTTGTTGCTATACGCCCTTCAGATATCCGTTGGCGTCGAGCCAGTCGGCGTGTGCCTTGATGTAGCGCCAGAGGATGTCAGCCTTGGAGTTGTCGAAGTCCCAAGGGGCGACGAGGACGATGTCGCCTTCGCGGATCCACATCCTCCTCTTGAGCTTCCCCCTGATCCGGCACATCCGGGTCGCCCCGTCGGCGCATTTCACTATCACCTGGTCTCCGCCCGTCATTTTGATGGCCCTGCCGAGGATCTCTCCCTGCTGGGGCATGACCAGTTCCTTCAGGTTCGCCTCGCTGAGGACCTTCCTCTTCCCCATGTTGTTCCAGGGGGACGCCGGCCCAAGCGTTATTTTAATGGTATCGGCGCCAGCGCCCGGGGTTCCCCCTGTGCCTTTCCCGACGGCCGTGCCTCCATGGGTGCGCGCCCTTCGAAGACAGGACCGGCCCCTGCGGCCTCCTGGCGTCTTCCTCCCTCAGCGGCTTTACGGGAGCGCTTGCGCGGGCGGTTATCCGGGCGAAGTCGTGCTCCTCGTCGCGGCTGACGAACGTGTAGGACCGTCCCACGTCTCCCGCCCTGGCCGTCCTCCCGACCCTGTGGAAGTAGACCACCGGGTCTTCGGGGACGTCGTAGTTGATCACGCAGTCCACCTGTCTTATGTCGAGCCCCCTGCTGGCCACGTCGGTGGCTACCAGGATGTCCGCCTTCCCCGACCTGAAGAGCGCCATGGCGCGGTCTCTCTGGTTCTGGGTCAGGTCGCCGTGGAGGGACACGACGCTGTGGAACCGCCTCTCCAGCTCCCTGGCCAGCCGGATGGTGCCGTGCCTGGTCCTGCAGAATATCACAGCGCTCTTCCGGCTCTCCTTTTCGAGGATGTCTAGAAGCAGTTCCAGCTTCTTGTCACGCTCGACCCTCGCGTAGAGCTGTTCCAGCGTATCGGCTGAGGTGACGTTCTCGTCCACCATCACCTTCACCGGATCTTTCATGTACCTCTGCGACAGCCGGAGGATGGAACCTGGCATGGTGGCCGAGAACAGGGCCATCTGCCGCCCGCGGGGGGTCTTGCCGAGGATGAAGTCGACGTCGTCGATGAAGCCCATGTCTAGCATGACGTCCGCCTCGTCGAGGACCGCGAAGCGGACAGAATCGAGCCTCAGGGTCCCCCTCTTGATGTGGTCGATGGTCCTGCCTGGAGTGCCTACAACTATGTGGGCGCCCCTCCTCAGAGCGTCGAGCTGGGTGTTCATGGACTGCCCCCCGTACACGGTCACGACCCTCACGGCCGTGAAGGACCCTATCTTCTGCAGCTCGAGGGTTATCTGCACGGCGAGCTCCCTGGTAGGAGCCAGGATCAGCCCCTGGACTTCCCGTTGGCGTTCGTCGATTGCCTGGACCATGGGGATCCCGAAAGCCAGCGTCTTGCCGGACCCCGCCCTCGCCTGCCCGACGAAGTCCTTCCCGTCGATAAGGGGGCCGACGGCCTGCGCCTGCACGGGGAACGGCCTGATGTATCCTGCGGCCAGGACGCCCTTCAGGATGTTGGGTCGGAGCGGCAGAACCTCGAAACTGCTCAAGCGAAGGGGGGTCCTAGAGAACGGATGTATGGATATCGGTTGTTAGACAGTCGCAGTGCCTACTGTTTCTTCATGATGCCGTAGGCCCCGACGACCACGGCTATCAGCGCTACTATGAGCGCACCTAACGCGTAGTATTCGGCGTTCGACGCGCTCGTCGAAACAGACGAGACGGTGTTCGCGAGGCTGCTAAGCTGAGAGCTCAGCCCGGCTATCGAGGACTGAATCCCGTTGTTCCCGCTGGTGATTTGGTTGCCCAGTGAGGTGTCAGAACTCTGTATCGCCGACAGCATGCTCTTCACTTGAGTGAGGTTCCCCTGGACCGAGCCGATGCTGGTGGCGATGTTGGTGAGGCCCGCGGTGTTCGACTCCAGCCCGCTGAATGTACCCCACGCGGTAATCGTTTCAGTGCCGTTGTACGCTGTCACTGCAAGGAAGTACGACCCGGTGTCAGGAATCCTGTAAAGCGTCTGCCAGAGGCCGGTCGTTACATCGAGGAAGCCAGTTAGGCTTACCTGGGTCCCCTCCGGGGTAATTAGGGTTGCATTGACTACAGCCGGGTCTGTCGGGACCCCATTGAAGGTAACAAGTGCAGTGATTAGTTGGTTCTGGCCCGTCTGGAGTGAGGATGAGAAGGTCAGAGTCATTCCCCATCCGGACGACTGCGCCATCGCTGGCGTCACTGACATTCCTAGAAGCAAAAGTGATGCGATGCCTGCGATACAAGCAGCCTTTGGAACGGCATGGTTCCACGCTTTCCTGTTCATCCTTACGGCACCACCACGCCATTGCACCGATTTAAGCTCGATGTCCCCGACTCGCGGGACAATGGGAATCTCGACGCGTTCATCAAACTGATGGCCATCTCTTCCTCACTACTGCTACGCAGGCGCTGCCTTACCGCCCCTTCTCGTCACCAGGGCGGCTATCAGTACTACGACTGCGACTACGACGATTGCGGCCACGATGTACAGAGCAGTGTTAGAAGAAGCGACGGGAGCGGTCGTTGATTGCGCGGTGGTACTGGGGGTCGTCGGCGCCGTTGTCGACTGCGAGCTAGTTGGACCAGCGGCAAGCACGTTCAGCGTCGAGTACTGGTGGTAGTAGTAGGTGGTTCCAGTCGTCCCGCCGTTCGCGAAGTCCATGTACTGCAATCCCGTCCATGATAGCTGTGCGTCCAGTGTGTATGAGGTCCCCGCTGTGAGTGATCCTGTGGGGATCTGGGCCGTGTACTGGCCGTTGGTTCCTACATTAAGCGGGTACGAAGCTACGACGGCCTGTGTCGTCGGGTTAATCACGTAGACTGTGCCGTTTGCGCCGGTCACCGGCGCGTATGCGCCTGTGAAGCCGGTGGAGCTCGACGTGAGCCCCGAACCACTCCATGTGCTTGCCGTCATGGAGAAGAGGGCCGTACCCCCCTGGGTCGCGTTAAGCTGGACAGAGAGCGGGTTCGTCAAGAAGAACGACGGGTTGTACTGCAACTGGGCGTACGAGTTGGTCGGACTGTATTCGGCAAGTGTGTATGGACCGGCGCCCACCGCTTGGGACAGGTACTGCGCGGTCGTCTCGCCGTTTAGCGTGACAGGGGATATCGAGCCGAATATGTGCTCCGGGATGATTCCTGAGCCGATCGCGTAGACGTTGTTTAGGTTGAATATCGATGACGTGTTGAAGAAAATCTGAAGTTGGTATGGGTTGCTTGGCGGCACGTAGGTGTCGACCATCCCAGATGCAAGGCCGAAGTACTCCAGGCCCGGCGCGCTAGACTCCGCAGTGTAGTTCACTGATACCCCAGGGTCGATGTTCACGACCCCACTTGAGGGGTTGTATGGGTTGCTTGAGAAGCCACCGAGGTCCAGGTACCATAGTGTGAAGTTGTAGTCAGCTGCAGTCAACGGGACTCCGTCAGACCAGTACGCGTTCGGGTTGAAGTTCATCGTGATCACAGTGCCGTTCACGTAGTGCCCGTTCGGGTCGGTCCCGGTAAGCGAGCCCACCGTGTAGTTCGACGCAATCTCTGGGGCAATCCCTACAGGGTTGCTCGGGGAGACGGTCAGCGGGTTCGCGACCCAGTTATCGAGAATCTGGAAGTCGTACAACGAAGTCGCGGAGTAGAAGTTCAGTGTGTCCGGGTTCTGCGGCATCCCGAATCTGTAGAGGCTTCCGAAGATCGAACCGGCAGGATGGATCTCACCAGGGAATTGGTTGTTGATCCCGTAGGGTGCCTCCAGGTAGTACCCCTTCCATGTCTGTACGTTCACTGGCGTCAGGCTCGTCCCCCAACTCATCATGATGTATGGTAGCTGCAGCTGCAGGTCGACGGCAGACACCTGGGTGTACTGTTGTGCCAGAGCCCGCGTCGATGCAGAGTTCTCAAGAAGGCTGAACTCATTCCACATCGTCTGATTGACGAAGTCCTGGTAGAAAGTGTTCAGGACGTAGTTCCCGAATATGAAGTAAATCCAAGTGGGAGTGACTGGCGTGCCCAGAGACCACCCTAGGAAGTACATCTCGAACGATCCGGTCGGAAGGATACTGTCGATGATGGTGTTGAAGTTGACCGGGGTGATGTTAACTGTGAAGTTAATGGCGTTCGCGTTGTTCGACATAGCCTCGATTTGGGCGTCCTCTAGCTGCAGTCCGGGACCCGTGCTCGTGTATATGGACAGTGGGGCCACCTTTGTGCCGTTGGTGAAGGACCAATATCCTGCGGCTGAGTGGTCAACCAAGCAGTTCGTGCTGCCCGTCGGGAAACACGCCTTTGCCAGGTCGGCTTCTGCGGCCGCTACGTTGTATGCTCCATAGTTTGCGTACGCCTGAGCCTCAGCGGTAGTGAAGTAGGACCCGTACACTGACGGGTACAAGTAGTATGGCGAGGCTAGTCCAAGTATACCGTTGTCGAGCGCCTGCGACATCTCGGCATAGTTGGTCAGTTGCTGGAGCCCTCTCCTGACCCATACGTTCGACGTCAGTCCCTTGTTGGTGTTGAACCCGATGTAACCGAAACTGTTCGTCACGGTTATGTTGATAGCGATCTGCCCCGTGAGCGTATAGGGCTGGAGCTGGTTGTACTGCTGGATGTTCCCGACTCCGGCGCTGTCGAACTGAATGTAGCCGTTGACGAGCGCCTCCACAATCGCCTCAGAAGTAGTAAACCACGTCATGTACAGAGTGTTGATGTACGGCCCCCACGTTTCACTGGTCGCGTTAAGGACCGACACGCTGCTTGGTACTGACGGAGTTCCATAGATTGAGTACGACGGCAGGTACTCCGCTCCTGGACTGGGTCCGGCCGCGACCGCAGCCAGCGCGTTAAAGCTCAACAAGAAGGCGACGGCAACGCTCGCAATCACCAACTCGTGGTGCTTTAGAACCAATTCTTGCGCTCATCGACCTCACCAACAGTATTTAGGTATTGTTAACGTTCGTACATTCGTTAGAAAAACCACCTTGCAGTCCACTTGCATGTTCGTTGGCGGCGGGTCACCGTCGGCCGCGCCTTCTTGGGGCCCTCCGGAAGTGCATCGCTACGAGTAGTCCTGCGACTACCAAGATAGCGACCGGGACAAGATAATCCAACAGGAGACTCGGTCCCGGCGGTGGTTCCGGAAAGAGATAGTTTGACGCATACAGCTGGAGCACCCCTCCCGGGAGCTCCAAGAAGACAGCGACCCCAGTGGAGTTGTCAAGGTACGCTTCGAACCCTATCGTCTTGTTGGCGTACGCCTGCGTGAGGAAGTAGCCGTCGAGGGTCTTGACCGTCGTCGTTCCAAGCCTCGTAAGGATCCCTGTCTCGAGCGAGCCCACCGCGACTGGAAAGGTGATGACGCTCCCAAAACTGCTCGCGGCAGGGTAGAACCTGGGCCCGGCCGCGTCGTCCACGAAGAACTGCGTCCCGGACAGCGTGCCGTTCGCGACCACTGTTCGCGAATAAGCAAAGAGTCCCCCAGGCTCTGAGAAGATTGTCGTGTAGTTGATGACCTGGTTCCCTGCCCCCGTGTTCTTGTAAACGATGGAACTCCCTGGAGCCGCGAAAACTGGCGCGGTGAACTGCAGAGTTCCGCCCGACCGCGCGGTTGAGCCGCCACCCAAGCCGGTAAGCGTCGCATTGAGAGTCGTCCCGACCTGCGTGTTGGTGAGCTCCTCCTCCACAATCAGGCCGCTTGATGGGATGACCCGGTAGTACTTCACGACGGCGGACTCCCCTTGGGCAGGGCCAGAGGCACTGACGGTGTAGGCGTAGGTCTCCACCGTCCCGCCTTCAAAACTGCTCGTGACGTTCCCGAGGTAATGGAAGGTGAGCCCGTAGGAGGGAGAGAGGACGGTAAAGGTGCTCGGAACTACGAGCGCTAGGGGAAGGACCTGTACGTAGCCGGGAAAGAAGGGGTCATCGTAGAAAGTGCCGTTGGGGAAAAGGGGATTGCCGACGTCTGCATTTGTGGATATTCGGAGGGTGTCATTTGAAGCCATGCCAAGGGTCTCGACAGACGCAGTCCCGAGGTAGGTCTGTTGCCCTCCTTGAATGCCCACGCTGGTGCCTGTCAAGCTATAGCTGAAGGATAACCCGGCCTGGTCGAACCAAGGCAGGACCTCGGATACAGGCACAGTCTTGGAGACGGTCCCGCTTCCCCCGGCGAGGACAGGCGCAGGGACTGCAACGAGCAGCGCCAGGACTAATATCGCTACTGGGCGAAGTGACACGAAGCGAACCTTCCTTTCCTCACTTCTCTCAGCTTCGGCTCCTCTACCTTGCACCTTTCTTGGGCGTAGGGGCAGCGAGGATGGAAGCGGCAGCCGGACGGCGGTGCGGCTGCGTTGGCTATCTCGCCCTTGGCCAGGCTCTTCACCTGGTAGGACGGGTCCGGGACGGGGACCGCGGCGATCAGCGCCTGGGAGTAGGGGTGGAGGGGGTCGCCGACCACTTCCTTTGTAGCGCCGATCTCGACCACCTGGCCAAGGTACATTACGACCAGAGTGTCCGTGAAGAACCTCACAGTCGCGATGTCGTGCGTGATTGTCACGAAAGTGGTCCCCAGCTTCTTCAGGTCGTCCATGAGGGCGATTACCCCTCCCCGGACCGACGCATCCAGCATCGAAACAGGTTCGTCAAGGACCAGGACCGACGGGCTCATGGCGAGCGAGCGGGCTACGGCTACACGCTGCCTCTGCCCCCCGGACAGGCTTGTTATCCTCCGGCGGATGAACTCCTCTGGCGGGCTAAGCTGGACGCGCTTCAAGGCGTCGGACACGATGGCCTCGAGCCTGTCTTGACTCTTCTCTATCTGGCCGACCCTCACCCCTTCCGCAACGGCGTCGAAGACTGTGAAGAGTGGATCGATGGCGTCGAAGGGATCCTGGAAAACCATCTGTACGCTCCTTTGGAACCTTCGGAGTTCCTTGCCCCTGAATTTGGTGATGTCCTTCCCCTCGAACTTCACCGTCCCCCCCGTGGGCTTCTGGATCCTCAAGAGGGTCTTGCCCAGTGTCGTCTTGCCAGAACCCGATTCGCCCGCGACCCCCAAAGACTGGTTCCTGGCGATGGAGAGCGTGACCCCGTCAACTGCGTTCAGCTTCAGCCCCCCCTTCAGCTTGAATTGAACCGTGAGGTCCTGTGTCTCGAGAATCGGGTCGTTCCCTCTGGGTTGAGGCGTCACTGTTGCGTCACCCATCTCTCGGCGAAGTGACATGCGGCGTAGTGGTCTCCAGGATACCGAACGAGCGGTGGATCGGTAGTCTTGCAAACTCCTTGGACGTACGGGCATCTCGGGTGGAATCGGCACCCTGCGGGAGGGTTCACGAGGTCAGGAGGGGTCCCAGGTATGAAGCTTATCGCCTTGTTCTTGCGGACGTCTGGAACCGACTCCCGAAGGCCCTGAGTGTAGGGATGAATAGGATTCTTGAAGATGTCATTCACCGAGGCGACCTCGACCAGGTTTCCTGCGTACATAACGCCCACCCTGTCAGCTATGTTTGCTATCACAGCGATGTCGTGGGATATGAAGATGCTCGACAGCTTCTGGAATGTCCGCATCTGCTTGAAGAGCTCCAGTATCTGGGCTTGGATGATGGTGTCCAGAGCGGTCGTGGGCTCATCGAGTATGATAATCTTCGGCTCCAATATGAGGGCCATGGCTATCATGACCCTCTGCTTCTGACCCCCCGAAAGCTCCCATGGGTAGCTCTGAAGTTTAGACGGGTCGACGCCGACCTGTTCGAGGAGCGTCCTCGCCCTTTTCAGGACGTCATCCCTTTCGGTCTTGGCGTGGGCCGCCACGGTCTCGACGAACTGGTCTCCGACCCTGTAAAGCGGGTCGAGTGCGTTCTGGGAAGCCTGGGGGACGTAGGCGATCTTCGTCCATCTGAATTTGTCGTCGAGGTCCCTCTCCGACATCGAGGTCACGTTCTGACCCATTACCGAGATTGAATCTGCTGTCCACTTTCCGTTCAGGGGGAGGAGTCGGAGGATACCCAGCGCAAGGGTAGACTTACCTGAGCCAGACTCTCCCACCAGGCCCATTGTCTCTCCCTCTCCCAGATCGAAATTGACCCCCTGCACGGCGTGCAGCGGCCCTCTCGGCGTCGAGAAGGTCACATGCAAGCCTCTAACACTGAGGACGCTCGTGTGGGACGCCATCGTTATGCCGCTCTTGAATACTCCGATTGGATGGCGTACCCTATGAAGAAGAACGACACCGAGACCAGCAGTATCGCCGCAGATAGCGGGAGAGTCATCCACCAGAGGTACCCGTTAGACGGTGACACCGTGTTGACCAAGCTGGCGAAGATGTTCCCCCATGTTGGTGTCTGGGTTATGCCGAGTCCTAGGAAATCGACCCCCACGTCGAGGACCACGAACCCTGCCAGCAAGAAGATGGTGAGGGCTATGATCGTGCCCACTACGTGATTGAGGATGTGCCTCCTCAAGACGTAGAGCCTCCCGCCCCCCATGGCCCCGGCGGCTATCACGTAGGTCGTCGACCTTAGAGAAAGCGTCTGTGACCTGATAGTCCGAGAGAGTACAGGCCACAGGAGGACACCGAAAATGATGTCGAGCAACAATATCTTGTTGGTTATGATGTGGGCCAACGTGAAGACGGTGTCAAGGTCCACCAGCAGGATGAGAGCAGGGATGAGGAGGAGGAAGTCCGTGAGGAGGAGCAAGCCGCTGTCCACGATACCCCCGAAGAATCCACCAATGAGCCCGACGGTTATCCCTATGGCAAGCGTGATGACGGCAGCGCCGGACGCGATCTCCAGGGCTGCCCTTGCACCTATCGCGAATTCGGACCAGAAGTCGGCGCCGTTCGTGTCGGTGCCGAGAACCCCGTAGACCTTACCCAAGACCTGGTACTTCAGATCCGATTGATAGATTTGGACGCTGTACTTCCCCTGGGGGAAGATCATTACGGTCTCGCCGAGAGTGTACGACGTGATCCCCTTGAAGATTGTCGAAGCCAAGGTGGTCACCTTTGCTCCTGACACGACACTGGAGTTGAGATAGTACAGGGGCATCAATTGGGTCGCCGTCGTCACTCCGCTCACATAGTTCCAGCTGCCTTCTTGGAGCGCCGGGATGATAGGGTTGGTAAAGTATGAGAGGTACGCTGATGCTGAACTACCTGACTCGAGGGCGGACACCCCCGCTGGATTGGCTTCAAGGGCCAATGGGTATGTCCCGTTGGTGGTCTTGATGGAAAGGAACACCGCGACTCCGGCACCCGTTACCGACGCCGGGTCGAACGCTACCTGCGCCGCGAAGATGCTAGGAGACGAGTAACGGTAGCTCTGGGTGGCCCCGAACTCCAGGGAAATCGGTGTCTGGGAGTTTCCGCTTGCGTTGATCAGTTCGCTGCCGGGACCCGAGTTCACAAGCTCGTACGCGCGCTGAGCTGGAGTCATCCCGCTGGGGCCCACCGTGGAAGAATAGTGCACCAAGCTGGCGCTTGGCCCGGCAGGTGACCAGGCCGCAACGGCAGCTGCGGTCTTGAACTCCTGGGCAGAAACCGAGGAGGGGTAGGCGATGTTTGGAGGAAGGGATTGGAAGCCAGGAAACACCGAGACCCAGCCTGGGAGAGCGTTGGGCGCCGCCGCATCAAACTGGGGAGGAGAATACCCGTTGGAGAAGGGCGCTGTCGTCGCCCCCACGGTCCCTATCAAGATGAAGATGATTACAATCCCGATGCCGAACAGAGCGGACTTCCGCCTGAACGCGCGGGCGAAGAGCCCAGCATCGCGTTTAGACAAGCTGAATCCTCGGATCTAAACGAGCGTAAACGAGGTCAAGAATGTACAGGACGACCAGGGTGTAAATAGCAAAGACGAAGGTAGACCCAATCAGGAACGGGATGTCGAAAGAGACAGCGGCGTTGACCGAGGCATATCCTATCCCCGGGAAGTCGAACAGGACTTCGGTAAAGAACAACCCCCCTACTATGAACGCCACGGCGAGCCCGACCTGGGTAACGAAAGGCAACATCGCGTTCCTGAACGCGTGCCTGTAGAACAGCTGGTTTTCCGGGATGCCCCTGGCCTTGGCATACGTGACATAGCCGGCGGAGTTGTACTCGTCTATGATGTTGTTCCTGATGAGGATGGCCCCATTCCCGAATCCTACAATCGTAAGCGCGACGATTGGGAGTACAGCGGCCCAAAGATACCTCAGGTAATACTCAACCCCGGTGAAGTGGGAAAGACCCCCGTTGGTGGTCGCGAACGCGAGGTTGATCGGGAACCAGCGGAGCTCGTCTGCGAAGAGTATGTAGAGGAAAAGCGCGAGCACAATGAACGGGATGTTGAACGTGACTATCGAAAGGGCCGAAAGGGCTGAGTCTCCGATCTTCCTCTTCGAACTGATGAAGGATTTCGCCGCCCTAGTGCCCACAACGATGGCCAGAATCGTGGTCGTGGCCAGTGAGAAACTCGCCAGCACCAAGCTGTTGGGGAGGTACTGGGCTATCGCCGTCGTTACAGGCTCTTTGAAGAGGGCGCTGTTGCCGAAGTTGAACGTGAACAGGTTGTAGAAGAAGACAAGTATTCTTTGTGGGAGAGGGTCATTAAGGCCAAACTTCACTACGGCCGCGTTGACGAGAGCGAGCTGCCCCTCGGCCGCATGCGGGCTGAGCATCGTGATGCCAGAGAAGAAAAAGCCGAGATTGAAGCCCACGGCTTGCGGGATGACCTCGAAGATGAAGAAGGAGAAGAGCATCAGTATGAGGAGGGTCGCTATGCGGTTTATCGCACGGTCTATGAGGTACCGTAGACTCGCCAATAACCAAGGAACGCTTCAATACAAATTATAAGTTTTGTTAGCTAGCCGGCACGGCCTGACGCGTAGTAGTGGATAAGAACCCCATGCCTTACCGTCGAGCGTTGGAAGACTCCGTCGCCCAGCGCAGAGAAACTGAACACGCGTGCCCAGAGTGCGGGTCAAAGGAGAGACTGTACAGGACGCCTCGGGGGCTCCGTTGCGCCGACTGCGTCAAAAAGATGGACTCCGCCGGACTGGGCTTCGGGTAGAACCGAGCAGGTCGAGGCAAAGGTTCCAAGAAAGCAGGGGCACATGTGGTTATTCGGAAGGTACGGGCTAAGGAGCCTTGCAAGGGAGTCATACGTCCTCTTCACCGTCAGGACGGTCAACTCGCTCGGCTTCTCTATGGCCATGCCCTTCTTTGGGATCTACCTGGTCGAGACCAGGGGGGTCTCCCTCCTTACGACCGGTCTGGTGTACTTCGCGGCCGGGGTGCTCGGCATGGGGGGCCAGATGTTCGGCGGCAGGATCGTCGACGCCGTGGGCCCGAAGAAGGTCATGCTCGCCGGCTACACCATGTCGATCGCGTCGTCTGTCGCGCTCGGCTACATGGTGCTAGGGCACGCCAGCGCAGTCTACTTCTTCGTCGTCTATTGCTTGTTCTCGCTGCTGAGGAGCTTTTCGAACCCTGCAACAGGCTCGATCATCGCAGGGCACCCTGAAGACCAGATCAGGCCGGGGTACAACCTGCTCACAATAGGAGGGAACCTCGGATTTGCCATCGGGCCGGCTATCGGGGGGCCGATAGCGGACGCCTACGGCTACTCCACGGTCTTCTTCCTGAGCGCCGCATCTGTGATCCCTGTCATCGTCCTGACTGTCCTGCTGATCAGGGGAGGGGTGAGGCACACAGCCCGCGAAAGCGGCGTGAGACGGTCCCTCTCATGGAAGGAGGACGGCACCGTGATCTCATTCCTAATCCTGACCGGCGCCCTGTTCGTCGCCGTCGGCTACGAGATCACCCCGCTGTCGCTATACGTGGCCGACTTCCTGGGTTTCACCAACACCCAGATCGGATACCTGTTCGCCACCAACGGCGCCGTGATCGTGCTGCTTCAGCTCCCGCTCACCGACCTCGTGCAGCGTGCGAGGATGCTCATCTTCCCGCTCCTGGTCTCGCCTCTCCTAGTGGGCCTCAGCTTCTTGCTGGCGGGGCTTTTCAAAGGGTTCCTGCAATACGAGCTCGTGATGGTGGTGATCACCCTCGGGGAGATTCTCCTGACGGTGCCGTCCCAGACCGTAATCGCGCTCTTTTCGAAGTCCGGCAACAGAGGGACGTACCAGGGGTACTACTACGCCGCCTCGAGCATGGGGCGGTCCACGGCCAACGCCGCAGGCCCTTCTCTCTTCCAGATCCTGAGCTTCGCTCCGGCCCTGGGGTGGTACGTCATGGCAGGGTTCACCGTCGTGGTGTTCGTCGGGTTCCTGGCCCTGGGACCCAGGCTCCAGCGGGACTACGAGTCGATGGGAAGGATCGCCGGTTCCGCCCCCTAACATTAAATGGAGCCGGCCGCGGACGGACAGATGAAGGATGAGAAAGGCCGGGAGCCCCGATGCAGGGCCTGAGTTGAGAGGGAACACGCTCCGCGTCTATCTTTACATCCTTCGGCACGGCCCTTGCGAGCTCAAGGACGTCCAGGGCGGGCTAGGTTTCTCGACCGCCTCGCTCGCTTCATATCATCTCGGCCGTCTCATCGACTGGGGGTACGCATCCCAGGACAGCTACGGCCGATACCTTGCGACGAAGGATGCGACTGGCCAGATCCTCGAAGGCTACGTCAAGGTGGGGACGGTGGTGGTGCCCCAGCTGCTCTTCATATCGGTGCTTTTCACCGTCTTGGTTTCGTACTTCTCGGTCATGGCTTACAGGTCTGCTTCCTACGTCCCACTGCTGGTCGCCTCCTCGGCCGCGCTCGTCGTAGTGGTGTGGTATGAGACGGCCAGGGTCTGGCGGAGACTGGCATCCTGGCGATAGCAGCCTCGATGAGACGGCCCGCATTCAGGGGCGTTGAAAGGAGCGCGACCGCGTGCTCCCGGTCCATTCAAGGGCCTAGCAATATCCGAGGACCTCCGGATGGAGGGGACAATGTCCGTAAGAAAACAGGCACTGAAATACACCGCGGCGGCGCTCGCCGTCGCTGCACTCATCATAGTCTCTTCGACATTCTTCCTTTCCCCAACCTCCGGTAACGGGGGCGCATCGCAGACCAACACTACAGGCGTGCAGGGCGGGACTCAGGCGAGTCTGATAATACAGCTCGCAGATCCGCCAGTGGTCCCCACCGGGACGACCTACCTTAACCTCACCTACTCGTCGGTCACCCTCCTTGTCTCCGAGCCAGCGTCACATGGCGGGCTGACGACAGTCTCAGTCTCGCCTCCTGGCGGGTCGGCGACAGTTGACCTCCTCGAGCTCGGGGCGTTGAACGTCTCACAGACAGTCGCGTCGACCAATCTCCCCAACGGGTCTCTCATCAAGTCATTCGCGTTCACCGTGACAAGCATCAGCATAGACGTCAACAGCACGACATCCCAGGTGACTTTGGCGACAGGCGGAAGCACCGTGACCGTGAACCTCGCAGAGCCGGCGCCCTTGGACGGGAACAGCGTCGCCCTCCTGCAGCTGAACCCGATCATTGTGAGCACGCCGACGGGCTACCAGATGTGGCCCTCGACCGTGGGAATCGTCAGAGCGGCGACAGGGAGCGACCTAAGCCATGACAAGACCGGCGACCAGCAGCATCTCACCTCTGAAGATGAGAGCCAGCTGCAGAGCGCCCAGGGCAACCTAACCGCCAACCTTTCGGCGTTCTCGGTATCGGGAAACACCACGACAATCTCGGTCAAAGTCAACAACATAGGAAACGCCTCTGTTGTCCTCAACGCGATAGGTTTCCATGGAAACTTCACGCGCGCCGGGACTTCCTGCACACCAAGCAGCAATGACAACAGCACCTCGCACTCCTCAGACGGAGGGGCGCCGGATTCGCCCGACTCGAACACAACGACGACCGCTACTTCCACAACTACTTCCGCAAAGACGAGTCAAGAACAGTCAAGCAGATGCGAAACGGAGACCCCCGACCAAGTCATCTTCGCCCCCGTCAACTCGACCGTCACCGGGACAGGTTGTGTCTCTCTGAAGATGCAGCTTGTCAGCGGGGACATCGGGGAGAGCGGGGCGGGCGGCCTGACCCTCGCTCCGGGTCAGTGCGTGGACCTCACCTTCACAGGCACCATCTCCTTCGGTCAGTCGGGACTGGTGCTGGTCCCGTCCACCCTAGCCCACCAGGTCTACACCATGCACATCATCGCATCTCTCGGCGCCAACGCACAGCTGTCCTGCAACCTACCGGTCACAGCGACCAGCTGCAGTGCCTCAAACCAAGCAGAAGACTGAGTGGCCGAGGCGTAGCCTCAGGCCACTGGTCCCCCTTTTTTTGCGAGAGTCTTCATCCGCTCACGTACAGACTGCCGCCCTGAATCTGCACCGAGTACTCCGGGAGAGGAGTCTGGGGCGGGCCGCCCAGCACTGCCCCGCTCGTCGGGCTGAAAGAGCCACCGTGACAGGGGCAGTAGATCTGCGAACCGGTGAAGTCCACGGTGCACCCGGCGTGGGTGCATAGTGCGCTGAAGGCACGCCACTGACCACCGTAGTCAACAAGTATCGAGAGACCCCGGGTGGGGTGGTTGAAGTACGCCGAAGCCTTCCCCGAGAGCGCCGAAAGCGGAGCCACTATGAAGTACCCTGCTGGCGCCTGCTGCCCGGTGGTGGCCTGGCCTCCTGTCGTCGCGCCTGGAGTGAGGACCGGGACGGGCTGCGACTGGCCGAGCTTCGCGACGGCTTCGAAGATGGCCACCGCTCCGAGAGCCCCGAAGAGGGCTGTGGTCACCATCCGCCGGAGGAGCTCCCGCCTATCCATCCGGCTTCGACCTGGCTGGGAGCAGCTTCCTGGCGTGGTAGCCGGCGTTGGCCAGGGCGGCGACCGCGACCGCGGCGAGGGATGCGAAAGCCAGCCGGGAGGGCAAAGTGGTGCTGGATGAGGCCGCGTGGAGTATCACCGCGGTGAAGAACGAGACGGCGAGGGCCCCATGAAGGAAGAAGGAGTCCCTGTTCCTCTCCAGGAACCCCACCCCCGTGGCCCAGAGGGCGAGCCCGAGGGCGACGGCCGCGTACCCCAGGTCCACCGGGAGGAGGTCCGGCGGGAGGAACAGGACGTAGATGTGGACCGCGATGAAAAGGGCTCCAAGCACGGACATGGAGACGTGCATCCACCTGAGCCGTAGCGCCCCTCCGACGGCCCTCACCAGCCTTGCCCTGAACATCACCATGGACGCGGACCCTCCAGTGAAGGCGAGCGCAGCGAAGCCGGCTGCTTCGCCAAGCCACAGCGGGCCGTTCAAAGGGTGGCCCCGCGGCTAGTGATCGCCGCCGCCCCCGCCGTCATCGCCACCGCTCTGGGTGGCCGGAGGTTGGGTCAGGAGGGTGCTGTTCGACGCGGTGGGCGGAGCGGCGCCCTGGGTGGAAGGGGAGCTCGTGGGAGAGGGGGCAGCTGTCAAGGGATGAATGAAGACCGCTCCAGCAAGGACGCACCCTATCGCGAGGAGGGCCATCACGGAGATCACGGAAAGTCTCTGCATGGAAAGGAGGCCGAGTCGGAAGCCACTTATTCCAACGCGTTTGAATCGCCGTTTCTTGACCTTTCAACCTGCTTGAAAGCTCGGTAGGCAATCCCCGGCCCTAGACCCGAGAGGGCCCCTCGCCTCTTGACGGCTGTGAGCCGGAATTGGAACGTAGGCGCCCTGGCCGGGACTTTCGTCGCCGAGATTTCGAACCCGGGTCGCTGCCGCTCTGCCGGCGATACGCCGGTGACAGGGCAGCATACTGACCTCTATACGACCAGGGCGCTCGAAAACGGGCCAGGCCCGAAGGTGGTTTTAAGCTTCATACCCGCTCGAAGAAGTCGTCTCCAGATCTCAGGGGCTGTGCGGCGTGCTTGTGGGTCGTCCCGCAGCGCTCCAGATGCCTCTTGTACTTCTTGGGGCTGATCAGCTTGCCGCACTTGGGGCAGACAGGCATGCGTGTTGATAGCCGTCCGCTCTACTTACGCGTTGCCATGCGGGAAAGCAATCCCGATTTATCCAGGGAGGAGGTGGGGGAGGGGTTGAGCAGCCTCCAAAGGTGCGGGTGGCCCTCGATGGACGTCCCAATCTACCGCGACTACCACGACAGGGAGTGGGGGGTTCCGGTCCACGACGACGCACTCATGTTCGAGTTCCTTGTCCTCGAAGGGGCCCAGGCGGGCCTCAACTGGTACATCATCCTGAAGAAACGGGAAGGCTACAGGAAGGCCTTCGACGGGTTCGATCCCGAAAAGGTGGCGCGCTACGGCAGCGGGAGGGTGAGCAGGCTGTTGGACGACCCAGGGATAGTGAGGAACAGGAGGAAGGTCGAGTCTGCGGTCAAGAATGCAAAGGCGTTTTTGCGGGTGCAGGAGGAGTTCGGTAGCTTCGACGACTACGTCTGGCGCTTCGTGGGCGGCAAGCCGAAGGTCAACAGGTGGCGTTCGCTGAAGGAGATACCTGCCGTCACCCCGGAGGCTACGGCGATGAGCAAAGATCTTGTCAGCCGCGGGTTCGGGTTCGCCGGCCCCACCATCTGCTACGCCCACATGCAGGCCACTGGGATGGTGAACGATCACCTGGTAGGGTGCTTCAGGCACAGGGAGCTAGCCGGGAGACTATAGGAAGTCAAGCCTTCTTAGCGCGGAAATCAACCGGCCCGACTCCGCCCTCCGCAGCTCGAGGAAGGGTCCCCTGGGGGAACCGCAGTCGAACCCTCTTTCGCGGAGTATCGCGTAGTAGGAAGGGATGGGGCTGGATCTTACCAGGTCCTTGAATTCCCTGACCCGGGCCTGTGCTTCGATCGCGCCCTGGTGGTCCCCCTTCGTCTCGGCTGCCACCATGGACTTCATGAGCTCCGGGAGCGCGTTAGCCCCTCCCGAGACCAAACCGTCGGCCCCAGACATCATCGCGAAAAGGCCATACTCTTCTGTACCGTTCATGACGACGAACCCTTCAGGGACCCTGTCCATCAGGTCCAGCAGCTGGAGCAGGTCACGACAGGAGTCTTTGACCCCCACTATAGTCTCAGCATCGGCAAGCGCGGCCACAGTCTCAGGGAGGAGGTTGTTCCCTGTGAACTGCGGGATGTTGTATGCGAGAAGCGGAAGGGTGACCGCCTTCGAAACGGCCTCGAAGTGCTTTGTCACCGCCAGCTCCCCAGGCCTGTAGTAGTACGGCGTAAGGCTGGCGACGGCGTAGGCCCCCGCCTTCTCTGCGTGCTTCGCGAGCAGTACGGTCGAAGGTGTGTCTGCGCACCCCACCTGCACCACCACCGGAACCCTGCCGGCGGCTCCAACGGCGGCTTCGGCGAGCGATTTCCTCTCGTCAACCCCCAGCATCGGCCCCAGCCCGGTGCTACCGCAGACATAGATGCCGTCTGCCCCCTTGGAGACCTGGAACCGGACCAGGTCAGCAGCCTTACCGGCGTCTGCCCTTCCCTTCCCGTCGAAGGGGGTGAGGAGGGCGGTGAACAGCCCTTTGACTTTCGGCGCTCGGCGAGGCAAGCCAGAGGGGCGCCGGGGCGGCCGACTTATCCTTTGATGGCCTGACCAGGGCCGAAAAACCTCTATAACCCTCGCCCGGATTCGAAGAGCCAAGGCATCATTTGAAATCGCGGGGAACCCCCACTCCTGGCCGCCACGCTACAGCTCTCGACCCCATCCGGCGGGAGGCGCGACAGTGGTAGAGCCGTATCTGGTTCCCAATTCCCTCCTTAACCTCGTCAGCGGCGCGGTCGCATTGGGAGTGAGCTACTACGCCTTCAGGTACAGGAGGGTGACGGGGTCTGGCTTCCTCAGGTACCTGAGCGTTGGCTTCATGCTCCTGGGGGTTGGTCTCCTTGCCCAGGCGTCGCTCTACCTCTTCGCCGCGTTCAACCTCGCCAGGGTCACCGACAGGATTGCTCTCATCTACAGCGCCACCGCCCTGTATCTCGTTCTTCAGTCGGCCGCCTATCTCATCATCGCCGCAGGCTACACCGTCCGCGTCCAGAAGGGGGTGCCGATGGACCGGGCGGAGGCCCTGGCGCCTCTGGCGGCGGTAGGCCCGGTGATGCCCCTGCTGTTCCGCACCTTGATCCTCGACACAGGCGAGCTTGTGATACTCGTTCTGGTTTCGTTCATCGCATTCCAGGGGGTGATGGCATACTCCGAGCAGAGGAACAGGTTCTCGCTCATCGTCCTCCTCGCGTTCGCCCTCATTGCCCTTTCCCACCTGGGTGAACTTACCGGAAGCATCCTCACTTCGGGTTTCCTTTACGTCATCGGGGGGACTACGAACCTCGCGGGTTTCGTCCTTCTTCTGATCTTCGTCATCTGGAGTGGAAGAGTTGGTTCAAGCTGAGAAGCAGAGGAGCACCATCAAGATTTACTTCGACATCTTGACGGTGACCGAGGAGGAGGGAGAGGCCAAGACGACCAGGATACTCCAGAAAGCAAATCTCCCCCATGACCGCCTGATGAAACACGTTGCCGAGCTCCAGAAGAGGGGCCTCCTGAGCGAGCATGAAGACGGAGGGAGCAGATACTACAGGGTGACCTCGAAGGGGCTGGAGTTCGTGAGGGAAGTGAGGCGCGCCCAGAGCTTTCTTTCGGCCTTCGGGGTCGCCATCTGACTGGTGGCTCTGGAACGGATGAACGCACCGTTCATACGCAACGTTCTCTTCAGATAAATAGGCCGCCACAGCCTCTGGAGTGTTGGACCGCTTCCGACGGGCTATCGGGGTCCTTTGAAGGATTCTGTCGTCATTTTCGGCGGCGATGGATACATAGGTTGGCCGCTCGCGTTGCACCTCGCTTGGCGGAGCGAGAGGGACGTGGTAATCGTCGACAACCTCGTCACGCGAAGGCTGGTGCAGTCCGTCGGGTCTGATTCGCTTGTCCCCATAGAGAGCCCGGAGACGAGGATTTCGACCTACGAGAAGGCGTCCGGCAAGCAGAACCTCGCCTTCGTCCGGGCCGACGCCAGGAACCCTAGCGAGGTCGACTGGGTCATTTCGAGATACCGCCCCGGAACCGTGGTCCACCTCGCCCAGCAGAGGAGTGCGCCGTTCAGCATGATTGACCAAGAGCACGCCCTCTACACAGAGCTCAGCAACGTGGCCACGAACCTGAACATCGTCTTCTCGATGACCAGGCACACCCCCGGCTCCCACCTGCTGAAGATGGGGACCATGGGCGAGTACGGGACCCCCAATGTGGAGATCACGGAGGGCCCGGTCGAGATACGCAGGGGCGGGAGGAAGCACAAAGCTATGTTCCCCAGGACGGGCCAGAGCTGGTACCACCTGAGCAAAGTCTTCGACACGTTCAACGTGATGCTGGCGAACAAGATCCACGGCCTGAAGGCTACCGACGTCATGCAGGGGGTGGTCTACGGGTGCAGGACGGGCGAGGTCGTCGACGGGCGGCTGGCCACCAGATTTGACCTCGACTCCGTGTGGGGGACAGTGGTCAACAAGTACGTCGCCCAGGCCGTGGTCTACAACAAGCTCCTGATCTACGGGAGAGGGAAGATGACGAGAGGGTATCTCTCCCTCTACGACAGCATAAAATGCCTGACCCTGTTGCTCGACAACCCGCCCCGCGAAGGAGAATACCGAGTCGTCAACCAGATAGACGAGACGTTCGACACCCTGCAGCTGGCGGAGAAGGTCAGACGCATCGCAGACGAGTTCGGCCTGGACGTCGGCTTCGAGAAGGTCAGGAACCCAAGGGTGGAGAGCGAGGAACATTACTATAGGGTCCAGCACAAGGTCCTTCCTTCGCTTGGGTTCGCCCGGACGAAGACCATGGACGAAGTCCTGCGCGAGGTCTTCGAGGTGGTGATAGAGCACAAGTCGCGGGCGATGCGGATGAAGGCACTCCTCGCTCCTTCGGTCCCCTGGGGCGGACGCAAGAGCGTAGCCTCGGACGTGTTCCAGCTTCCCCGCGATCTCACCGGGTGGCCCTCTGCCATGGAGCTGATGGAACTGGCTCAAGACCAGCCCGCCAAGGTATCCCGGTAAGTCTTGGATACGTCTTCGAGCCTTCGGGCCCCCAGTGAGCCCAGCCACGACCTGGAGTGCCTTCTCCTCTCTCCCACCGACCCTCTGACCGGCGGCCTGAGGTCAGGGCCCCTGAGGAGGCTCAGGCATCCGCCTCCGGGGGTGAAGTACACTCTGGCGACCGACCGCTTCCGGTATCCCGCGAGGGCGGCGAACTACGAGTTCAACCCCGTCAACGTCGCCCTAGTGGCGGCGAGGTTCGCCTTGGAGCACCTTGCCCCCCTGGACCAGAAGGGGAAGGCACTGGTGCACTCCTTCTTCTGGGACGTCAGGAAGTTCGAGCGCCGCTGGGTCCACGAAAGCGACCAGTCGTTCGGCCAATTCCTTTCGGGTTACAACAACGTCAAGGGGTTCGTGAGGAGGTCGACGACCGAGGGGTTCTCGTCGTACCTGAACTCGCGCTGGTGCGCGGGGGTCGTGACGTGGTCTGACTGGGCTAGGAAGGGGTTCGTCGAGGATGGAGTGGACCACTCAAAGGTCTTCGTCATCCCCCCTCCGTTCGAGACCGTCGACGCGAAGAAGGAACATCGGGGGTGCAATGTCCTCTACATCGGAAGGGATTTCCGACGGAAAGGAGGGGACGCCGCCCTCAGGGCGTTCAGGTCCCTCAAGGAAGATGGAACCAGGCTGGTGTTCGTGGGCCCCGTCGGGACTCCGGCGGCGAGGCTGGAGGTGAAGTCCGACAGGAGGATCGCCCAGATTGACGGCTCGTCGGGGAAGAGTCTGACAGAATGCGTTTGGCCGACGACCGATGTGCTCCTCCTCCCGACCAGGGCTGACGCCTTCGCCATCACGGTGGTCGACGCCATGAGGAGGGGGATACCTGTGGTCTCCACCAAGATCCCGGCGGTGGCGGAGGCGGTCCAGGATGGTGTTTCGGGGCTTCTGTCTGAGGTCGGAGACGAGGAAGGGCTAAGGGAGAACCTGAAGAAGCTCGTGGAGGACCCCGAGTTGAGGCGCAGGCTGGGAGAGGGCGGGCGGAGGAGGGCGATGGAGCTGTTCTCCCCCGAGAAGGTCGGCCGGTCGCTCATGAAGGTGTACGGCCTTGCCCGCTAGGAGCCTGGCCGCAGCTTGACCGCCCCCGGGAGGAGCACATACCTGAGGCCGGGGTTCGCACTTGCGCTGGCCCTCAGGCTCCTCACGTCGTCTCTGGCCATAGTGGTCCCGCTTTACGCGACGTCGGTCCTTGGGGCCGCGGCTGCCGAAGCCGGGGCGTTCGTCGTACTCCTGTGGGTGGGCAACGCTGCAGGCGTGATGACGGCCACCGTGTTGATCAGAGACCAGTCAACCTCGTCGGTCGCTGGGTTCGTGCTCCTGGGGGCGTCGGCGGCGGTCCTGGCATCGGGAACGCACTACGTGCCGTTCTGGCTGGAAGCACTCGGCTCGGGGGTCGGGATGGGACTCCCCCAGCCGTTCCTCTCCGCGTTCATGCACCTGGAGTCGAGGCCTGAGAAGCCTTTCAGGGGGATCGGACTCTATTCCACTGCCCTGGGGGTGGGCCTGGTCCTCGGCCCCCTCTTGGCCTACGGAGCGCTGGAGCTCTTCGGGTTCGATGGTGTGTTCGGAGCCCTCGCTCTGGTCTGCGTCCTGGGCGCCGTCGGCGCAATCATGGGAGCGTCGAGCTTAGAAGGGAGGCCGCGGCCTCCGGCACCCTCCCCGGCCAGGTGGGGGGCTGCGTTCCGCAAGCCTGGGTTCCGGCGCGCGTTCACGGTCAACTTCTTCTATGCCCTCCTACTTCCGGTCTTCCTCTCGTACGGCGCAATCTCCGCCGAGGCCAGGTTCGGCTTCTCAGCTGAGGACGCACTGTTGCTGTTCGCCGCGGTCTTCCTTGTCTCCACCGGGTTGCGTATCCTGGCGACCAGTTCCCGCGTGGGCTTGAGTAAGCTGCTACTCGCTTCCACGGGCCTGCTGCTGGCATCGACCCTTTGTCTGGGCCTGGCTTCAGCCTGGCCCCTCTTCGTCTTCGGCATGGTTCTCTTCAGCCTCCCACATGCCATGGTCTATCCTATCTCAAGCTACTTCGCCTTTAGCTCGGTGAATGAGGCCGATGTGGTCAACGCCAGCTACGCGTTCCAGGCCTCCTCGGGCGTCGCAGAACTCCTGGCGCCCGCCGCCGCCGTCCTCCTGATACCATCGGTCGGAGTCCAGGGGGTCTTCCTCCTAGGAGCCGCACTCGCCGCGACCGCGTTCGTAGTTTCGGCAACCAAGCCCAGGTAACGTCGTTCCCGTGGACCCGCTCTCGGTCTAGGATGATGGTCGGCGCAGTGGAGGATGCATCAGCTGGCCGCGCCGTCCCCACCCACGCCGGGCTTCACGGGTCCGGATGACGTCCGTTCGCTGCGTGGCGCGCTCCTTCACCATGACCCTCACGTCGACGGCCAGCACGCCGTGGGGATAAACGAAGAGAGGGTTGACGTCGACGGAGTCGATGTCAGGGTGGTCCGCCATGATGTCCCCCACCGCGACGATTGCCTTCGCGGCCGCCCTTGCGTCGAGGGGCTTAGACCCCCTGAACCCCTCCATGAGCTTGGATGACTTCGTCTGTTTCATCATCTCGAAGGCTTCGTCCTTGGAAAGCGGGGCGAGTCTGAATGAGACGTCCCTGAAGAGCTCGACGTAGACGCCCCCGAGGCCGAACATGACCGCAGGCCCGAACTGCGGGTCCCTGCTCCCGCCGACCACGAACTCGTTCCCCCTGGGCGCCATCTTCTGGACGAGGACCCCTGAGACCGCCGCTCGTGGCTTCGCGGCCCTGACGTTGCGCAGTATCTCCCTGTATGCAGAACGCGCGTCCTTCAGAGAAGTGACCCCGGCCACGACCCCCCCGACGTCAGACTTGTGGAGGACATCCTTGGATGCGATCTTCAGCACGAGGGGGAACCCCAACTTCCTCGCCAGGGGAGCCAGCTCTCCTTCGGTCCGGGCCAGCCCCGAGGGGGCGACCCTCAGCCCGTAAGACCTAGCGACCAGGTCCGCCTCATGCTCCAGAAGAGACGCCCTCCCTGAGTCCAGCACTGAACGGAGAAGCCTGGATATCCTGGCCTTCCTCTGGTCTGTCGCCGTCAACTGCTCCCCTTCCCGAACGACTCCAGCTGCCTGTGGCGCGTCATCAGCGCGTTCATCGCGTCCACGGCTCGCTCGGCAGTAAGGTACGCCGCGAACCTCCGTTCGAGCATCTTCGCGTAGGCCATCTGGGACATGTGCCCGCCGATGAAGGCGGCCGTGATCGGTTTGTCAACTCCCTCTTTGTCTCTCGCGTCCACGATGGCTCGCGCCACCAAGCCAGGGTCGATGTTCGCCGTCTGGCAGAAGAGGGCTATGACTGCGTCGACCTCCCTCTGCCTCATGACCAGCCTGAGGACCTCGCCGTAGAGCAGGTCGTCAGCGTTGGCCGTGAGGTCTATCGGGTTCTTGACCGACCCGAAGCTCGGAGTCACAGCCTGTATCTGTTTCGTAAGGTCGCCGGGGAGGTCCATCAGCTTCAGGCCGAGCATTTCGCACCTGTCCGTAGAGAGCACCCCCAGCCCCCCGCCGTTTGTGACCACGACTACGTTCTCCCCTCGGGGGACCGGGTTCTCGTTCAGGGCCTGGATCCAGTCAAAGGCCTGGGTCATCCCCTCGGCCCTCATAACCCCCGCCTGCTGGAACGCCGCCGCGAAGATGGCGTCCTGCCCGGCGATGGACCCCGTGTGAGACGACGCGGCCTGGGCCCCCCTGGCGGACCGGCCCGCCTTTATCACCACTATCGGCTTCCGCCTCACCGCCCTCTTGGACGCCTCGAAGAACCGCCTCCCGTCCTTCAGCCCTTCCATGTAGATCAGGATGGAACTGGTGGAGGGGTCGTCGGCGAAATATTCTACCAAGTCGGCGTCGTCCACGTCGGCCTTGTTCCCTATGCTGACTATGGCGGACACCCCGTACTTCTCCTCGGTGGTCCAGTCCATCAGGGCGAGCCCCAGCGCCCCGGACTGGGTGATGAAAGCCGTCTTCCCCTCGAGGACCTTCGTCGGACCGAAGGTCGCGTTCAAACTGCTTCGTGCGCAGTAGAGCCCGAAGGTGTTCGGCCCGATGATCCTCATCGTCCCCTTGGCCATGGAGACCAGTCTGTCTTCGGAGCCCCTGTCACCCACTTCGGAGAACCCCGAGGTTATGATTATGGCACCCTTCACCTTCTTCCTTACGCAGTCTCCGACAACCCCCTCCACCAGCTTCGCGGGGACGGCTATCAGGGCCAGGTCGACGTCCGACGGGATGTCAGCGAGCGTCCCGTAGCAGGGAATGTCGAGGACGGATCCGTAGTTGGGGTTGACCGGGAAGACGCTTCCCTTGTATCCTGACAGTTTGATGTTGCGCAGAATCTCGTGCCCGATCTTCCCCGGGGTCCTGGAAGCACCGATTACCGCCACGCTCCTGGGAGCGAAGAACGGCGCGACGTCTCTGCGCAAGGCGACCGTGGGATGCTCTCGGCACCCCCATACTATATTGGTTCCCTAATGCGGAAGGTGGAGACTCGTTTTCATCTTCTCGACCCTCTCACCAGAGTATCTTGGACTGGCATAGTGGAGACTCACGAGGCCCGTGACGCCGGCGTTGGAGCCTACAGACCGCGCTCGCAGACTCGCTCTACACCAAAAGGGCCGCCGGCGGCAGCGCCGTCCGCCATTGGCTGACGACGATCAGGCGAACCGCTGCGGGGCGATTCCATGATATGGATTACGCAAAGGGACGAATGCGATGTTCATCCTTGGCCGAGGGCCAAGGATGGCTCACGCCCCGGCCGGTTTTACGTCAGTCTTCTGACCAGCTGGGGCGCTCTCGGGGGACTCGCTCCCCACAAACTGGGTTCCGAGGGCGGCCATCTGCTCTATCTCTGTCGTCCTGTACCCTGACATCACGGACCAGTAGTAGAAAACCAGGCCTATGATTATGACGACCACGAAGTCTACAGGGAAGTCGAGGACCCCGATTTCCCCGTAGTCAGTATCGCCCAGATAGGACAGGACGACAAGCGTCACGATGTGAACCGGAGCCCAGGCTCCGGCTTTCAGAGCCTGCCCTGTGAAGATGTTGGCCACGTCCTTTCTGTCGACTGCTGCCAGAATCCAATAGACGACGAGGCCCAGGAATATCGCGTCAGCTCCCGCCTGTGGTGCCGGCCGGAACCCCGGAAGACCCTTGGCTCAAATTTTTTTGTAGATGCCCTCGCTATAACCTTCTGTGGCGGCCGCGTTCGCTAACTAGTGTTAGCTATTATAAATTAATATATATGGATATGATGAGCGAGCTGGGATGGAGAAGCAGAGCGCGTCTGTCCAACGGATGCTCGAGCTCAAAATCTGCCAGCCATCGGACATCATACGGGCCAGGGCCGAAGCTGAGAAGCTGGCAGCTCCGGAGTCTGCGGCGAAGCTCCGCCGTGCAGAGAAGCTCTTCGGCGCGATGGGAGAGTCAAGTCGGATGAAGATCCTGCTGCTCCTCTCAAAGGGGGAGATGTGCGTCTGCGAGCTCGAATCCGCTCTCGAGATGCCCCAGCCCACCGTGTCGCATAACCTGGGCGTGCTGGAACAGGCAGGCCTGCTGAAGAGGAGCAAGAAGGGAAGGTGGGCCTTCTACGAGGCGACCGACTCCCCAGCGCTGGAGCTCCTTAGAAACCTCACTTCGTAGGAGGATGGCCGTCTCGAGCGATAAGCCCCAAGGCCGCTTGTCTTTCATAAACAGGCTCTTGACTCTGTGGATCTTCCTGGCCATGGCCGCGGGCCTGGGAGCAGGAGATGCATTCCCTGGCCTGTCGGCAGCGCTGAGTTCTCTCAGCGTCGGAACGACCTCGATTCCGATAGCCATAGGTCTGATCTGGATGATGTATCCTCCTTTGGCCCGTGTCAGGTATGAGGACTTGGGAAAGGTGATGAGCGAGAAGGGGTCCAAGAAGATGCTTTCCGCTTCGCTGGTCCTGAACTGGGTGGTGGGGCCGCTGCTGATGTTCGCCCTGGCATGGGTGTTTCTGGCAGGCTATCCCGACCTGAGGAACGGGCTGATCATCATCGGAATTGCGAGGTGCATCGCAATGGTGATGGTCTGGAACGGGCTCGCCCAAGGAGATGGCGAGTGGGCCGCGATACTGGTGGCTCTGAACTCGGTCTTCCAGATAGTCTTCTACAGCGTTCTCGCCTATTTCTACGTCACGCTCGCCAGCACTTGGATCGCGGGGCAAGGCACCGTTGTGAACGTCTCACTTCTCTCTGTGGCCCAGTCTGTCCTAGTCTACCTCGGCATCCCGTTCTTCGGGGGGATGGCAACGAGGTTCTACTTCCTGAAGCGGAGAGGGAGAGAGTGGTATGAGGAGACCCTGATCCCCAAGCTGGCCCCGACGTCGCTCATCGCCCTGCTGTTCACCATCGTCGTCATGTTCTCACTCGAAGGGGCGGACATAGTCAGCATCCCCTACGACGTAGTCCTCGTCGCAGTCCCCCTGCTGACCTACTTCGTCATAATGTTCTTCGCGTCGTTTGCCCTGGGCGTCTACTCGAAGCTGGACTATCCCAGGACCACGACCCTGGCTTTCACGGCGGCCAGCAACAACTTCGAACTGGCGATAGCGGTCGCCGTTTCGGTCTTCGGGCTTGCTTCTCAGGAGGCCCTCGCGGCTGTGATAGGGCCGCTGATCGAGGTGCCTGTGATGATCAGTTTGGTCAACGTAGCCTTCTGGCTCCAGAAGAGGTTTTTCCACGCCACGTCCCCCGCTGAGAGGTTCCCCCGTCTCGGGGCGAACGGGATCTGGGAGGCAGGGCCAGGGATGGAGGTCGCATAGGTGGCAGGTAGAACAGTCGACGGTTCCAGACGAACCCGTGTGCTCTTCGTCTGTGTGGAGAACGCAGGCAGGAGCCAGATGGCGGAGGCCTTCGCCGCGAGGATGGGGCTCGCGGCGATGAGCGCAGGGACGGTACCAGCTGGTTCGATCAACCCGACCGTGGTGGAGGCCATGTCAGAGAAGGGGTTCGACCTCTCTCTCAAGGTACCGAAGATGCTCACCATGGAGATGATCGACAAGGCGGACATCGTCATGACCATGGGGTGCTCTGTGGAGAAGGTGTGTCCGAGGCCGATGCTGAACAGGATGCAAAAGAAGGTCGTCGACTGGGACCTCGAGGATCCGAAGGGGAAGCTCCTCCCCGAGGTGAGGAAGATCAGGGACGAGATCGAGAAGAGGGTAAAGGACCTAGCGAGGGCCGAAAAGCTGGCGCCCTAGCGTCGGCTTTGGCTCGGCTCATCTGAAGGGGCGGCGCACAATACGAGTCGGACGGAGGACGGCCCCATAGCCGGGCCTGCGACCGTAAGGATGTGGGACAGGCCCCTAGACCGAGAGTCGGCCTGCCGGTACCTTATGGTCCCGAAGGGTGTTTAAGTATGGTGAGGCCCGGGCGGGCCAACTGCTATGAAGTGGGTGACTCGGTCAAACGCCCATGTAGACAGGATAGCCTGTCCCTGGCTGATAAGGAAGTTCGTCGACTCGCAAGCGGAGTTTCTCTTCGTGCCCGCGTCGATGGTCAAGGAGGTCGCGAAGGCGGAGAACGCCACTCCTTTTGACGCGCCGGACATCGAACTGACGCACTACAAAGAGGACGGGGAGGAGCGGTGCAGCTTCGACGCGATCGTCAAGAAATACGGCCTCAAGGACCCGGCGCTGCTCAAGATGGCCAAGATAGTCAGGGGGGCCGACACTAAGACCCCCGAAGTGCCGCCGGAGTCAGCGGGGCTGAAGGCGGTCGCTGAGGGCTTCCAGGTCCTAGCTAGGAACGACCACGAGAAGATGGAGAGGGAGTTCCCTACCTACGACGCTCTCTACGCTTTCTGCAAGCTGACGGTCCAGAAGCCATGACAGCGGCACCTCCCCCGTAGCTCCTCCTTGCCTTGAGGGAGAACGGAGCGCATTGTTGAAGCTAGTCGGTTCCGTCAAGCTGCCTTCGCTTGGGGCTGGCGGCTTCGACCACGCCGACGTGCACCTCCAAAGCGGGAAGGTCTACATCGCCCACACTGCCAACAACAGCGTGGTGGTGGTCGACGGGGAAGCCATGTCCCACGTCGCGACCATCGACGGGTGCCCCGAGGCGAGCGGGGTGCTCTGCGCCCAACCAGACGGGCGCGTCTTCGCTGCAGCACGGGGAGACGGCAAACTGCTCGTAATCGACGTCGACAGCGACAGAGTGGTGAGAGAGGTTCCCGTCGGGCTCAGGCCCAACGGCCTTGCCTGGGACTCCCTGAGGAGGCACCTGCTCGTCGCTGACGTGAAGGACAACCAGGCAAGGCTGGTCGACCCGGAACTGGGGAAGGTCATCGCGTCGTCCAGCCTCAGGGGAAGGCCGCGCTGGTGTCTCTACGACGGGAAACTGGACGTTTTCCTCGTGAACATCCGAGACCCGCCGGGCGTAACCATGATTTCCCCAGATAACATGACCGAGCGGAAATTCGTCAACGTCTCCGTAAACGGCCCGCATGGTCTGGAAGCTGTCGAAGGGACCGGCCGCGCCTTCGTGGCCTGCGACGGAAAGGCGCTGGTCTCCTTGGACCTCATCCGCGAAAAGGAGACGGCGAGGGTCCCCCTGTCTGGGGAGCCGGACGTGCTCTGGCGCAACCGGAAGAGGGGTCTCCTCTACTGTGCGGTCGGGGAACCGGGGGTGGTCGACGTGATCGATACCGAGAAGATGACAGCTGGACAAGCACTGGCCACGGGAGAGGGAGCCCATACGCTCACCTTTGACGAGAAGAGGCAGCTGCTGTACGTACCTCTTCCGAAGTCGAGCGCGTTGGTAGCATACTCGGAAGCGTAGTCTGGGCGAAGCGCCAACCATCCGCTGGGGCTGGGACCCGGTACGTAGCTGTCCTAGGTCAGGGCCGGCATCGGTAACACTCTGTCAACCGGGAAAAGTGCCCGAGATGTTACTCCTCGAGGACTTTTGGGGAGCCCCCTCGAACCTGAGTCACGGAGCCCAAGGTCCTATGCGCGAGCAAGCAGCAGATTAGCAGCGAGAAAGGCAGTCCTCACAAATGCCCCGGCGCCGGTTATCAAGGCGCTAACCAGCGAGAAGGAGCGGACTCGGTGGGCGCCGACGGGCCAAGATGGAGCCAAAGTTGGGCGGCGAACACGAGTTCAACTTCTATCGGGAGTCGAGCCACTCTGGGGCTGCCGCCAAGGGCAAGATCGTTGGACTCGTTCCCGACAGGAAACTCGCCTACACCATCGTATCGCGCCTGGGTCAGTCCGGCGTTTCGCAGACGACTCTCATGCGGATCCTCGAAGAGGAATCCAGTCGCAAGACCCTCGTCAGTCTCATCCATTGGGGCCCTTGTGTGTAAGATCATAGCGAGGCGGACGCATGGCGCTGTCCGATGAATGCTCGCTGGTCAGGCCGTTGGAGCCTCGACCAGTTTTCGAACCACTCCGTGTGATGGCAGAGGGGGTACTTGCGTTCGGAAGTTCTGAGGCCAGACTGGTGCGCTCACGACAGTGTTCTGTGCTCGTTCGGCGCCTAGCGGCGGTCTGGGGTACTTCTGCACAGGCTCCCGCTGTGCAGCATTGCCTGGGCTCCACAGTGAGAACGCGTATGCGCAGTGCGCGGTTGAGAACCGCTTATCTAACACCTGACTCACCTCTTGCCGGTTGGAGCCCGGAAACGCCGAAGGAAAGTTGAGGGTTGAGAGGATAGCCAAGTACTCCGGTGTGGCGCTCGTGGTCGTCCCCTGGATTCTGTTTCTCCTGTGCTATCTGCTCAACCCCCAATGGATACTGACTCGGGATGCTCTCAGCAGCTTTGGCGATCCCTCATTCTCCAAGTTCCCTTGGGTCTACAATGACGGTCTGGGAGTCATCGCGGTCATTATCTGGGTCATGTCTCTTGGCATCGTGGCAACGTCAGCGAAGAAGATGCAGGTCTTTGGGGGAGCGTTCTGGTTCGTCGCAGGACTCTTTCTTGCCTTGATTGGCATTTATCACGGCGGTACATATCCGCACGATTTTGTGTCCACATACTTCTTCGTGCAGGCAGCCCTCGCCATTCTTGTAATGGGAATCGGGTCTTTCACTGCGATGGACTTCACTGGCGCTGTCATCCCGGTCATCTTGGCCATCATCATGCCTCTTGGCGACATCCTCATACCCTTTCCATCTTCAGCCACGACCGAAATCTACGAGATTCTGATCATCGATGCGTGGGCAATATTCTCGCTGTTTCGATCTTCGGGGGCGGTCCAACTCCCCAACGTTGCCCAGGCACACTTCATGGAACCACCACTTCGAACGAAGACCATAGCCTTTGGGCTGTTGGTCATGGTATTCGTTGTCCTACTGGGCTTGATAATCTTCTCTGGCTTGTAGCGCGTCGACGTCGGCCCACACATATCAGATGCTCATTCACGTGACCGCGTAGCGTGTCCGCGCACGTACACTAACCAGTGGGACAAGATTCCGCTCGACTGCCTGGTTCTCCACATCGTCCCTCGTCTCCAGAAGTGCTGGCCTGACGGGATTCCCTTGGTTTCTTGAGTGGGTCCTTTCGACGGCGAGTTTTTCCACCTGTTCCTTGAGCCTTGTGAAGCTCTATGCCTCTACCTGGGAAGCTGTCGGACTGGTGAGCTGTAGGGCAGCCCTCCGCGTCTCAAGACTTCGCCGAACCGCGGGTCCCGCCTCGCTTCCTCGAAGAGTGGGCTGAGCCTGAACTCGGCCGCCCGGAGCATGTGGCCATCCGCAGCCCTGAGCATGCACTCGAAGAACTTGTCCATGTCTCCAAGGGCGTAGTAGACGAATCCCACGTAAGAGACGTCTCCCAGCCCCTTCCCCGGCTCGAGCTTCGCTATCATTTCGTGTGCGGTCTTGACGTCTCCGGCCAGGGCGGCCAAGTACCCCTTGTCGAGTAAAGTTGGCATCAGGGTTGGACCCATCCTCTCCAGCTCCCTCAACAACTGCTCCGCCTTGACGTAGTCTCTCGTGTACGCGCAGTAGTCGAACATGAGACGGTAGGTGCGGTACGGCTCCAGGTGCAGAGTCTTCCTGCAGTGCGCCAATGCCTCCTCCCCTTTCCCGGCGTAGAAGTAAGCCATGCCCAGCCACGTTATCGCACCAGGGGATAGGGGGTCGAGCAGGTATCCCTTCTCGGCTGAGTTGACCATCTCGACAACGTCCCCGAATGCGGCCGATGTTTCGGCGAGCAGAACGTATGCTCCGGCCAGGTTGGGGTTGAGTTCAACCGCCCTCCTAAGCTCAATCATGCTCCCTTCGGGGTCGTCGGCCATGTACATGATCAAGGCCATGCTGTGATGCGCCTCAGCCAGCTCCGGATCCAGTTCCATGGCCTTCAGGGCGGCCGCGCGCCCCTTCTCTATGGCTTCCTGGATAGGGATGTAAGCCCGGTTGGCGAGCCACGTATAGCACTCGGCCAGGCCCGCAAACGCCCTGGCGAAGGAGGGGTCCCTTTCAATGGCCTGCTGGAAGAGGGCCAAGGCGTTCCTGAGAGGCTCCTCTTCAAGCCTGTTGAGGAGCTGCATCGCCTGCAAATAATCGGTGTAGGCCATGGTATCTTCGGTAGGCTTCTTCTTCATGGCACTCTTCTCCGAGTCGAGAAGCTTGACCTTCAGTTCTCCCGCCACCTTCTCCGCTATCTCGCTCTGTACCGCGAAAATGTCGTCGAGGCTGCCGTCGTAGTGGGAAGACCAGAGGTGCCCCTCGGTCGAGCCGTTGATGAGCTGGGCGGTGACCCTCACTTTGTTCCCCGCCTTCCTGACGCTCCCTTCCACCAGCGACCCCGCGGCTAACTCTCGTGCAATCTCGGACGCCTTCTTCTCCTTCTTCTTGTAGCTCATCACTGACGTTCGCGCGATAACCTCGATCCCCTTCAGTTGCGCCAGCCTGTCGATGAGCTCCTCGGTCATCCCGTCTGCGAAGTATTCATCGTTAGGGTCTGGGCTCATGTTGGCGAACGGGAGTACTGCAACCCTGTTCGAAGGGCAGGTTACCGCTTCGGCAGGAGTGGTTTTTCCCCAGGGCAGAACGACCCTGTAAACGTCTACGGGTTCTCGGACGTTCTTCAGGTCTGGCGCGGCCAATTTGTCCAGCGCGTAAGGGAGCTTGTTCCTGACCTGCTCGAAAACAGACCCAGAGATGCAGATCCCGTTAGCGTCAGCCAGCGACTCAATCCTAGACGCGATGTTCACAGCGTCGCCTAGGACGTCGTTCTCCTTTTCGACGACGTCCCCTATGTGGATGCCTATCCTGAGAGAAAGCCTTCCGCCCCTGCTGAGCCTCAGGTCGTTTATCGCGCTCTGGACTGCGACAGCGCAGAGGGTAGCATCCAGCGCGCTCCCGAATTCTACGAGGAACGCGTCCCCGATTGTCTTGATTTCACGTCCACCGTGGCTTGCGAGTATTGGGCGTATGAGTTTCCGATGACCTTCCAGCAGCGCCATCGTGGCTGATTCGTTCTCTTGCGTCAGCGCGGTATACCCCACGATGTCAGTGAACATGATGGCCACCAGCCTGCGTTCGGAGTCTGACAAGAGCGCGGCCTGGCATGAAGTCATTCAAAAACCGTCCTCTCTGTTGGCCAAGTCTCGCCTGCCCAGGATCCGACCAGTCTTCTAACCGAGTCAACTTTAGACCAGGACCAGCCCTAGGCGAGTACTAACGCGGGCCGGACGGGAACCGCATGCCGGGGCATTCGATTCCGGAGCTTTTCCGATGCTCCGGCAGCCAATATAGCATCCTAGTCTTCGATACAGGATGAAGACACCACGGAAGGGCTTTGACCCTTCACTACCTGCGTCAGTCCTAGAGGGGCACATTCACGGCCGTTTTTGGTACTAGTTTGCACGCTGGCGCTCGTCTGGAGTCTCGCTACGTGCGCCGTCACGGAAAGCTTACGAACCAGAAATGGGGATATCCTGCCAAACAGAGCACATTTCTAGCTTAGATACGCTAGCGCGCGCCGGCCAGGTCGAGACGTTCGAAGACGGCATACCACTCGGAGTCGTTCGAGAGGTCGTGGAAGGAGCTCGCGATCCTTCCGAGGTCGTGGCGGTACGCGAGAAAATACATCGCCCCCAAGTAAGGGAGCGGAGTGTTGAGGGAGAGCCAACCCGAGTCGGTCATCGAAGCCGGAGGGGCCAGCCGCTAATAACGGGTAGGGGCTCCGCGGCCAGCCCATCGACCACGCAATCCCTGCAGGCGATGCTCCCACTGGAAGGCCTAAAGCGCGGGGCGGTCGGGCGGAGACCGATGGCTGCACCGGGAATGGCAGGGTTGGACAGGTACGTGGAGCGCGTGAACACGGAGCTCCTCGGCCTCTCCTTCGGGAGGTCGGCGCTCGGCAGTTCGGTGAGGGACGCCCTGTCGAGCGGCGGCAAGAGGGTCAGGGCCGTGCTGGCCCTGCTCTGGTGCGAGGCGTTATCCGGAGGCTACGAACAGGCGGTCCCCATAGCGGTGGCGTACGAACTCGCCCATTCGGCCGCCCTCGTGGAGGACGACATAATCGACGGCTCCGACAAGAGGAGGGGGAAGGAGTCTGTCGTGAACGGGCACGGCCTCACCAATGCGATACTCGCGTCCAACATGCTCCTATTCTATGTCCCGAAGATGGTCTCCCGCTACCATAGGATGCCGAGCGCGAGGCTCTGCAGGCTCTTCGACCTCGTCGGCGAGTGCTGCAGGGCCACGACAATGGGGGAGTTCTTGGACATGCGGATGGCGGAGAGGGGGCGGGCCACTGAGAAGGATTATGAGAGGATGATCAGGCTCAAGACGGCGTCGCTCCTGGCTGCCCCTTCAGCCAGCGGCGCGATAGTGGCCGGGGCGCCGGACGCCGAGGTAAGGACGGCATACAGGTTCGGAGAACGGCTCGGCATGGCCTACCAGGTCCGGGACGACCTGCTCGACGTGATGGGGAGCGAGGAGGTGCTCGGCAAGCCCGTATTCACAGACGTGAGGGAAGGGAAGAAGAGCCTGGTGACGATTCATGCGCTGAGCAGGTGCTCCGGAGAAGAGAGGCGCTTCGCTGAGGGCCTCTCCGGGAGGACGTCGCTCGAGGGCTGGGAGGTCGAGAGGATGAAGGACATAGTGCGGCGGAACGGCTCCGTCGAGTATTGCCAGGAGAGGGCGCTGCGGTATGTAGGGGAGGCGAAGAGGCTCCTCCAATCCGTCGGGCCGTCGGACGCGAAGAGCAGGCTCTTCGAGCTCTGCGACTCCCTCTCGGACCGGGACTATTGACCTAGCCCGTTCGGAAAACCAGCTGCTATGGTCACTCCGAGGCCGCGCGAACCGGCTTTCTTGCTGATGCGGCCCGCTCGCTTAAACGGATATATCGCGCCCGATAGCCGGCGGAGCCATGAGCGAATCAAAGGAAGCTGAAGAGGTGGAGAAAGGGCTCTTCGAGGGGCTGATTGAGGCGCTGAGCGACAAGCACTCCCAGTTGGACATGAACTTCCAGCACGCGAAGGTGAACCTGCTGGGCTCGCAGCTGGGCTGGGAGTTGAACGGGGTCCTGAGCCTCACTGTCCATATGCGGGACCTGACAGAGGGCGAAAAGAAGGCATCGGCGGAGAAGAACGTCGCGCTGATGTCAAAGTAAGCAAGCCTTCGGCGCTCCTCCCCGCTTTCTCGTAGACCCGTTGCTGACCATGTTTACCGGAGGGCCGCCAGCAGCCTCCTCAGCTTTAGTGGATTGGCTTCGATGTGGCCCGTGAGCCTCGACGCCCCCTTCCCCATGCTCAGCAGCCTCTGGTCCTTGTCGTAGAGCGCGAGCGTCCAGCCCATCTCAGAGAGCCTCCTCGCCATCCCCTCCGACTCCCCTAGCAGCATCCCCACGCCGCCCCGCCCCCTCTTGAGGCCGAGCATCTTCCCCAGCCTTATGCCGCCCTGCCTCATCCCGTCCGTCTCTATGCTGAGGAGCTTGGATTCGGAGTCGAGCCGCGCCATGGGAATCCCATTCACGGAGACGCTCACCCCACCTGACCTGAAGCGGGGGAGGAGGCCGAATAAAGCGGTCAACTCTGACTGGCTGAGCGGCGGTGTCCTGCCATCCCGTTCCTTCCGAGCTCTTGACGTAGATTTCGGCCCGTGCCCACATGCGGTGTCCGGTCAATAAAGCGTTCCGTCGGGACCGCCTGGCTGTTCATGCGAAGGATTCGGTGATTTCTTGTTCGCGTGCCAGCCAGGCGAGGCGAAGAAAGACTAAATCCGCGGCGGGGTGGAACGACTACGTTGCAGCCCACCTACCTGTCGTATGACAGGGGGACCCTCCTCGTCAGGGGGGAGGCGAAGGTCCCCTACTCCGCCTGGGACGACAGGGTGAGGGCGTTCAGGGCCCAGGCCCTCTATTACAGGGAGATAGTCGACTTCCTGAGGAAGAGCGAGCTGGGCGAGGTCAAGGACGGGGTGGAGGACCTCCCTCCCTGCCCGGAGCTGAGGTCCAAGGGGGAGCTGAGGGCGTACCAGAGGAAGGCGCTCGACTCCTGGGACAGGGCGGGGAGGCGGGGCGTGGTCGTCCTCCCCACAGGAGCCGGCAAGACCGTGATAGGGATGAAAGCGATCGAACTGGTAAACAGGCCCGCAGTGGTGATTGTCCCCACCCTGGACCTCCTTGAGCAGTGGAGGAGGAGGGTCGCGGAAGACCTCGGGATAGAGGTCGGGGTATACGGCGGAGGGGAGAACACGCTGAAGGCTGTTACGATCTGCACCTACGACTCTGCCTTCCTGAGGGCGTCGGAGTTGGGGAACAGGTTCTCCCTGCTGATCGCCGACGAGACCCACCACCTCCCCGCCGAGAGCTTCAGGCAGATAGCGGAGATGTTCACGGCCCCCTACAGGATGGGCCTCACCGCGACCTACGAGAGGGACGACATGCTCCACTTGGAGCTGCCGAGGCTCATCGGGGGCGTCGTCTACAGGCTCGACCCAGAGGACCTCGCGGGCAGATATCTCTCCGACTACGCCGTCGAGAAGGTGAATGTGGAGCTGACCGAAGCGGAGAAGGAGGAGTACCAGAGGAACTACAGGGAGTTCACCGGCTACCTGGAGAAGAACCGCATCTGGATGAGGACCCCCATGGACTTCCAGAGGTTCATAATGAGGACGGCCAGGGACCCGGAAGCGAGAAGGGCCCTCCTCGCGAGGAATCGCGCGGTCAAGGTCGCCTTCGATTCGGAGGCGAAGCTGGACCGGCTGGAGGAGATACTCCGCGAGAACCCGGAGGAGAGGGTCCTGGTCTTCACACAGCACAACGACCTGGTCTACAGGATATCGAAGCGTTTCCTCCTCCCGTTCATCACCCACACCACCGGGAAGGAGGAGAGGTACGAGGTCCTGAAGGGGTTCAGGGAGGGGAGGTTCAGAGCCATCGCCACTTCGAAGGTGTTGGACGAGGGGATAGACGTCCCCGAGGCCTCCATAGGGGTCATCGTCAGCGGTACCGGGAGCTCGAGGGAGTTCATCCAGCGCTTGGGGAGGCTCCTGAGGAAGAGCGAAGGGAAGGAAAAGGCGAGGCTGATCGAACTCGTGTCGAGGGAGACGTCGGAGACGAGGACGAGCTCGAGGAGGAAGCGGGCCAGGGGATCGCGGAAGGGGAGAGAGACGGAAGCCGTGGAGGAGAAAGAAGGCGTCCCAGAGCCTGTCGTAACGAAAGGAGCCGACGAGGGAGAGCTCTACGAGGAGTAGAGGACCAGGATGCTCCCGTCTAACCTGCTGAGGGCCAAGATTTCCAGGGGGAAGATCAACCCCCTCTACGTCGGCCTCGACGCGGATACGCTGGCCCTCGCCGAGAGGGTCACCGGCGTCTACCGCGACTCCGTAGGGAAGAGGAAAGGGGAGCTCATTGATAGGCTCGCCGAGGCGGAAGGGGAAGGCTACGACTTCAAGCTGGTCAGGGGCCTGGCGGCCCTCCTCGAGAGGAGGTGCGTCTTCAAGGCTGAGGGCGCGGTGGACCCGATGCAGGCGCGGATGGCTGTCTTCGAGGAAGCGAGCAGGAAGAGGGTGACGAGCGTAGAAGAGAGGGGGGAGGTCGTGCGCACAGTCGCAGCGAAGCTGGGCATCCCAGAAGAGGCACTCGAGAGGACCATCTACAGCGACCTGGACGAAGAGCTGGTGCTGAAAGACTTCCAACCACTCGATTCTGGGCTCCTCCTCAGGAGGTACAACCTCTCCCTGACCCAGACCCTCCTCTTCAAGTCGCTCAGGGTCGAGTTCTCCGCTTCTGGGAACTGGAAGAACATCTTCCGGGGCGTGAAGAGGTTCGGTCTGATCTACTCTGTGGAGAAGGGCGACAACGGCGGCGATGGCAGAGGCGGGTACACTGTCTCCCTGGACGGCCCCCTCTCCCTCTTCAAGCTGACTGACAGGTACGGCACGTCGGTAGCGAAGCTCCTCCCCATGATCGCAGCCTCAGACACCTGGAGGATCAAGGCCGAGATACTCTCGAGGAGCAGGGGGAACAGGGTCTACATCTTCGAGACGGAGAGCGGCGAGCTGAAGGGAAAGATAGACACGTCCGACGACTGGGGCGGGCCCACTACAAAGCTCTACGACAGCTCGGTGGAGGAGAGGTTCGCGAAGTCTTTCGCATCCTATGGCTCGGGGTGGTCGGTGAAGAGGGAGCCCGAGCCTCTCATCGCGGGGAGGCACGTCCTGATACCAGACTTCGGCTTCGAGAAGGATGGCGCGAAGGTCTACCTGGAGGTGGTGGGCTTCTGGACCCCCGGTTATTTGGAGAGGAAGTTAGACAAGCTGGAGTCGGTCGCTGGCGTTGATATGATTATAGCGGTGGACGAGAGCCTCGCCTGCGCCAAGGTGGAGAGGCTGAGGCGGAAGGCGGTGGTCGTCTACTACAAGAAAGAGGTCCCCGTCAAGCCTGTGATCGAGCACCTGAAGGAGAGGGAGGCGTCCATCCTGAGGGTGCAGGCGGGGGCGATCAGGAAGGAAGACATCGTCCTCGATGAGGACGTCGTGAGCCTCAGCGAGATTGCAAAGGAGAAAGGGGTCTCATTGGAGTCGCTGAGATTGGCCCTGGCGGGTTTCGACGCCGACGGGTACGTGAGGGCCGGGGACCTCTTCGTCTCGAAGGCGAAGCTGGGGGAGATAGACGCGAAGCTCGCGGGGGTCGAGATGCTCGTCGACGCCCTGAGGATTATCGGGGCATCGGGGGTAAGAGAGGAGCATAGGCAGAAGGTGCTGGACGCCCTGGGGTACGTCTCGATCTGGACCGGGATGGAGGTGGAGAAAGTCAGGATATCCAAACGCAGGGCTGAAGCGTCGGAAGGCACGGCCTAGGGAAGATTCGACCGGCTGAAGAAAACCAGAAATGGGCGGTTCAGATGCAGATCTGCCTGACAGCCAGGTCGAGCTTCCTCTGGACACGTTCGGTCCCATCGGACTCGACGCTCATCGGGGAATAGACCCGGCTAGGCTAATAACGAACGAAACCGTCACGAGGGAGTCAGCTTCTTCCTCAATCTGAAGACGAACAAGCCGACCACGGCCGCTCCTGCCAGAGCACCCCCGACAGCCGCGAAGAGGAGTGTGTTGTCCGTGCTCCACTGCGCCGTGATGAACTCCGGAGAAATGATCATTGTCGAGCCGGTCGGCTGGTCCGAAGAGGAGCTCCCAGTCCATCCCGCGAACCTCTGACAGACGAGCGTGCCTCCCGCCGGGGGTACTTCTTCGGGCCGTACCTCTTCCACCCCTAGATGGAGGGTGGAGTCGGTGATATCGTCCTTCAAGAGCGCCTTAAGGGAGCACGTGACGTCTGTGAAGTGGAAGTACATGGTCAACGAGCTCCTCCTCTCCTGAAGGCGTCGGTGTACAACATGTTCCTGTCGGCGAGGGCGTAGGTCAAGACGAGGGACGGTCGAGGTGTCCGAAGGGGAAAAGGCGCGCCCATCAAACTGGGTTATTCAACAGCCCACTTCCCTATAGGAACGTTGATCCGCGGGACTACAAGGTGATAAGATGGACCCGGCCCACGTAAACTTGTCGTCTATTGGAGGTGTCTCCCGGGACAATAACCCAGCCGTCGTCAACCAGGAAGTAAGTGACTTCCAGCTTTTTGAATACGGGCTATATCTCGGTGATTATTCGGCGACCGTGGTATTTTTAACGTCCGCACAGATTATTCATCAACACATTGGAACCCGGAACTGACGGAAGAAGTGCCGGGAACCGACCTCGGGTGAGTGCGGGCCCGACGGGAATCGAACCCGTTTAGGGGCCTTCGCTGACCCTCGGGTTAAAAGCCCGATGCTCTGCCTGAGTTCTCTCCAATTTTGGAACTAAGCTACGGGCCCGCGTCACCCAGCGGGTCAGGCCGTGTATTTTACCCAATCGAGCTATCTCAGAAGTGCCCGGACGAGCCTGATGCTCTTGTCCATGGCCTTGTAGTCTTCATATGGGGTCTCCATTATGATCGGCCTTTCGCCCACCCCCGGATAGTGCAGCAGAGCCCTGATCCCGCTCCTCCCGATCTTCCCCTCCCCGATGTTCTCATGCCTGTCGAGCCTGCTCCCCAGCGGCCCCTTGGAGTCGTTCAGGTGTATGACCTTCAGCCTCTCGAACCCCACTATCTCGTTGAAGAGGCCGAGGGTCCCTTCGACCGCTTCCTCGCTCTGAAGGTCGAACCCCGCGGCGAACAGATGGCAGGAGTCAACGCAGACCCCGACCCGCGAACGCTCCGTCGTCTTGTCCAGTATCCCCCTTATCTCCTCGAACCTGGCTCCCACGCAGTTTTTCTGGCCCGCCATGTTCTCCAAGAGAATCGTAGTCTTCCCGTCGCTACCGGCGAGCGCTTCGTTACACGCGGCCGCTATGTTGGCCACCCCGACGGCGGCCCCTCTCCCTAGATGGCTTCCGAGGTGGACGACCAGATAGTCTATCCCGAGGGCGTCGCACCGCTTCAACTCCTCTCCCAGGGTGAACCTGCTGATCTTCATGGTAGACTTTTCGGATGAAGCCAGGTTCGGGAGGTAGGGCATATGGTCAACCACCCGGCCGAAGGCAGACTCCTTCCGCTTCTGCCGGAAAGCTGCGACGGTCTCATCCGGGATGGGCTTGAACTTCCACTGGTTTGGGTTCCTGGTGAATATCTGGAAGGTCGTCGCACCTATCTCGGAAGCTCTGTCGAAGGCGAGGTCCAGGGAGCCGGCAGCTGAGATGTGGAGGCCCACCATCGGCTCTGTCGTCAAAGAACATCAAAAGAGGCAGAGTGTGGGTTTATGAACCCACGCTCTTGCTTTGGTTTTCGCGCTCAGCGCTTCTTGGGTTTGGACAGGGTCTTCTTGACACCGGATGAGCTCCTCACGGGAGCCGTCCTGCGCCTGTAGGTCCGCGTCGGCTTCTTTGCGAGTGTAGGGGAGCTGAATGACGTCGCCGCCGGCGCCGCGTACGTCACGGGCGCTGGAGCCGGCTGCACCGTCTCATAGATGGCATGTGATGGGGCTGGTGTGGGTGACGGGGCAGGCTCTGTCGCGGCAGGTGCTGCCGCAGTCGGGACCTCTTTGGCCTGTTCAGTCGTCGCGGCGAAGCTCGCCGTGGACGGGACTGTGATTGACGCGACCTTCGTTCTCCGGTGTCCCAGATAGCCCTTGGATGACGCGTAGACCGCGACAATCGCGCCCACGCAAGTGCCAAGCAGCAGTTCGGCGATTTCTAGGACCATTGCTGACATTGATACGGTCGGTCAGGGCACTTCAGAGCCTGAGTCAAACACTATCAACAAGTCCGTTATGATGATTCGACAAGAACCGGCGCTGCGGCTAGAGTATGTGGAGCAAGCCGTCCACGGACAGAGCCCCCGATCCGAGGAGAAATATCCCCAGAGACAGCAGTAGGTAGGTGAAGTCGAGCTCATAGCCGGGCTTGTCGCCCGCACCCATGAACCCTGCTTTCATCTTGGTCGCCTTCATGGCTATGATTGCCGCGAACTGGATGGCAAAGAAGCCGGCGACCACAGGGGTGATCAAACCGACGATGAGGAAGATGCCCCCGAAGAACTCCAAGACGGTCACGAGCCTGGCTGCCACGGGCGGGACCCCCATCGACCCGATCCACATGCCTGCCTGGGTCCCCCAGCCTCCCTTCACCTTGGGCATTGCGTGGGCTATCAATGCCGCCCCCACGAACACCCTCAAGAGGAGGGCCGCGTAATCTGCGTCTATCAGAGAAGACATGGAGCGATGTTGGTAGCATCCTGAGACTAGCTCTTAAAACTTGCTCTGGTCGTGGTCGCGCACCATATCAGGGCGTCCCGTCGTTCAGCGGGGGCGCGGTCCTTTCGTCTCGGGAAGCCGGGCGCGACGCCGGACCGGCGGATCAACACAGAAGAGGATTTCTACAGGCCGTCCGGCGGGAAGGTCGTTGAGCACATTCACGATCGGAAGCTCGAAGACGGCCCTGGTGGTGATCGACCTCCAGAAGGGCATAGCGGGGATGGATGCCCAGCCCCACGACTCGAAGGCGGTTATAGCCAACGCGGCGAAGCTCGCCAAGGCGTTCCGCGAGAGGGGGATGCCTGTCTTCCTCGTCCATGTGACCCAGTCGAAGGGGACCGCCCTCCAGACCCAGTCCGACACCCCCTTCCCCTCGCGTGGTCAGATGCCCCCGGACTGGGCCGACTTCGTCCCCGAGCTAGGTCCCGACCCCTCGGACGTGGTGATAACAAAGCGGCAGTGGGGCGCGTTCTACGGGACTGACCTGGAACTCAGGCTGAGGAGAGGAGGCGTGGACACAATAGTCCTCTGCGGGATCTCCACCACCTATGGGGTCGAGAGCACCGCGAGGTTCGCCTTCGAGTACGGGTTCCAGCAGATATTCGCAGAAGACGCCATGTCCGACCGCTCAGCCGAGGCCCACAGGAACGCGATTGAGTTCGTTCTGAAGAGGATAGGCAGAGTAAGGAGCACTCAGGAGATCCTGGACGCCTTGGACTGAGGCCGCCGGGTCTTCCAGCATGAAGCTCAGGGTCTCGCTTATATCTCACCGCATGCCGCTGAAAGAAACGTAATGTTGCAGGTCCAGTGGGACAAGATAATCACTGAGATATTCAAGTTCGACAGGAGGGTGAGGTCGGCCCAGATCCTCGACCAGTCCGGAAGGCAGGTCGCGGGAGGGATGAGAAAGGGGATCCCTTCGCTCGAGCCCCAGAGCGAGGACATCAGGCTCATAGCGGGCATAACCATCCAAATCAACAACGACAGGACGTGGGACCGCTACTTCGGGAAGAACCAGTATACCTTCAACAAGAGAGAGAGGCTGAACATCATGACGTTCTACCTCGGAGAGAAGCTAGTCTTGGTCTCGGCCGAACCCGACTTCACGCTGCAGCAGGCTCAGGACCTCAGGAACCAGATCATAACGAACCATTCAGACCTGGCCCGCTAAAAGAGGACTGAGTTAGGCCTAGTTGAGGCCTAGCTCAGGGAACTTCGCTTGGACGAGGCCCAGCTCACTCTGGAGGGTCCTGATGCGTTCGGCGTATTTCTTCATGTCCTCCGCGTTCTTCTGGACCTTGGCCACCTTGTAGCCGCGCCAGGCCTTCTTTAGCGCGCCCCACGACTGCCCCTTCGTGTATTGGCTCATGAAACGTGTCCCTTCGATGAGACGATTTAAGGCTTAGCGTCTCATGTAGCACGACCTTGGGAGCCGCCAGCCGCCGGCTTCCATGCCTGGGGCGACCCTCGCCGGAACAGATGAGACGTGGGGAGGACAGACCCGGAGAGAACAGCGTCAAGACGGTAGGCGGGGCGCCTACTTCAGCCGGCTGAAAGCGGGAAGAGCCCCGTGGAGGGCCACGCCTCCCCGGCCGGTATCATCCATGAAGCCCTGGGTTCACGTCAGTCACACTACTTCAAAGGGGATCCTCTCCCCCTTGTGGTTGTAGACCCCCAGGTTGTCGACAGTGGCGTAGGGGTACCCCATGATCACCATGATCTTCCCCGTGGCGTGGAGCAAGTCCTCGTGCGAGGGGTTGAAGTTCCCCGAAGGATGGGAGTGAGCCACCCCGAGGTACGAAAGGTCCACGGGGAGCATCCACCAGTTGAAAGAGGAGAACGCGGCTCCATGGGCCGCGAGCGGGGGGACCACGACTCCCGTCACCTCGACGACGCCCTTCTTCGACTTTCCTCTCAGGAGAAGTATCCCCTCGTTGGGGTAGGCCATGGCAGAATAGCTGAACAGGCTGTCGACCACCTTCTTTTGGAAGACGACCTTCTCTACGGCCAGTGCACCCACCTACTTCAGCATGCCCACGAAGTTTCCCAGCACGGCGTTCCCCTCGGGGTGGTCTACGGAGTAGCGCTCCGGATGGAACTGGACTCCATAGATGGTGCGGGACCTGCTCTTCATTGCGGCAATGGCGCTGGTCGCGCTCTTCGCCAACAGTGTGAACCCGCCCGGGAGGGCCCTCACCACTTCGTGGCGCGACTCTAGCAGCATGAGAGAGTTCGGGAGACCGGCGAAGAGTGGATCTTCGGCGAGGACGGTCGTCCGTACCATCTCCTGGACCGGCTTTCTGTCCTTCACCACTTCGGCCTGGAAAGCGCGGGCCACCAGCTGGTGACCGAAACAGATCCCCAGTATCGGGACCTTCGACTCCAGGATCGCCTCTCTCTCCTTCGAGAACTTCGACTCCGTCCTCCCCTCGGTCATCATGTCGGGTGAGCCGCTGAGGACGACGCCGTCGAACGAGTCGAACAGGGGGGCCGTGGCGTCCCCCCACCCGACCGCGGTCACCGCGCCCCCGTTCCCCTCGACGCATGACTGCAGCGTCCCGGCCCGTTCCCGCGCGGGGTAGTTGTTCACCACGAGGACCTTTGGCATTCCGTTTCGGGAGGGGAACATCTTGATATGAACCTTCGCGGAATCGCGCAAGTTCTCAGAACAGTTTAAAAGGCGACTGAATTCGTTGGGCAAAAAGGAGCAACTAGAAGAAAATGTTTGCACCTTCGGCAGGATATGACAGGGCGATCACGATTTTTTCGCCCGATGGCAGGCTGTACCAAGTGGAATATGCCCTCGAGACCGTCAGGAGGGGAAACCTGGCTGTCGGCATCCAGACCAAAGAGGGGGTGGTGCTGGCCGTGGAAGAGAAGCAAAGGAAGCTTCAGAACGTCGACTCCGTCATCAAGATGTTCCAGATCGACGACCACGTCGGGGCCGTCGGGGCTGGTTACATCCCGGATGCGAGGATCCAGGTCGACAGCGCGAGGGTCCTGGCGCAGAGCAACAGGCTGATCTACGACGAGCCTGTGGACGTGGAGGCCATAGCCAAGAGGATCGCCGACATGAACCAGCAGTACACTCAGTATGCAGGCGTCAGGCCATTCGGCGTATCCCTGATCATAGCGGGGGTCGACGGGGAGGGGCCCGTGGTGTATCTGGCTGACCCGACCGGGACCTATTCGGGATTCCATGCCATAGCCATAGGCCAGGGGAGCGACCAGGTGAACGACTACCTGGAGAAGAACTACTCGCCAGACCTGAGCCTGGAAGAAGCCGTCACTCTTGCCATCGAATGCATCTATCTCGTGAGCGAGGACAAGATCGGGACAGCCCACATAAAGGCAGCCGTGGTGGAAGCCGGTTCGAAGAAGTGGAGGCGCCTCGCTGAGCAGGAGATCGGGAAGAGCGCATCCAACGCCAAGACGAAGTCAGACAAGCCCCCGGCCAAGAGCTCCTGAGAAGCGTCGGCATCGATGAGCGGTGGGTTCGGGTACGGCGGAGGGAACTTCAAGCCGAGGACCCATGAAGCGTCCAAGTTCACAACGGTGAGGCTGACCATCGCGGGAGAGCATTACGAGATTCTAGTGAATCCCGACTCCGCGCTTTCGTTCAAGCAAGGGAGGAATGTCGAGCCCTCTGCCGTGATAGTCACGGACGAAGTCTACTCCGACGCCCGGAAGGGGCTGAGGGCGAGCACAGAGAAGCTGAAACTGCACTTCGGAACCGACGACCACGCCAAGGCGGTCCTGGAGGTGCTGAAGCGCGGGGAGCTAAACCTCACCCAGGAGCAGAGGAAGAGGCTGACGGAGGAGAAGAGGAAGGCCATCATCGCAGCTATCTCCAAGAACTTCGTCGACCCGCGGACCCTTCTCCCGCACCCCCCTACGAGGATCGACCAGGCGATGCAGGAAGCGCGCGTGTCCGTGGACCCGTTCCAGGACCCTAACGAGCAGATGAAAGCGGTGGTGGAAGCCCTGAGGACGTTGCTTCCCCTGAAGTCTGAGAAGGTCCGGCTTCAGGTCAAGGTTGCGGCCCAGTACACGGGGCAGGCCATCGGCGTCCTGAAGGCCTATGGCGAGATAATGAAGGAGGACTGGCTGGCCGATGGGACCCTCTCGGCAATAGTAGAAATACCGGCTGGCGGACAGCCCGGCCTGCTGGACCGGCTGGGCTCGACGACGAAGGGAGCGGCGCAGGTCACAGTGGTGAAATAGAGATGCCAATGATCGAGAGAAGACAGGTAATCCCCGGGGACGTCATAGCCAAGGGGAACTACAGATACGGCAGCTACATCGAGAAGAGGGGCGAGGAGTATGTCGCGCTCCGGGTGGGGCTAGCCGAGGTGGGGAGGGACGAAGTCAAGCTGAACCCTCTCACAGGGCCGTACCTTCCGCGGGCCGACGACGAGGTGATAGGGAAGGTCGTGGACGTCAACGGCTTCGGGTGGGTGGTGGACATCAATTCGTGCTTCGATGGGTTCCTTCCCGCGTCTTTCGTGTTCGGGAGAGAGTTCTCCCCCTCGACGCACGACCTGTCGAGCAAGTTCAAGGTCGGAGACATGATCGGGACCAGGATAGAGTCGTTCGAAAGGTCGAGGGACCCGCAGCTCAGCATCAGGGGGCAGGGATACGGAAAGATAGACTCGGGAGAAATCGTTAAGATATCGCCCACGAAGGTGCCCAGACTAATTGGAAAGAGGGGAGCGATGATCAACCTGATCAGTGAGAGGACCGGGGCCGAGGTCAAGGTCGGCCAGAACGGAGTGGTCGTGGTATCCGGGACCCCGGAGGGGATCACGAAGGCCGTGAAGGCTATCAGGACCGTGGAAGAGGAGGCCCACGCCGCCGACCTTACCACGAGAGTCGAAGGGGTCCTTGGAGGGGAATAGAGATGGCAAAGGGTGAAACGAAACTAATCGACGAGAAAGGCAACCGTCGGGATGGCAGGAAGTGGGACCAGCTGAGGCCCATAAAGCTCCAGGTGGGACTGGTGAAGAACGCCGACGGCTCGGCGTACATCGAGTGGGGGAAGAACAAGATAATGGCAGCCGTCTACGGGCCGAAAGAGGTGCATCCGAAGCACCAAGTGCTCCCTGACAGGGCGTTGCTCAGGTGCAGATACCACATGGCCCCCTTCTCCGTCGATGAGAGGAAGAACCCGGCTCCTTCCAGAAGGGAGATCGAGATTTCGAAGGTGATGAGGGAAGCGCTGGAGCCCGCTGTTGTTGTGGAGGACTACCCTCGGACGGCGATAGAGGTGTGGGTCGAGGTGCTCCAGTCTGACGGAGGGTCGAGGGTGGCGGGGATAACCGCAGCCTCGCTAGCCTTGGCGGACGCTGGGATCAACATGAGGGACCTGGTCGTCGGGTGCTCCTGCGGCATGATCAACGGCCAAGTGGTGGCTGACCTGGACGACACCGAAGACAAGGAAGGGGACGGCGACATGCCGGTCGCGATACTCCCCAACCTGGGGGTGGTGTCTCTGCTGCAGGTGGACGGGGTCTACTCGCGGGAGAAGTTCCAGAAGGCGTTCGAGCTGGCCATCCAGAAAGGGAAAGAAGTGTACGGGATGCAGCGGGAGGCACTCAACGCGAGGTTCTTTGGGGGCGAGGCGAAGGTGACCCAGGTAGAAGAGGTAGCCGAGTAGATGTCGATGAAGAACTACGTAGTCGAAACGATACGGAAGGCCCAGATGGTTCAGCTGCTGGCTGCGGGGAAGCGGCTGGACGAGAGGGCGCTCGACCAGCCGAGGGAGCTGAAAGTGGAGACAGGGGTCATCCCGAAGGCCAACGGCTCGGCCAGGGTTACCCTTGGGAACACGGAAGTGATTGCCGGGGTGAAGGTAGCCACGGGGATACCGTTCCCCGACACGCCCGACAAGGGGATCCTCATGGTCAACGGTGAGATACTCCCTATGTCTTCGCCTTACGCGGAGGCGGGCCCACCGAGCCCAGAGGCGATAGAGCTCGCGAGGGTGGTGGACAGGGGGGTGCGCGAGTCCAAGATGATAGCCTTGGAGGACCTCAGCCTGATCCCCGGAAAGACCGTCATCTCAGTCTTCTGCGACTTCAACGTCATGAACGTCGACGGGAACCTGTTCGACGCGGTGAGCTACGCCGTGGTAGCCGCCCTGAAGACGGCGAAGATGAAGAAGCTCAAGGTCAAGGACGACAAGGTGGAGGCCACGGAGGAGGTTGTCCCAGTCCCCGTCAAGAAGACCCCGGTGTCAGTCACCTTCGCCAGGATAGGCGAGAGGATGGTGGTCGACCCGAGCGCCGAGGAGGAGGCGTCCATGGACATGAGAATCACCATAACGACCGAAGACGGCGGGAACGTCTGCGCGACCCAGAAGGGCGAGGCGAGCACCATCACCCCCGCACAGGTGCTTGAAGCGGCAGACATCGCCATCAGGGTGGGGAGGGACGTCAGGGCCCGCATCCTAGAGGCGACGAAGTAGTGCCGAAGGCGAAGGAGGCCGTCAGAGGTCTCGGCGCAAAGTACGGGGGAACCCTCAGGAAGAGGTACGCCAGGGTCTTCAGGACGCTCAAGCAGGCAAGGGAATGTCCCGCCTGTTCCAGCATGAAGCTGGCGAGGACATCCTCAGGGATATGGAAGTGCAAGTCGTGCGGTTACACCGTAGCGGGCGGCGCCTATGAACTCGCCCAAGCGAAAGCAAGGTAGACCGATAGCGTCGGTCCGGGTCAGCGTCGCCTTCAGGGCTGACAGGGCGTCCCTCAAGAAGGTCATCGAGTCGTTCCCCGGGGCCAAAGCGAAGGGGACTGCGTGCGAACTAGAGATCAGGGGGGACGGACCCAGGGAGGCCGCCGAGAAGACAAAGGCGCTCCTCGACCTGATCAGGGCCCCAGGCTCGAAAGGCTTTAAGTAGAGACCGAGGTCGCTGGGTCAAAATTGAGCCAGCCTGAGCTTCCGCCCCTCCTCAGGGAGCAGCTAGCGCGATATGACCAGACCCAGCAGAACCTGCAGGCGGTGCTTGCCCAGAAGCAGCAGGTCGAGATGGAACTGAGCGAGACCGAGAAGGCCCTGGAGGAACTGGGGAAGGCGTCAGACTCAGAGGCGGTATACAAGTTCGCAGGAAACCTGCTGGTCAAGGTGAAGAAGGGGGACGTGCTGAAGGAACTCAACGAGAAGAAGGAGCTGGCAAGCACTAGGAAGATGGTGCTCGCGAAGCAGGAGTCGAGGTTCAGAGAGACCCTGAAGGACCTGCAGGGGAAGATCGACGACGCCGTGAAGACGAGGCCCCCGCCGGCGCAGCCCCCCGGCGACGCCTGAGCTGTGGCCGCCGTTGACTCTTGACGCGGGGCCGAAAGGGTTCCCGTTCGCCGAAATCGGAACGCTCCACAGGGCGGCAGTCGTCTGCCACAGGAACGCCGACGCCGACTCCTATCTCTCGGCTTTCGCCATCGCCCGCCTGATAGAGTCCCTCGCCCCCGGGTGCGAAGTCGTCATCGGGACTCCTGGGGGGATGACCACCCTCACCCAGAAGCTGAGCGTCAGGTTCAAGCACGCCGCGGCGGTGAAGGGGGATGGCGACTTCGACCTCTATGTGGCCGTGGACGTGGGTGACGAGGAACTCCTGGGCGACTGGAAGGGGAAGATGGCGTCGAGCGCAGGGGTCAGGGTGCTGGTGGACCACCACCCCGCCCGAGCGACCAGGCTCTATGACAGGGCCGTGGTCAACGAGGCTGCGACCTCGGCGGCCGAGGTGGTCTTCGGGATATACGAGGGGGCCGGCGCGAAGCCTGACGCGGAGTCGGCGCAGGCCCTGCTGGAGGCGCTCCTCTTCGACTCGTCTCACCTGGCCATCGCCAGCCCCTCGGGGCTCAGGGTCGCAGTGAAGCTCATGGACATGGGGGCGGATCTGGCCCTGGCAAGGAAGGAGCTTCGCTCTGAGCCTGATTACGGGGAGGTCCTAGCGAAGCTGAAGGGGGCCCAGAGGCTCTCCATCAACAAGGCCGGGGAGTGGGTGGTGGCGTCCAGCCACATCGGGTCTTTTCAGGCGCACGTCGCCAGGGCTCTCGTATACCTCGGCGCCGATCTGGCGGTGGTGGGAGGCGAATCAGACGGTGAGACCCGGGTGAGCCTCAGGTCGACGCAGAGGTTCCTCGACCGGACGGGGGTGAACCTCGGGACGAAGGTGGCCGAGGAGATGGCGTCCAGGCTCGGAGGGCACGGCGGGGGGCACCCTACGGCGGCATCCTTCTCCACGAAGACGGAGGAGGACGAGACCGTGGAGGCGACGATGAAGAGGGTCGGGGAGCTCCTGGGCGAAGTCAGGAAGCTGGACTAGACGTACCTGCGAGCCGCCGGGCTCTTCAGGAACCCCTCGAAAGACAGCTTGAACCACGGGGTGTAGGAGCCTGGGTGCGCCTTGAGGTCGGCCGAGACCTCCGGGACCGTGGCCCACTTGACTGCGGCCATCTCCTCCGGATTAGGCGTGACCTTCCCGTCGAAGTCACCGATGAGGACCCGGCAGAACTCGTTTTCCGCGTTCGCCCCCTGCGGTGCGAAGTACACGAACGAGTGCACGTCGGTCAGCGGCCCCACCGTGGCTTTCAGCTCCTGCTGCGCCCGACGGGACGCGGCCTGCTGGTAGCTCTCCCCCGGAAAGACGTGGCTCGTGTAAGAGACGTCCCAGGCCCCGGGCCAGAGCAGCTTCTTCCCGCTCCTCTGCTGAAGGAGCATCTTGCCGTTGTGGAAGAGGAAGGCAGTGTAGGCTCTGTGGCGCCTCCCATTCCCGGCGTGGCAGTTCTCCCTGGTGTCGGTGCCGAGCTCGTTGTCTTCGTCGTCCACAAGTATGAGTATCTCCTTGTCGGCCATTCCCTTCCTCCTAGCCGGGAAGATTCTAGTTAAGCCCATCGTTGCTTTTTATCCCCGCCCTGGAAGCGCCTTAGGAGATGCGCGTCGTAGCGACCGGGAGGGTCTTCAGCGGGATGGGGAAGGGGAAGTACTACGTGGGGCACCCAGAGTACCAGAGGAGGTTCGCCGAGCGCCTCGGATACGCCCCCTACCCTGGGACCCTGAACCTGAAGCTGGAAGAGCCTGGGACCATCGAAAGGCTCAGGGATCTGCGGTCGGGGGACGGGGTCAAAGTAGACGGGTTCAACCTCGGGGGGGAGTCTTTCAGCTCCCTGACGTGCTACGACGGGGAGCTGATGGGGGAGAAGATCACGCTGCTCTTCATAGACGTGACCTACTATAACGAGACGGTCGCAGAGCTGATCTCGCCCGCGTTCCTCAGAGGGAAGCTGGGCCTGGCCGACGGGGACGTCGTGTCGTTCACCGTCGACGCACCCAGCCTTCGCCGAGATAGACGGTGACAGAGCACTCGTCGCCGTCCTTCAGCCCCAGCGACCTCCTCAGGCCGACCGGGGAGACCACCTCGAGGACAGAGCTGTCATAGTGGGTCCTCTCGATCACGAGGACTCCGGCCGGCCGCCTCCCGCCGACCCTCGCCCTGAAGCACTTGACCGGACCATAAGACCTCCTGCCGTCGGCGAAGCCTGGTATCTCCACCCCCCTCATGAGGTCCAGACGTCGGCGCTGTTCCACCATCGCCTGGCTGGTCAGGCGGAGGTTCAGAGTCCCGGGGAAGGGGACGAACCCGAGGGCACTGGAGAACCCTGGGGCGTAGCCCTCGAGCGAGACGTAGTAGGCGCCTTCCTTCAGACCGCTGAAGACGGCCCCCCTGAACTCCAGCTGAGCTTTCCCCCGGCCGAGGTTGGCTCCGGCTTCGGCCAAGAAGGTCTCTACCGCGTCCAGCCCCGACTCGGTCAGTCTTACGGCTGCCCCGCGCCCGCGGCGAGCCCTTTCGACCAGCCCCGCAGTTTCGAGGTCGGCAAGCCTGAGGGAGGCGGCCTGCTGGCTGAGCCCAATCGAGTCCCCCAGCCTCCGCGTGGGCACCATGGCGAAGGACCCTACCGCCCCGAGCTTGACCAGGTGAAGGAGGGTGGTGAGGCGCTCCGCCCCCGACTTCCCGCGCCTTTTCATCTACAAGTAGGATGGTAGCTACCAAACGGTTAAAAGATTAACTCCTTCGGCGCTCGAGCGTGCAGAGCACCAGGGGCCGGCTAGACACGACGTCGATAGCCGGGAGCGCCGTTTTCAGCGCTCTCGCCATCCTGCTCGCGGGCGCATCCCAGGCCCTGGGACTGAACTTCCCTCTCATCCCGTACCTCCAGTTCGACGTGGGGGAGGTGGCCATCATCCTCGCTTTCTTCATTTTCGGGCCGGTTCCAGCCCTAGTCTCTTCGGTGGTCGAGTTCGCAGGCCTGATGGTGTTCGGTCAGGCGATTCCGGTGGGCCCGCTGCTGAAGCTGTTCGCTCTGGTTTCGACCGTCGCGGGGCTCTGGTTGGGCGCCAGAATCGCGGCCCGCGGAGGGGCGACCCTGTCCAGGCTGACGGGGTGGAGCACCGCCATGGGGTGCTTGCTCAGGGCGGCGGTGATGACAGTCCCCAACTTCTATCTCATCGCTTTCCTCTACGGGCTCCCCGCAATCGAGGGGTTCCTCCGCGCCCCGTTCGCGGCCATAGGGGTCCCACTCACGGGTTCGGACGTCCTGGTCGTGGTCCTCGCGTTCACGGCGTTGTTCAACGTGGTCCAGCTCGTCATGGTTATGGCGGTGTCGTATCTTGTCATCAGGGTCCCCGCCATCCCGCGCCTGAGGCTCGCGGGGCGGACCCCCTGGTTCGCCTCCATGGTCAACGACGGGGGAGCACCCCAGGGGAAGCTGGCGGACAGGGCGCCCTCTCACTGAGCGCCTCCGAGACCCAAGGGTGACGGGATGGCTGAGATCCTCAAGATAGACGGGCTGAGTTTCAAGTACCCTGACTCTCCGAGGAAGGCGGTCTCGGACTTCGATCTCGAGATCCCCGAGGGAGAGATAGTAGTCCTGGCGGGCCCATCGGGGTGCGGGAAGTCCACCCTCCTCAGGACCGTCAACGGACTTATCCCCCACATGTACAGCGGAGATTATTCCGGGGACGTCCTCGTCGCTGGGACGAGCGTCAGAGGGTCCAGCATGCGCGACCTCGCCCAGACTGTCGGGTTCCTCTTTCAGAACCCTGAGAACCAGATCTTCATGTTCAGCGTCGAGAGGGACGTGGCGTTCGGCCTCGAGAACCTGGGGGTCCCGAGAGCGGAGATGAGAAAGAGGGTCGACGAGGCCGTCAGCCTCCTGGGCATCTCCAGCCTCGCCCAGCGCGCCCCCCACGAACTGTCTGACGGCCAGAAGCAGAGGGTGGCCCTGGCGGGGGTGCTGGCCATGAGGCCGAGGCTGGTCATCCTTGACGAGCCTACGTCCCTGTTGGACCCAAAGACAGCCTCCGAGCTGGTCGAGCTGGTCGAGAAGCTGAGGAAGGAGTTCGGGACCACATTCGTGGTCGTAGAGCACAGGCTGGACCTGCTGGTGAAGCACGCGGACAGGCTGGTCGTGATGAGCGCAGGGAGGAAGGTCATTGAAGGGTCCCCATATGAAGTGCTTTTCGGCGACGAGGCGGAGAGCTACGGGGTCTCCGTCCCCGCTGTGACGAAGGTGCAGAAGATGCTCACCGACGACGGCGCCGTGCGCGGGGACCACCTGATGTCGCCTCAGGAGCTCGCTACGGCTGTGAGGGGCGCCCTCGGATGATCCGGTTCGATGACGTAACGTTCGTCCATCAGAACGGGGTCAGGGCCCTGGACGGGGTCACCCTCGAGGTCGGAGCCGGGGAGACAGTGGCGATCGTGGGCGAGAACGGTGCCGGAAAGACGACACTTGTGAAGCACGTGACCGGGCTGCTAAAGCCGGCGTCGGGGAGGGTTCTCGTGGACGGGGCGGACACGAGGTCTTCCAGCACGGCCCAGCTCTCGAGGAAGGTGGGGGTGGCGTTCCAGAACCCGGACCATCAGCTCTTCTCCGAGACCGTAGAGGAAGAGATGTCGTTCGCCCTCAGGAACTTCGGGTTCTCGCCGGACCTGGTGGAGAACAGGGTGTCCTGGGGGCTGGAGCTCTTCGGGCTCGAGGAGTACAGGAAGTCGTCTCCGCTGGTGCTCAGCGGGGGCGAGAAGAAGAGACTCACCCTCGCGTGCATCCTCGCCTGGGACCCCCAGGTGGTGATACTGGACGAGCCGACGGTCGGGCAGGACTCCATCCAGAAGGAGAAGCTCGCCGGAACCATACGGATGCTCCGGTCGACAGGCAAGACTGTGGTGGTGGTCTCCCACGACATCGAATTCCTCTGGCCGATTCAGCCCAGGGTGGTGGTCATGAAGGGGGGGAAGGTTGTGGGAGATGGACCGGCCTCGGAGGTGATGCAAGATAGGGGGCTGCTCGAGTCGGCGAGGGTGGCCCAGCCGCAGCTGGTGGAGTTCCACCACTGGCTCGGCCAGGGGCCAAAGGAACCATTCGTGGATCCTCTGGAGGCGCGGCGGTGGGTGGGAGGGGGGATGCGGCCATGATGTGGATAAGCGGGGGGTTCATCTTTAGGAGGGGGACATCTGCCTATCACAGGCTCGACCCCAGGGTCAAGCTCCTGATCTCCCTGCTGATGTTCGTCGCTACCTTCCTCGTAAAGGCGGTCTACGAGATGGTCATCGTCATCGCCATCATGGTGGCTGTGGCCGCCGTCGCCACGGTGCTGAAGAGGGTCCTCAGGACCATGGCGTTCACAGCTCTCTTCTCGGCGTTCATCTTCGGCGTCAACATGCTGGCTACGAGGGACCTGGCCTCGTCCACCCTGTATGCCACCCGGTTCGTGGCCATAGTGGTGTCGACGAGCTTGTTCTTCATCACCACCTCACCGGACGAGCTCGAGCAGGTGATGAAGACGTTCCGGTTCCCCAGGGACGTCGTCTTCGCCTTTGTGACCGCCGTGAGGTTCATACCAGTCATGATGCTAGACACGATTCAGATCATGGACGCGCAGAAGTCCAGGGGGCTCGAGCTCGAGAAAGGGAACATCCTGAAGAGGGTGAGGAACATGATACCGATCTTGATACCCCTGGTGGTGAACTCGGTGGTGAGGAGCGGGGAGCTGGCCGAGGCCATGGAGTCCAGGGCATACGGAGCAGTGCCGAGGCCGACGTCGCTGGTGGCGTACCGAGCCGGAAGGCGGGACGTCGCTGTAGGCGCAGCGGCAGTCCTGGTCTTCGCGCTCGCCGCCTACTCCTTTTATTACATCCTCCCCCTCCACTTCCCGTGATACCCGCCAGGGTGGTAGCCGACGAGAGGGAACGGGCGAGCGGGGTCCCCGAGGAGCTCGCCAAGCTCAACGTGCGCGTCTACTACAGCAGGCTGACCGTCGGAGACTACGTCCTCAACCCCGAGATAGCGGTGGAGAGGAAGGCGGTTCGGGACCTGGTCTCGTCAGTGTATGACTCTCGGATCTTCTCCCAGGCGGCCAGGATGGCTGCCAGCTTCGCGAAGCCTTACCTGCTTGTCGAAGGGGACTCCAAGGAGGTGGAATCCCTGACTAAGAACCTGAAGTCGTTCTACGGGGCGATAGCCAACGTGACTCTGGCCTACGGTCTGAGGATGATCTATACGGCCAACGGGGCTGAGACCGCGGTTGCCATCGCCGAGCTCCTGGCCCACGCGCGTGCGAAGCCGCTCTCGATGATGCCGGCCGTGGCGTCCCTGAAGGCCAAGGACGTCCCTCGGCAGCAATTGTATCTCGTGTCGTCACTCCCGGGGGTTGGAAGGAAGCTCGCAGAGAGGCTCCTAGCGAAATATGAGACGCCGCGGAGGGTTATGGGGCTCACGTCCGGAGAGCTTGCCATGACCCAGGGCCTCGGGTGGAGAAGGGCCGAGAAGATCAAGGAGGTCCTCGACGCGAAGTATTCAAAGCGCCAGGAAGAGACTCCCCAGGCGAGGCTTGAGGGATGAAGGTCGCAGTCATAGGCGGCACAGGGAAGATGGGGAAGGCCCTGGCCAGGCAGCTCTCACGTAACAACAGGGTCACGATCGGGTCGAGGGACCCGGCGAGGGCTAAGGACGCTGCCGGGGCTATCCCGGGAGCGGAAGGAGCGGACTACGCCGAGGCGTCGGACGGGGCAGAAGCAGCCGTCTTCGCCATCCCGTACCCTGCGCTGATGCTGGCCGCGCCGCTGAGGAAGGCGCTTTCGGGGAAGCTCGTCGTTTCGGCTGTGAACCCCATGCGGCTCAGCGGAGGGCTCTTCGAGCTCGCCTTGGGCGAAGGGTCCGCCGCCGAGGAGCTCGCCAGGCTGCTCCCCGAGAGCAGGCTTGCGACGGGCTTCAACCACATCCCCTGGAGCATCCTTGACGCTGACGAAGTGGCACCCATCGACGTCCTGGTGGCTGCGGACTCGGAACCTACCTTCGAAGCCGCCGCGGGGCTGGTGAGGAGCATACCGAACCTCCGCCCGCTCAATGCAGGGCCTCTTTCCCAGGCCAGGGGCGTGGAAGCCATCACCCCACTGCTGCTGAACCTAGCCAGGCTGAACGCCACCGGGAGCCTCGCTACGAGGTTCGTATCTGGAAGGGCGCGCAGCAGGTGAGGTTCGGCTACAGCCTCCCCGACTACGGCGACAAGATCAGCGCCCGGGAGCTGCTGGAGATCTCCGGCGTCTGCGAAGAGGTGGGGTTTCGACTCGGTCTGGGCGACGGACCGCGTGATCATGCCCCGGGAGTCCAGGGAGCCCAAGTAGCCCTACGGGCATCTGTTAGAGCCGCCTACTACCATTTCCTTCATCGCCGCCAGGTCCGACGCGTCAGGTCACCCGGAAGTTCGCTGTAAGCACGTCCCCCCATTCGTCGGCTAGGACGGCCGTGTACACCCCAGGGGGCAAACCAGAGACCGTAGAGCGCAGGGCGCCCGGGGCGAGGGAGGACGAACTGAACGGAAGCGAATCGTTCAGGACCCATCTGAAGGGGTTCCCTCCGATGACCGCCAGCGCCTCGGAGGAGTGAGGGTATAGCAGGAAGAACTGCGGCGGAGCAGTAACGGGGCAGTATACGAGCGGCTGCATGAACGGGAGGAGGGACCCCAGGGTGTAGTTGTCCTGGGTGTAGTGCCCCTGCATCACCCCTATCCCCAGGGGCCACCCGGCTGTGCACCGGTCGGTTCCGAGCCAAAGGCCGGTCGGGGGGAAAGCCCAGGAGACGGAAGCCGTGACGTTGTTGACCGAGGATTCCGTGCTGTTCAGCCATCCTGTAAGGAGGACCCCGCCCGCCGGGGATGCGGAAGTGGAGTTGAGAGCGAGGTTCAGCGAGAAACCGAAAGGAGTGGCGACCGAGACGGAGGTCTGGAAGACGTTGGGGGAGGCGAAGTACGGAGGGACGAACAGAGCGGCGAAGATGGTGAGGACTATGGCCGCGAGGACCACCGACATGTTCCTCACGTTCTTCCGATATGTGACATCGTCGGAGTCCATGTGCGGGCGCGCCCCACGGTGCTCTTAACTCTAGTTCCGGCCGCGGGACTTGCCGACCAGCCGGGCGCGGACGCTTGAAGTGATCGAGAGGAGGTCGAGGGCCCGGACGAGGCTGGACCCGCCCTGCTTCATGCGCCTCCCGGAAAGGAACTCTTTCACCTTCGCTTCCCTGGTCACCCCGATGATGGGGAGCAGGCGGCCCATGTACAGGTAGAACTGCTGCGACCCTCCGTACATATCGAGTATGCCGTCGTAGTGCCTTGCGAGCCAGTCCCAATAGAGGTCCCTTGCCGCGGGGTTCCGGATCCCGTACATCATCGGATAGGCCGAGTCCGAACGGCTCACCTTGCCGCTTATCCCGAGGTCCAGCGTCTCTTCGATGAGCCCCGGGTCTTTGAAGGAGCAGAGGGCGCCATAGATCTTCGCCCTGTCCACTTCCCCCTGCATGGACTTCACCATGTCTATGAGCGGTCCCTTTGCCTTCTCCCCGTTGGCGATGGCGTAGGCTCGGGCTACCGCCGCCTTCAGGTTGGGGTCGACGCTGGAATAGCGGTCGAACCGCTCCGCCAGCCTCGAAGCGTAGGCGTCGTCGATTTCCACATACTGCGAAGTGAGCGCCTCCCTAGCAGCCCCGACCGAGACCGGCTCGCCTGGCCGGGGGTCCTCGCCAATCGACTCTATGAGGGGAGGGTAGAACTTCGGATAGACCTTCTGAAGCCTTTCGGAGTCCCAGGCGATCATGTGGAGGGAATCAAGCTGCTCGGCCGCCACCTCTGCCGTGAAGGGGTCCGGAACCTCTCCGCAGAGGGCAATGAAACGGAGGTAGAGGTCTGGGTCCACTTCGCCCGCCTGGAGGAAGAGGTAGAGGTCGCTGATGATTCCAGCCCTGTCGTGGGGGCTGAGACCCGGGAAGGCCTTCGCGAGGCGCTCGTACCCTCCCTTGTCATAGAGGGTGACATGGAACGCGCTCCTCCCCACGTTAAGGAGGACGTCGTGATCCGTGCCGGCTTCGACTTCCATGCTCTTCTTGTCGAAGAAGATCGTGGTGTCCTTGCCTCCCGCTCTGAGGGTGGTGGGGATGGGCCACGGCTGGGCAGAGACGCTTCCAGTGATCATGAACCTCTTCTGGGTGAGCAGGAGCTTCTTTCCCGAGGACCTGACGCTCACTACGGGGTACCCGGGCCTCGTCAGCCAGGCCTTTGCCACTCCCTTGACCGGGAGGTTGGACGCCTTACCAAGCGACGCCCAGAGGTCTTCCCCTGAAGCGTTGGAGAAGCTGAACCTCTTCAGGTAGTCAGAGACGCCCTTCCTGAATCTCTCTTCCCCGACATATGACTCCAGCATCCGGAGGACGCTCGCCCCCTTGTTGTAGCTGATCATGTCGAACATGTGCATCGCGTCTTCCACCTTCTTCACGTGCGCCTGGACCGGATGGGTGGTCTTGATGGCGTCGAGGTGGAGGGCGGCGAACGTCTCATCTCTGAGGAAGACGCTCATGGTGTCCCACTCAGGGCGGAGCCTGTCAGTCATCTTGTACCCCATGAAGGTGGCGAAGCTCTCGTTCAGCCAGAGGTCGTCCCACCACTTCATGGTCACGAGGTCGCCGAACCACTGGTGCGCGACTTCGTGGACCATCGACATGGCTCCCCGGTTCTTCTGGGCGAACGCGCTGTCCTCCGTGACAAGGGCGTAGCTCTCCCGGGACGAGATGGCTCCCCAGTTCTCCATGGCCCCCGTGTGGTATTCTGGGAGGGCGACGACGTGCAGCTTCTTCAGCGGGTACGGGACCCCGTAGTAGCGGGCGAAGTCCTCCACCGACCCCGCGACCATCTTCAGGGCCAACCGGGAGTTGGCAGCCTGACCGGGCCTGGTGGCCGTTATCACCTCGACCCCGCCTGCGCGGGTCTTGGTCTCCTCGAGGTCGCCGATGGCGAAGAAGAAAAGGTAGGTGGACATCCTGGGGGTGTCCTCGAACACGTGCCTCGTCCTTCCTGGACCGGCCTCCTCAACCCGTTCGGCGAGGGTGTTCGCCACTACATTCAGCCCGGAGTCGGTCGTTATCTGAAGCCGAAAGACGGCCTTGTATGAAGGCTCGTCGACGCAGGGGAAGACCGTCCTGGCCTCGGCTGGCTCCAGGTCGGTGGCGAGGATGTAGTCGCCGCCGTACCTAGACTTGTACAGCCCGAATATCACTTCGTCAGAGACCTGCTTCGAGTAGGAAATCCGGACCTTCGAGGTCCTTGGAGGGACCCCGGATACCATCAATTTTGAGCGCTTCTTGTCCACCCTGAACCGGGCGGCCTTCCCGTCGACTGTCACCCCGCTGACCTCGAGTCCCGAGCAGTCCAGTGCGAAGGGGTTCCTGGCGCCCTTCACTTCCACGACCTCCTCGCCATTCACAAAGGCCCTCCGGAAGTCGATGTCCAGGTTCAGATCGTATGCGAGAATCTCCATGACCCGTTACCAGCGCCAAAGGGCCCCGGCGACCCGCTTAAAGCCTGAGCCACGGAGCTACTCCTTGTCGATGAACTCTTCTGCCTTCGGTGGGTCGGGCGGCAGACCCTTGCGCTTCCTTATCTCCGTGACCAGTCCCCAAAGCATGTTCTGAGGGACCGCCTGCCAGGTCTTGAAGTGGGTATTCCAGACGGCCTTCCCGGCAGTGGCCCCCCTCATCTTCTCGCTGAGGTCGAAGGTCTCGGCCGCCGGTATCTCTCCCTCCACCACAGTCATGACCTCCTTCTGGTCTATCCTAACCAGCTTCCCCCTCTTCGCGCTGATGACCCCCGTCACCGCGCCTATGAGCTCTGACGGCCCCTTCACCTCTATCCCCAGGATGGGCTCGAGGAGGGTGGGGTTGGCCGACAGCATCGCACCGAGTATGGCCCTCCTTGAAGCGGGCATCAACTGGGCGTAGGTCCTGTGGGCGGGGTCCTCATGGGGGACGAAGTTGGTGAGCGCCACCTTCACCCCGCGCGTGAACTCGTAAGCAAGCGGCCCGTTCTTCATGATGTCGTCGAAGCCCGCCCGGATTGAGTCCATGGACTCCTGGAGGAACTGGACCCCTTTGGTGACCTCGGTGAGGATGTTCCCCCTCTCGTCGACCGCCTGGAAGTTGCGAGCCTGGTCGGGGTCCCAGCCGTGGTCCCTGAGCGTCTTGATGACCGCCTTCTTCTCCACGTTCTCCCCGACGGTCCCGTTGCGGATGAGCTCGATGACATCAGGCTCGAGTGGCTCCACTTCGATGAAGATCTTGTTGTGCCTGTTGGGGGACCGGGACATGATCGGGCCGGCCCGGGCGCGTATGGTCTCCCTGTAGTTGATGATCGGAGGCGAGGTGATGATCTCCAGGCCAGCCTGCTGGATCTGGGTGGTGGCTATCTCCAGGTGGAGGACCCCCATTCCGGCCATCAAGGTCTCCCCGGACTCCTGGTTGATAGTGATCACGAGGTTGGGGTCCTCGATGTTGAGCCTCCGCATGACCTCTACGAGCTTGGGGAGGTCCCTTGGGTGCTTCGCCTCCACAGCCACGGTCACGACAGGCTCGCTCACGTAGTGTATGGATTCGAATGTGGCGACGTCCTTCCTGTTCGAGATGGTCTCCCCTGATCTGATGTCCAGCCCCAGCAGGGCTGGTATGTTCCCGGCGGGGAGAGAGTCGACTATCTCTCTCTGGAACCCCATGAATATCTGCACTGACTGGATCTTCCCCTCACGCTTCGAATTTAGCAGATAGATGGGGTCGCCGTTAGTCACGCTCCCCGAGAACAGGCGCCCTGTGGCGACCAGCCCGGCCGCCGGGTCCACCACCACGTTGGTCACCATCATGACTGTAGGGCCGTTCTCGTCGCAGGCCAGCAGGGCCTTTCCCACGTCGCTGTTGAGGTCTCCCTGGGGCCATATCTTGGGGATGCGATACGCCTGGGCTACGTGGGGGGGCGGGTGGTGCCTGACCACCATGCCGAGGAGCGCTTCATGCAGCGGGAGCTTCTGGCCGAGCTGCTCCGGGGTTGAACTCTGGTAAGCGTTGATGATGTCCTTGAAGGACATCCCCGCGGCCTTCGCCATGTCGAAGTTGAACCCCCACTTGTCCTTCGAAGAGCCGAATGCAACCTGGGCGTCTTGGACAGAGACCTTCCACTTCTGTTTGTACTCGGGCTCGGCGTAGGTCTCCACCAGGCGGTTGAAGTCTTTCACAATGCCGAAGAGCCACTCCTGCATCTTCTCGGGGGTGAGGCGGAGCTCCTTGATGAGACGGTCTATCTTGTTGATGTAGACTACCGGACGAACCCTCTCCTCCAGGGCCTGGCGGGTGACTGTCTCGGTCTGGGTCATTATCCCCTCGACTGCGTCTACGACGACTATCGCGCCGTCGACGGCCCGAAGCGAGCGCGTTACCTTCCCTGTAAAGTCGATGTGACCCGGCGTGTCTATGAGGTTGATGACGTATGGTTTGCCTTCCTTCTCGTAGTAGAGCGTGACGTTGGCTGCCTTGATCGTCATCTGCCGCTGCTGCTCCAGCTCCATGTAGTCCAGAGCCAGCGCTTGGCCTGCCACCGAAGGCGACAACATGCCGGTCGCCGCCAAGAGGCTGTCAGAGGTAGTGGTTTTCCCATGGTCCACGTGCGCGATGATCCCCAGGTTCCGTATCTGGTCCTTGTTGTGGACTATCTTGAGAGCCTCTGCAGTAGTCTTGAACTTTGGCATATACTGTCTTTCTGACGTTCCCTTCTTGAAGCGGTTATGAATGTTTCCTCGAGTCGACCGGGTTCTGTCTCGTCTTCTGGGCGGTCATGAAGCGGCTCCGCCTTTGGCGAACGCGGCCTTCATCAACGAGAGTCACGCTTGAAGGCATCTGCTCAAGAAAAAGGAACCTCCTCGTGTGATCCAAGATGTAACAGGGGGGTATACGGCAGGGACAGGATACACCGCCGATGCCAGCCGATGGGGAGCATTACAAACCCAACGGCCGCTCTGACAACTAGCCGGAAAAGTACATGAACACGGCGACGAGAACCAGGGCCAGAGCGACGAGGTAGTCAACATGCTGGGGCTTGACTCTCGACAGGGCACTAGACAGTCCCTTTGTCGCCAGGAACACCACCAGGGTGACCGACGCGACCGCAGCCACGGCAAATGCGCCCGACATGACGCCGGTGTAAACCGCCCCGAAACCCTGCGCTACCAAGATGAATGGCACGAGGGCCGGATCGGGTATCACGCTTACAAGGACAGAGACGCTCTCGGCCTTCGCCCCAGCCCGCGCCTCCTTCGCTGCATTGACAGCGATGTACAGAGCTATCACAAGAAGAAGAAAGACCGCGAAGAGGTTCACACGGTACGCCAAAAAGAAGAATGCGCCTATCTCTGCGATGGCCAGAGAGAGTACAGCCGAGGAGGCGCCGTGGCCTAGCCCTATCCCTGACGCGAGGAGATATGTCCTAGGCCTGGTGTAATTCCTTCGGTGCGAGACCACCGTGATTGGCACCCAGTGGTCAGGGGCGAGCATGTGCAGTACTGAAAGGGCAACAACGACGCCGAGCAGTACCTCAGGTGAAGTGGTCGAGTCTGGAGGTTACATGTCGTCCGCTAGGGGTGTATCTGAGTTTTCCTGGAGAGCTACCGACTTGGGGGCGCTCCCGTGCCGATCTTCTAAACGTGCACCGCTCGTTCATAGGTTGGTTTCTCCGTTGCCAGCGATGGCACCCTCCTGCCAGTCATGCGACCGTGCCGAGGCATCGTGCAGGGGTGCTGCTCCTGACCTGTGCGCGAACTGCGCCGGCTGTTGTTACCCGACAAGCCGTGTAGAGTGTGAGGAAGGGAGGGCCAAGCAGAGCAGATTTCCATCGAAAGCCTCTGGTTCCTCTAGACGATGGCTGAAGTGGCGGGTTCGACACGCACCGGTATCCTGTCAGGGAGCCTCGCTCTACTCACCTTCAGGGGCGACAGCATGGTCGACCTCGTTCTGCGCTCGTGGCATTCACCCACCTCTGAGGTGACGTGGCTGGCACCGCTGGAGAGGCGGACTGCCTTTACGACAGTCCTCCTCTCTGCCCTACTGTCGACAGTCGGCCCCGAGGGGCGGTCTGCTCCTACGCTTCCGGCCTCAGGCCGGGAGGTTCCCTGCTCGGGGTGACAGTCGCCGCTGGCGCGGTGCTGACCGCGCCTCATTTGTGGCTGGAGGAGAGGAAGTTAGGAAGGGAGACGAGTTGCTTTCCACCCCCATATGCGCGGTTGAATCGGCGACCTGCTTCTTCATGCCTTCGGCCATCCTCCGGTCTGACTGCAGAGCGCTTTCTCGTTCTCTGGTGGGCCCTTCCCTTGCCGTTCGGTATTCAGCCGTGTCTCGTGAGCTGTCAGCCTTGGAGAGGGAGGCCGCCTTTCAAGATCGTCTCGTTCCCTCCGCTGCTAAACTGCATTGTAACTCCAAGGTAGCTGATGGCGGGCCCCGGAGGCTCTAGATGCAGGAGAAAGCACCCATGGGCTGGAATGACTGCAGGGAAGGAGACGGCACCTGAAACGATTCCATACCAACTTCCGATCGTAGTCTCCCCTGGGGCCATATTTCCCTGGAACTGGAAGTACTCTCCGCCGGCACCCCCTAGGTTGACGATAGTTACCGAAGAGTCGTCTACGTTGTCCAGAGCAAGAAAGACACTGTCATTGTCGTGAAGACTGGTGTAGTACGCCGAAAGCGCAAGCGGGCTTCCTTGGACCGGTTGGATTGGGTGAGAAGCGAACGAAGGGTTGCTTCCCATGGAAGTGCAGGAATGGAGACTACTCGCATCCTGCACTACGAAGCTCAGCAGAGCCACCTGCCCCCATGGGTCGTCGGCGATAGCCGTGTAAACGCCTGGTTCGAACGAACTGAACTGCCCTGGATAAGAAGTCAGCGTGCCGTTGGCCTGACGGGGCTCAGTCCAGTATCCCCAAGCCTCAAGCGTAAGGACCCCGTTCTCCGCCCCTAGAGATACTTCCCCTGATGCCTGGGAACTGTACGGCGTGACCAGGTCACTTCTCGGAGGGATGGTGAAATAGTCGATGAAGGACATCGGAGGGCAGTTGTAGATGCCCGGGTAGTAGAGCTGCAGCGGGCTTGTTCCGGAGATCTCGGACGCGCTCCAGTTCCCTCTTGCAATCCCGACCCCCAGTGGCAGCTGGCTGCACGGGGCGGGTCCAAAGACAAAGCTCCGGCTCTGTTCGGAGCCTGGAAGATTGGCTTGGGAATACCTGGTGTTGAACACAGTAGCGTTGATCGTGAGGTAGTCTCCGACGTCCAAGATGCGACCTGAGAGGGACAGGGTAAGATTAAGTCCCGTCGTAGAATTGTAGTCTGATGTGCCGTTCGGCCCCTGAATACTTTCCTGTGTGAGAAAGGGAGGGATTCTCGGACCCAAGACGGCAGAGGCGCCTGTAAGCCCGACTACCGCCATCGAGACGATCAGGAAAACCAAAACCGAGGAGGCCGCCAGGCGCTTCACGCGCTGGGGTACTTCTTGCACTATCTAGTTCTACACTTGAGAACAGGGAACAAAGCGTTCCAGACGATCTCGAGTCACCCGCTTGTTTCGGGCGGGATGACATTTAACGCTGGAGCAGCAGGATGCCCCAACCAGAATTCCGTTTAGCTCGGGGCTTCGCCCTTCCAGCTCTTCGGGGCGTGATAAAGTTGCGTCAGGCGCAGGAGAAAGAAGGTCGATGTTATGTCCACGAGGGCCAAGGGAATGTAGAGCAAAGCAGGTAAGGAGACTGAATAGCCCACGATGGCGCTACAGGCCAGTACAAGCAGGGAGACCAAGAGCGTCGACCACCTGTGCCTCCAGACCCTTGAATCCCGCAGCTCCCCCGGTGCCAGTGTCATGCTCGGTCTTCGTTCCCTCCGGGCCGTGGATTCAAGCTTGGGCTTCCGTATGATTCTGCGTCCTGCTGCGCAGCACGGTTTACCTAGAGGCCCGCTTCGGCGGCGGACTCAGCTCAACTCCGTGCTTATACTGTCGAGTCGCTGCTCGAGGCGTCGAACAGGTGTCACCGAAGGGGCCGGTCACTTGACTGGCCGACTGACATTCTGCGTGTTAGGACAGACCAGTACTTCCATCCACAGAGGGAGTGTCCCTTGTGTGCTTTCCTGTCTTCGAATCTGAGCCCGCTTCTGTCGCCCTCCCTGGCGAGCCTCCAGCAACCGATGCCTCCCGACCGAGCAAGCGAGCGACGGAGTGAGCCCAGCGGGGGCGTCGCCGTTCGGGGCGCTCCCGACTCAAGCCTGGGAGAACTGCGGGTTCCCTATGCTCATCCCAAGGCATCGACCTTGCCAGACCCTCGAGATGCACCGGAGGCTGACTCCATCGCTCTCTGTGCGGTTTCCTTAGGGCCCCTGTATCAGATTTTTCGGTAGCTCGTATCCCTCCCGCATGCGAGCTTCATCCGGGTCTCGCCGTCACCTATAGATTCCCGCCAGGGCTCTCAGCTGAGACCTCGCAATGCGCACCTCAGCTCCGCCTGGAGTTTCCACAGCAACCTTCCCTGCCGCCTCTTCCTTCACCTGGAGCCTGTCCGCCAGAGGCTCGGTGCGAGACGCATCCAGTGAGGCAAGGAACGGCGAGAACTCGTCGGGTCCGGGCCAACCGTGCCTTTCGCCGATCCCTTGGACCACTTCGGCGAAGAGCGGCTGACGAGAGTACTTCAGGTCTGGGACAGGGATTGAAGCAGAACCGCCCTGCTCGGCGATGTTGAAGGCCCTGTGCGAGACCACCCGGCCCTCGTGCACCTGAAACACAATCGCTTCGAAAGGCAGGGAGGAAACCGCGTCGAAGTCCTCGGTCCCGACGTTCAGTCGTCCCAAGCCGAGGGAGAGCTTTTCTGCCGCGTCAGAGCTGTCAGCAGGCAGCAGATGGGCACCCCTTTGGGAAAGCATCGTTGTCTCCCTCCTCAGCCTGCGGATGACACTGACCTCCGCCTGCCTGGCGCTCGTGGCGCGGACGCTGATTATCAAGAACAGTGCGGGCGCCTTTCCCGCCAAGAGAAAGACCCTCCCGCTCATCGAAACGATCCCCCTCGTCTGGTCTTGAGATTCGAGCTTCACCTCGGCCAGAGCGTGCCATGAGAACGGGAAGAGTCTGCTCCGTAGCAGTACTGAGTCACTGACAGGAACGACCCCGCTGGCTAACCCCGCCCGGCTCACCAGTGGCCAGAAGGCGACCATCGTCCCTGCCGCGAAGAACACCACTGGTGAATAGGTTCCGCCGTCTTCCGCGGCGAGCAGCGAGAGCAGGAACAGGAGTGCCGCGGCGGCGTATCTCCCCAAGGGGCGCGCTGGTTTCAGGAGGGCCCCTCGTCCCTGGACGAACACTGCTTTGGTCCTTGGCCTCCTTAGGGAGTAAACGAGGTAGAGCGCCGCCAGCAGGGTGACAGGCCAGGCCCCGAGCCCGAGGGCGACGAGCCCGACGAAGGCCGCGAGCATCCTCAGCCCCCATCCCATCAGTGGAACCCCTCGTCATCCTGGCGGGCGTAGGCGAACCTCGAGTACTCCTCCAGGGCCGGGTGCCTCGCCGCCCAGAACGCCTTGGTGCACAGGTCCTTCTCGTCGGAGTTAAGGGCAACGGGGTTACCGTCCTTGTTCCGCGACGCCCTCGACTTCGTGAGCTCAAGGGAGAACTTCGCATCGTGGCCGAGAATGACCCCACCGTAGGGGGTCCTGTCCCATGGGTTGATGGGATCGATGGAGACGTGGCTGGTCACCAAGACCGCTATGCCGAACTCGATGCAGAGACGCTGCGCGTGTGCAAGCAGCATGGCGAGGCCCGCGCTCCTGGCGGGGAGGTCCTGGGTGCTGGGGAAAGAAGACTTGAAAGGGGCTGAAATGGAGTCGTAGATCACGAGCCTGGCGCCGGTCTCCCTGACTATGTGGTGGAGGGCCGACTGGTATGTCGGTGTCTGCCTCATCTTCAGCTCGACCCTACCGCCGCTGGACACCTCCTTGGCCGCGTCGATGCCGTGGAGGTTCAGGAGGTCGACCACCTCGGGGGTCTGAAAGACAAGCACCGATGGCCCCTTCTGGGGGAGCTCTACCTTGAAATCGGGAGAGAAGATGTCAGCCACTGCGCTGAGGTGGGCGTCCGTGTACGACACCCCCAGACGGCTCAGCGCGCCGTCGACGGCGTTGATGAGCTCTCCGCGCGTGACAGGCTTTCTCTTCGGCGAGGCCTTTGGAGCCCTCTCGAGCTTGACTTCTGCCACGTTGAACTCCTTCCCGAACCTCTTGGACATCCTGTCCTTCCAGTAGGGGATGAGATAGCTGGAGTAGGACTGCTCGGTGTCGAGTATCACCGCGCTCCCTCCTGAGGCGGCGACGGAGCACGCGGCCTGGAAGGAGATTATGCTCTTTCCGAGGGCCTTCTCGCCGAAGATCTGGGTGATGGTCCCGGTCGCCAGCCCCCCGTCCGTGAGCCCGTCGACGGCTGCGCATCCGGTCTTGATGTGCTCCATCACTCCGCCGTCCCCCTGAGGAGGCGCCTTCCGGCTTCGGTCACTGTGTAGGCCAATATCTTCGGACCGGACCCGTTTTCCTTGGGTTCCAGGACCAGGAACCCTCCCGAGTGGAGCCGGTCGAGCTCTCCCTCCACGTCTGACGCGAGGAACGTGGCAGAGAGGTACGTCACTACCGACTGCCTGCTGGCCGTGTCGAACTTCACGACCTCCTCGAGTATGGTCCTCGTCAGCTCTGAGTTCACCATGGCAGGAGTCCCTGGTCTGGCCGGGGCCCCGGCGGGGCGCTTTGGCCTGACAAAGCGGGGGAAGAACCCCGATGACACTCCCGACCTGTCGTCACAGACCATGAAGGAGCACGCCAGGGCAGCCGCCTGCCTCAAGGTCCTCTTCGCGTTCCACGCCTCGCTTGAATAGACCCGGACAGGCATGGATTCGAGGAGGCGGTCGTTCATGAGAGCGGGTATTGGCGTGGCCAGGACCAGGGAAGCGGGGAACTCGAGGAGATGCGACATCAGCTTCCCCGAGTGCTGGAACCGGGTCAGGTTCCTGAAGAGCCGGTGAACCCCCGTGACGAGGAGCGCGTCAGGGCGGGCGGCCGAAGAAGTGGCCGTGTAGAGGGCCTTCGCGACGAACAAGCAGGCCGCAAGCTCGGCCGCCTGCGGATAGGGAGCGGAAGAGAAGTCGACCAGGGCGCCTTCCGAAGTCAGCCTGTCGAAGGGCTCCGCCCTGGTGGCGTCGAGGAGCTTCAGCGCCCCGATCCTCCCCCTCAGCTTGTCTACGTAGAACCCCCTGAATCCCTCCACCCCTCCGAGGGCGTCGTAGAGCGAAGCGGGCGTGGCCAGGTCGTTCTGCGCCGAGAGCTTCTGCAGGGCTGCCGAAAGGATCGCCTCCTCCTCTGAGGTGAGGTCGAGGGCGGCCGCGTAGGCGCCCGCCACGAGCTGTCCGTGTACGGCGTCGTCCCCCTCCAGGCGGAACGCCTCGTAAAGCATCGAGCTGTAGTCGTAAGTGTCATAGTACCCACGGACATCAGGGGAGACCGAGCCGTCGACGTCGAGGACGGCCACCTTCATCCCAGCTTCCGCTGCTGAATATGAGTAGAGTGACGCGAGGCTGCCGGCCTGCCTTCCGAGGAGAAGGACCCTGTCGCCGAGCCCCCTCACACCGACCCTTCCCCTCGACCTGTCCAGTGAATAGCCTAGCCAACCGGAGATCTCGTTCATTGGCCCCAAGAGCGTGCCTTTGGCTTAAGTCACTGACGCACAACTTGTGCTCTCAAGTTGTGCTCTCGATTCGTGAGCACAATTCGTTCATATCGCCCCTCTTCTCTCGAGTGGGCCGTTGAAGAACAGGGACACGACCGTGATATGCTGGGAGCTCCTCCGGGCCCTGGCTTCAGGCCCGCAGATCCCCTCCAGGCTGGCACGGGTCGCGAACATCCCCTACGACAGGCTTTCGGATTACATGGGGCTGCTCGCCGCAGGTGGGCTGGTCAGAGCCGAACCGTTCGACGGACATGAAGCGTATTCTATCACCACCAGAGGGATGGAGGCTCTGTCCCACCTGGACTCGGCCCTGAAATTGCTCTTCTATGAGAAACGATGAACAACTTGTGAGCATCGGTTATATGCAAAAGGGGGAGCAGAGAAGACATGTCTGAAGACGGCGACGCCGGGGTCTCGATCATAGAACTGCAAGAGGAGTTCATACAGCACCTTGAGAGTGGAGGGAGAAGAATCAGGACTCTCGCCATAATCGCCACCGTTGCCGGCGCATACTTCGCCCTGAGCTACTTCGTCCAGCTTGTCGTCCTGCCGTACATGCTGGGGGTCACGACCCAGACCGTAGACCTAGTCAGCCCCGGCCTTGTGGCGGCAGGGGTTGTGAGCCTCGTGGTGTCTCTGCTCTGGTGCTACGTGGGCCTGAGAGATATTCTCTTCCAGAGGAGAATGTCGAGGCGGATCAAGGACGTCAGAGAGTTGCAGTCGGAGACGAGGAAGAGGTATGGTCTGGACCCCAAGATATAGCCCCAGGCATCTCCTCCGCAGCCGCACTGGAAGTCTAGCGGCCTAGGGATAGGCGGCCGGCGAGAAGGTAACCGAACTGCCTCGGGATTGACAGGTGTTGGGCAGGTGAACTTGCTAGATGCCTGTCGCCCTACCAGTTCGCTCACAGGTTTCAGGTCGACGCCGTAGCAGCCTGGACTTCCTCTTCGCGACGGGCCGGAAAGCGCGTCTGGCCGAAGAAGATGTCAAAGACCCTCTCCATTCCACCA